>CAJUMM010000108.1 GCA_910586955.1 uncultured Lachnospiraceae bacterium | reverse complement strand
TTCCGTTCCCAGCATTGCGCCGATTTTTGCACAGCTTAATTTTACTGCTATTCCCCTGGCGGAGTTTGTAGTGATTATCTTTGCATTCCTGTTTGTGGACATGTTTGATACCCTGGGAACCCTTATCGGCGTGGCGTCCAAGGCGGACATGCTGGATAAGGACGGCAAGCTTCCCAATATCAAGGGTGCTTTGATGGCAGACGCTGTAGCCACCACGGCAGGTGCTGTTCTCGGTACTTCCACTACTACCACTTTTGTAGAGAGTGCTTCCGGTGTTTCCGAGGGCGGAAGAACGGGCCTTACAGCCATGACTACGGCGGCATTGTTTGCCCTGTCCCTGCTTCTGTCTCCTATCTTCCTTGCCATTCCGTCCTTTGCAACGGCTCCGGCTTTGATTGTAGTGGGCTTCTATATGGTAAATCAGGTGGGAAATATTGATTTTACCGATTTTGCGGAAGGGATTCCGGCCTTTATCTGTATTGCAGCTATGCCCTTCTTCTACAGCATTTCCGAGGGTATTTCCATGGGAGTTATCTCCTACGTGGTCCTCAACCTGGTTTCCGGAAAGGCCAAGGAGAAGAAAATCAGCGTGGTTATGTACATACTGGCCATTTTGTTCCTGGTTAAATATTTTTTGATTTAAAGCAGTTTGCTTAAGATACAAGGGGCTGTTGCAGAATAAGACAGCAGAGGCATTCCCGATATCCAAGGATAGGAAGGCCCAAGGGCTTATTTTGCGGCGGCCCCTTTTTGTAAAAGAAGGGAGAAACAGCATGTTAAAAGAGTTTAAAGAGTTTGCCCTGAAAGGCAATATGATCGATTTGGCAGTGGGTGTTATTATCGGCGGGGGCTTCAATACCCTGGTTAGTGCCCTGGTAAATGACATTGTCATGCCTTTTATCAGTATTTTTACGGGAAAGCTGGATTTCAGCAATATGTTTATCGCCCTGGACGGCAATTCCTACGCCACCCTGGAGGCGGCCAAGGAAGCCACGGCTACCATAGCCTACGGCAGCTTTATTACGGGACTGATTAATTTCCTGATTACGGCTTTCGTAGTCTTTCTGGTGGTGAAGCAGATGAACAAGCTGCACCGGAAGCAGGAAAAGCCGGCTGCTCCGGAGAAGCCCGCAACAAAAGTCTGCCCCCACTGCATGTCTGAGATCCATATAAAAGCGGACAAATGTCCTTACTGTACCTCGGACGTAGCTTAAAAGCGGAGGAGGCATATGCTGGTAAAGATTTATACGGACGGGGCTGCCAGGGGAAATCCTGACGGTCCCGGCGGCTACGGGACCATTCTGACCTATGAAGATACCAAGGGAACCCTTCATGTGAGGGAGTACAGCCAGGGATACCTGCGGACCACCAACAACCGCATGGAGCTGATGGCAGTGATTATAGGGCTGGAGGCCTTGAACCGTCCCTGCCGGGTAGAGGTGTATTCCGATTCCAAATATGTGACGGAGGCTTTCAACCAGCACTGGATTGAGGGCTGGGTGAAAAAGGGATGGAAGAGAAGTACCGGTCCTGTGAAAAACGTGGATCTCTGGAAACGGCTTTTGAAAGCGAAAGCTTCTCATGAGGTGCGGTTTATCTGGGTGAAGGGGCATGCGGGGCATGAACAGAACGAGCGCTGCGATTATCTGGCCACATCGGCTGCAGACGGGGAAAATTTGATCATCGATGAGGGACTGGAAGTATGACATACGAAAGAATTGTGTTTGATTTGGACGGAACCCTGACGGATCCGGCCGTAGGAATTACCGGAGGCGTCCGGTATGCTTTGGGGAAATTTGGGATACAGGAGGAGAGCTGGGAAAAATTGTGCGCTTTTATTGGACCTCCTCTGAAGGAATCTTTTCAAAAATTTTATGGCTTTACACCGGAGCAGATTCAAAAGGCCACCATGTTTTACCGGGAATATTACGGAAGACAGGGGAAATTTGAAAATAAAGTTTACGATGGAATTCCGCAGATGCTGGGGAACCTCCACGCTGCCGGAAAACACCTTTATGTGGCTACCTATAAAGGGGAGGGGACTGCCAGGGAAATTTTGGACTATTTTGGCCTTGCCTCCTGTTTTGACGGTATTGCAGGACAGCGGATGGGCAGTGAGGAACTCCGGAAAGCCCAGATGATTGAGGAGATTTTAGAGCAGTGCAAGGTTTCGGATAAAAGCAGGGCCGTGATGGTAGGGGACCGGAGGCACGATGTGGAGGCAGCCCGGGAGAGCGGGGTGCATAGCATCGGAGTCCTGTATGGCTACGGCAGCAGGGAGGAATTGTCCGGGGCCGGGGCAGAGGTTCTAGCAGCAGATGTAAAGGAACTGGAAAGGGTACTGCTTGGGTAAATATTTATCAAAAGAGCAGGATTTTTCCCGGTGTGTTTTTCTCATAGAAACAGTTGTCAAATCCTGGCGGATTGTGGTATAATTAAATCTATGATTTGCGTTTCGCCCCCTGGGAAAAGGGAGGTGAAATTCTAAAAAAGGAGAGAGAGTATGAGTGACAACAGTTTCAAACCCTTTGTTCCGGCGGAAAAGACCTTGCCGGAATTTACAGCTACGTCCATTATCCTGGGCATTCTCCTGGCAGTGCTCTTTGGAGGAGCCAATGCTTATCTGGGCCTGCGGGTAGGTATGACCGTGTCGGCGTCCATTCCGGCGGCCGTAATTTCTATGGGCGTGATCCGCGTGATTCTGCGCAGGGATTCCGTTTTGGAAAACAATATGGTACAGACCATCGGCTCTGCGGGAGAGTCCGTGGCGGCGGGAGCTATCTTTACCATGCCGGCCCTGTTCCTGTGGGCGTCCGAGTGGGGAACCGAAGCCCCCTCCCTGGTGGAGATTGCGCTGATCGCAGGCATCGGCGGCGCTCTGGGCGTTCTCTTTATGGTGCCTCTTCGGAAGGCCCTTATCGTCCAGGAGCACGGAGTGCTTCCTTATCCCGAGGGACAGGCCTGTGCGGAAGTGCTTCTGGCAGGGGAAGAGGGAGGCGCAAAGGCGGGTATCGTGTTCAAAGGCCTGGGCATTGCGGCCCTTTATAAATTTATTGCCGACGGTTTAAAGCTGTTTCCCAGCGAGGTTCACTATGAGATTCCGGCCTATGCAGGATCCGGCGTGGGAGTGGATGTGCTTCCGGCTCTTCTGGGGGTAGGCTATATTTGCGGCACCAAGATTTCTTCCTACCTGTTTGCAGGCGGTGTTACGGGCTGGTTTGTCCTGATGCCCCTGATTGTGCTCTTCGGCGGCAGCTCCGTGCTGTTTCCGGCAGATGTGACTGTGGCTGAGCTTTATGCGGAAGGCGGCTCTTTTGCTATCTGGACCAACTATATCAAGTACATCGGCGCAGGAGCCGTGGCTGCAGGGGGCGTTATCAGCCTGATTAAGTCCCTGCCCCTGATTATCCGTACCTTCCGGGAGGCGGTGAAAGGCTACGGCAAAGGCGGAGCGGGAACGGGACAGCGGACGGACAAGGATCTGTCCATGAAAGTGATTTTTGCCAGCATTGCGGTTCTGGCCATTTTGCTTTGGCTGATTCCGGCGGTTCCGGTAAATCTCTTTTGTGCGTTTCTTATTGTGATTTTCGGTTTCTTTTTTGCAACCGTGTCCTCCCGTATGGTAGGACTCATCGGAAGCAGCAACAATCCGGTGTCCGGCATGGCTATTGCTACCCTGCTGGCAACCACCATTATTCTGAAAGCTACGGGCCAGGTTGGCCAGGCAGGTATGACGGCGGCCATTGCCATTGGCTCCATTATCTGTATTGTGGCGGCTATCGCAGGGGATACCTCCCAGGATTTGAAGACCGGTTATATTGTGGGAGCAACCCCTTATAGGCAGCAGATCGGTGAGATCATAGGTGTTGCCGCTTCCGCCATTGCCATCGGCGCTATCCTGTACCTCTTAAGCGCAGCCTGGGGATATGGTTCTACGGAGCTTCCTGCCCCTCAGGCTACCTTGATGAAAATGATTGTGGAAGGGGTTATGGGAGGAAATCTTCCCTGGAATCTGGTGTTTGTAGGGGTGTTTATCGGTATTGTGGTGGAAGTTCTGGGAATCCCGGTGCTGCCCTTTGCGGTGGGTCTTTATCTGCCCATCCATCTGAGTACGCCTATGATGCTGGGTGGGATTGTCCGCTGGGCATTTGAGAAGAAGAAAAACATGGATGAGAAGGAGAAAAAGAATCTCATTGAGAACGGAGTTCTCTACTGTTCCGGCCTGATTGCAGGCGAGGGGCTGGTAGGCATTCTTTTGGCCGTATTTGCTATTATTCCTATGGCAGGGGGAACCTTCGGGGATTTCCTGGGAACCACCTTTTTGTCCAGGACTCCCATCAACAGCAATCTGGGCGGACTGATTTTCTTTGCCCTGCTGACGGTAACCCTTTGTGTCATAGCAAAAGGAAAGAAGAAATAGATGGGAAAAAGGCAGAGAAAGAATTACCTGGATTACGTTCCGGTATGTGCGCCGGACCACAGCTGGGATTTGAATGAGAAGAATCTGGTGGTCATCCACGTGGAAAATAAGGGATTTTATAACCGCTTGGCCCAGAAATTCTTTAAACGTCCCAAGGCCAGCCATATCAGCCTGGATGAGTACGGAAGCTTCATCTGGCAGCAGATGGACGGAAAGCGCACCATCTTTGAGATCAGCCATCTGGTCCGGGAGCGCTACGGAGATAAGGCAGAGCCTTTAATTCCCCGTCTCACGGAATATTTCCGGATTCTCTATCAGAATCATTTTATTGGGTACAGCACCCCCCTTGGAGAGGGTACGCCCAGGAACAAAAAGAAGATATAGAAAAAAGAAACGCTGTCCCTTTGGCCTTTCCGCCTCCGGACAGCGTTTTTCTGTTCCTGAGTGCTTACATTTCCTTCTGGTATTTGGACAGATAATACCATTCCAGGCAGTAATCAAGAGCGTAAGCTCCAATAAGGCTTAAGGTGATCCATAGAGGCCCCTCTGCGAAGAAGACGATGCAGGCAATTCCCAGAATTATCCACCGGATGATGCTTGCGCTTTTTGCCATTGCCCGGTTCCGGATGAGAACGTTGCGCTCATCCCGCTTTTCGATCTCTTCCTGATGCACCAGATCCGGAAACTCTTTCTCATAGGAGAGCCGGTAGAGCCGGTTGATACTAATTGGGGCGAGAAAGGCGCCCAGTCCGATGCAGATTCCGCCCAGGCTCCGGAAGCCTTGAGGGCCGAATGAGATTCCGATAAACTGCAGGATCCATGCTGCGATGATTCCCAGGATATAGGGCCACTTTTTCTGTCTCATAGTTCTTCCTCCTCATAGATAAAGATGTCTTCGATGGTCATTTGAAAGTAACGGGCGATTTTGAAAGCCAGGAGAATGGAAGGATTGTACCTTCCGTTTTCCAGGGAGCCGATGGTCTGTCTGGACACTTCCAGGGAGGCGGCAAGCTCTTCCTGGGTGACACCTCTGGCTTTCCGGATTTCTTCCAGCCGGTTTTTCAATGGGGTACTCCTTTCTTTTGCTGATGGAAAGTTTACTTTACATTCCAAGAATATCACCGGGAGAATAAAATGTCAAGTATACTTTCCATAAAAAAATTCCCGTATCTCTTGCAATTCCCCCTTGTATTCTCTATAATAAAGCAATACGTGTTGGAAAGGAGCGGTCCCATGAAACACCCTCTGGTGATTCTCACCGGTCCCACAGCCGTGGGAAAGACAAAGCTTTCCCTTGCCCTGGCGAAAGCCCTGGAGGGGGAGATTATATCGGCGGATTCCATGCAGGTATACCGGCGGATGGATATCGGTTCGGCAAAGATCCGGGAGGAGGAGATGGAAGGGATCCCTCATCATCTGATTGACGTGCTGGATCCGAAGGAAGAATTTCACGTAGTCCGTTTCCAGGCCCTGGCCAAGGAAGCCCTGGAGGGGATCTATGGCAGGGGGCGGATCCCCATTGTGGCGGGAGGAACGGGATTTTATATCCAGGCCCTGCTCTATGATATTGACTTTACGGAAAACCGGGAAAACACGGAGATCCGAAGGGAATTGGAGAGCCTGGCCAAGGAGCGGGGCGGGGAAGCCCTTCATGGGATGCTCCGGGAGGCGGATCCGGAGGCAGCAGGGGAGATTCATCCCAACAATGTAAAGCGGGTCATAAGGGCCCTGGAATTTTACCGCCTTACGGGAAAGAAAATTTCCGAACATAACCGGGAGCAGCGAAAGAAAGAGACGCCCTATGAGGCGGCTTATTTTGTGCTGAATGACCTTAGAAGCAGGCTCTATGAGCGGATTGACCGGCGGGTGGACGCTATGCTGGAGGAGGGGCTTCTTGAGGAGGTGGAAGCCCTCCGTGCGGAGGGCTGCACCCGGGAGATGGTGTCCATGCAGGGTCTTGGCTACAAGGAACTTCTGGCCTATCTGGAGGGAGAATATTCCCTGGAGGAGGCAGTCCGGATTTTGAAGCGGGATACCCGGCATTTCGCCAAGCGGCAGCTTACCTGGTTTGGCAGGGAGCGGGATGTGATTTGGCTTAATAAGGCCGCCTTTTCCTACGATGAGGAGGCTATTCTGGCTTTTATGATAAAAACTTTAAAAGAAAAAGGAATTTTAACATAAGGAAGTTTGGAAAGATGGAAAACAGGGAAAGAGTTACGGAAACATTATACAGGGAAATGGGCATAGATCCCAAGGTATCTGCCTTTGGCGCCCAGATAGAAGAAACGCTGAAAGAGCGCTTTGCGGCCATTGACGAGACCGTAGAGTATAACCAGCTGAAAGTGATAAAGGCTATGCAGGAAAGCCGGGTGGAGGCGGCCTGTTTCGCAGCCACCAGCGGCTACGGCTACAACGATCTGGGACGGGAGAAGCTGGAGGAGGTTTATGCGGCGGCTTTTCACACGGAGGCAGCCTTGGTGAGGCCCCAGATTACCTGCGGCACCCATGCCCTTGCAGTGGCCCTGTCGGGGAACCTGCGGCCGGGGGATGAACTTCTCTCCCCGGTGGGAAAACCCTACGACACCCTGGAGGAGGTCATCGGCATCCGGCCCTCCAAGGGTTCCCTTGCCGAGTACGGCGTTACCTACCGTCAGGTGGATTTGCTGCCGGATGGGGGCTTTGATTATCCGGCTATTGAAAAGGCATTAAATGAGCGGACAAAGCTTGTGACCATCCAGCGCTCTAAGGGATATCAGACCAGGCCCACCCTTTCCGTAAAGCGGATTGGGGAGCTTATGGCCTTTATCAAAGAGCGAAAGCCGGATGTCATCTGTATGGTGGACAACTGCTACGGGGAATTTGTGGAGCGGCTGGAGCCCACGGATGTGGGAGCAGATCTCTGCGTGGGTTCCCTTATCAAGAATCCCGGCGGCGGACTGGCTCCCGTAGGCGGATACATTGTAGGAAAAGAAAAATACGTGGAGCAGGCGGCTTACCGCCTCATTTCCCCAGGCCTGGGGAAAGAGGTGGGAGCCTCCCTGGGGGTAATGACCAGCTTTTACCAGGGCTTTTTCCTGGCGCCTGCCGTGACGGGAGGGGCCTTAAAAGGCGCTGTCTTTGCGGCTAACGTTTATGAAAAACTGGGATTTTCCGTGCTCCCGGACGGACGGGAAAGCCGCCATGACATTATCCAGGCAGTGACTTTTGGAAAACCGGAAGGGGTAATTGCTTTTTGTCAAGGCATTCAGGCGGCTGCACCTGTGGACAGCTATGTGACGCCGGAGCCCTGGGCCATGCCGGGCTATGACAGCGACGTGATTATGGCTGCAGGGGCTTTCGTCCAGGGTTCCTCCATTGAGCTGTCCGCAGACGGGCCCATCAAACCGCCCTACGCCGTGTATTTCCAGGGAGGCTTAACCTGGCAGCACGCCAAGTTCGGCATTCTCATGTCCCTGCAGAAGCTTCTGGAGGCGGGGCTGGTGACATTATGAGACGGGTATTGATTGTAGGTGCCGGAGCATCGGGACTGATGGCGGCTGTCAGCGCTGCCCGGGCAGGCGCGGCGGTGACGGTATTGGAACACAACCGGCAGGTGGGAAAGAAGCTTCTTGCAACCGGGAACGGCCGCTGTAATCTCACCAACAGGGATCAGGATATGAGCCATTACCGGGGCGGGGAGCCGGGATTTGCCGGGCAGGTCCTTGGGCATTTCGGAGTTCACGATACCCTGAGGCTTTTTACGGAACTGGGAATTTTCACCAGAAACCGGGGCGGCTGGCTGTACCCCTACAGTGATCAGGCCTCGGCAGTGGCGGACTCCCTGCGCATGGAGGCGGAATACCGGAAAGTGAAACTGGCACTGAATACGGAGATTCTGGGAATTTCCATGAAAGACGGCGTATTCCGGGCAGAGACGAAAGGGTGGGCCTATG
>CAJUMM010000107.1 GCA_910586955.1 uncultured Lachnospiraceae bacterium | reverse complement strand
TTTAAGCCATTCTTCAATACTTTTGCCTGTTAGTACCCAAATTCCTATGGCATCAATTGGAAATAGCCGCCTGTGCCGCCGCCAGCCTTGCAATGGGCACCCGGAAGGGGGAACAGCTGACATAGGTCAATCCTGCCTTGTGGCAGAACTCGATGGAGGAGGGATCTCCGCCATGCTCGCCGCAGATGCCAAGCTTGATATCCGGCCTGGTAGCTCGTCCTTCTTCCACCGCCATCTTCACCAGCTTGCCTACGCCGTTCTGATCCAGTCTTGCGAAGGGATCGGACTCGTAGATCTTGGACTTGTAGTAGGAATCCAGGAACTTGCCGGCATCGTCACGGGAGAACCCGAAGGTCATCTGGGTCAGATCGTTGGTACCGAAGGAGAAGAACTCCGCCTCCTCGGCAATCTCTCCGGCCAGCAGGGCCGCACGGGGAATCTCAATCATAGTTCCAATGTGATACTGGATATCGGAATGTTTCTCTCCTTTCACCCGCTCTGCAATCTTCACAACCATCTCTTTTACAAACTTCAGCTCTTTCTTGTCGCCAATAAGAGGAATCATAATCTCGGGAACAATGTCGTAGCCCTTCTCTTCTTTCACTTCAATGGCAGCTTCCATGACAGCCCGGGTCTGCATTCTCGCAATCTCCGGATAGGTAATGGCCAGACGGCAGCCTCTGTGGCCCATCATGGGGTTAAACTCCCGAAGCTCCTCGCATCTTTCTTCAACCTCTTCCGCTGTAAGGCCCATATCCTTTGCCAGGGCTTCAATGTCTGCCGGATCCGTGGGCACAAACTCATGGAGAGGCGGATCCAGGTAGCGGACGGTCATGGGTTTGCCTTCCAGGGCTTCATACATGGCCTTGAAATCGCTCTTCTGGTAAGGAATCAGCTCCCAGAGAGCCTCTTCCCGCATCTCCTCGGTATCGGAGAGAATCATCTTGCGGATCTTCGGAATACGCTCCGGTTCAAAGAACATATGCTCCGTACGGCAGAGGCCGATGCCCTCTGCACCCAGCTTAATAGCGTTCTTGGTATCTGCCGGGGTATCTGCGTTGGTGCGCACACCCAGGGTACGGAACTCGTCCGCCCAAGCCATAATCCGGCCGAAATTGCCGCTTACAGACGCTTCCACGGTCTTAATATCCCCAAGGTAAATCTTTCCGGTGGAGCCGTCCAGGGAAATATAATCCCCCTCTACAATGTGGTGTCCGCCCAGGTCGAAATACTTGGCTTCCTCGTCAATTTTAATTTCGCCGCAGCCGGATACGCAGGCAGTTCCCATGCCCCGGGCCACAACGGCCGCATGGCTCGTCATGCCGCCCCGGACGGTCAGGATGCCTTCCGCTGCGTGCATGCCCTCGATGTCCTCAGGAGAGGTCTCCAGGCGGACCATAATGACACGCTCGCCTTTCTTGCGGGCATTCTTAGCGTCCTCTGCGGTAAAGTATACCTTACCTGCCGCAGCTCCCGGAGATGCGGGAAGGGCTTCACCGATAACCTCCCCGGCCTTCAAAGCTTCCGGATCAAAAGTGGGATGCAGAAGCTGGTCCAAGGATTTGGCTTCAATACGGAGCACTGCCTCCTCCGGCGTAATCTTTCCTTCGTCTACCAGATCGCAGGCAATCTGAATGGCTGCAGGAGCCGTTCTCTTTCCGTTTCTGGTCTGGAGGAAGTAAAGCTTGCCCTCCTGGATGGTAAACTCCATATCCTGCATATCCCGGTAATGCTCCTCCAGGCGGTTTGCAATCTCCATAAACTGCTTGAAGCACTCCGGAAGGTCCTCCTCAAGCTTGGTAATGGGCTGGGGTGTACGGATACCTGCCACCACGTCCTCGCCCTGGGCATTGATCAGGTACTCTCCGAAGATTCCCTTCTCCCCTGTGGCCGGATTTCTGGTAAAGGCAACGCCGGTTCCGGAGGTGTCGCCCATATTTCCGAATACCATAGCCTGTACATTCACTGCAGTGCCCCAGTCTCCGGGAATGTCGTTCATGCGGCGGTATACAATGGCACGCTCATTATCCCAGGAGCGGAATACGGCCTTCACGGCTTCCATCAGCTGTACTTTGGGATCCTGGGGGAAATCCTCTCCCATTTTCTCCTTATAAATCGCTTTATATCTGGCAATGACTTCCTTCAAATCCTCCGCCGTCAGATCCGTGTCAAACTTTGCGCCCTTAGACTCTTTAATCTCATCCAGGATTCCCTCAAAGAAGGTCTTGCTCATCTCCATAACCACGTCGGAAAACATCTGGATAAATCTCCGGTAGGAATCGTACGCAAATCTGGGATTGCCTGTCTTACTGGCAAATCCCTCCACCGCTACGTCGTTAAGGCCAAGGTTCAGAATCGTGTCCATCATACCCGGCATGGATGCTCTGGCGCCGGAACGCACCGATACCAGAAGGGGATCCGCCGTATCACCGAATTTCTTGCCCTGGAGCTTCTCCAGCTCTGCCAGAGCGTCAAAAATCTGCTTCTGAATCTCTTCCGAGATCTGCTTTCCATTGTTGTAATAGTCCGTACACGCTTCTGTGGTAACGGTGAAGCCCTGGGGAATCGGCAGGCCCAGTCCTGTCATCTCAGCCAGGTTCGCACCTTTTCCGCCCAGAAGGTTCCGCATCTCTGCATTTCCTTCCTTAAATAAATAAACCCACTTTGCCATTTTACTGTTTCCTCCTGAATAATAGTTTCACCGGTATATCTTCCTTAAACGCAAAGATACGCCGGATATGTGGTCAACGACCCAACCCTGCGCACATAAATAGTGTAACATATATATAAAAATTGTCAAGGCATTTTTAGCATATTTTAACAACAAAATCGGGTGCTAAAGCACCCGATTTTGTTTATTTTTTAACATTTATTCCAACTTATGCTTTCTCCAACGCAAGGGTTCTGGTAGTAACATCACACACCTCAGCCGGTCCATAGTACTGAATCGCTCCCGGAAATACGTAAGCAGTCTCCACCGCCCACTCATCTCTGTGTGCTTCAAAGTACTTGAACGGCTTTCCATCCAGTTCCACAAGCGCCTTCTTGATAACCGGCTTGTCCTCGCCGTGCCTTCTCTCAATGTTCATCATCTTGGTAATCGGCATACCGCCCGCAACCCACTCTTCCGCCGGCTTGGACAGGTTGGAAACCTTGGAAAGGTAACCATTGTAACCATACTGGATCAGCATGAACGCATTGTAACCGAGAGAGTAGCAATAGTCGGCGTCAAAATTGGACGGGAATGCACATCTCCCCTCATAGCCAAAGAAATGCGTCTGAACTGCATACTTGCCTGTATAAGTTCCTGCCGCTTTTCTTGCTTTCAGCTTATCGCCTACGAGAGCGGCAAACAGCTTCTCGGACTCAATCAGAGAAACCTGTACGTTGCCGTGGGGATCCCTCTCAAGGAAGAGCTGCTGCTGAATCGCCTGGGGAAGAATCGCAAATACTCCCATGGCCCCCTGGGAAAGTCCTTTCTCGATAAACGCATACTTCTCACTCCAGTCCGGAAGCGCATTAAACACATCTGCTTTGCTGCCTGCGAGAAGTTCGTTGATCTCTCCAATCAGAGAGGAAAACTCCGGAACGAATTCTACCACGCCCTCCGGAATCACCACAACTCCAAAGTTAAGGCCCTTGGCCGCTCTCTTCTCCACGGCATCCGCAATATAATCCGCAATCTCGGACAGGGACTGCTTCTTTTCCTTAACCTCCTCGGAGATCAGGCAGATATTCGGCTGGCACTCCAGCGCGCACTCCAGGGCAACATGAGAAGCGCTCCGTCCCATAACCTTGACGAAATGCCAGTATTTCTTGGCAGAGTTGCAATCTCTCTCAATGTTTCCAATCAATTCGCTGTAAGTCTTGGTTGCCGTATCAAAACCAAAGGAAATCTCAATGTCCTCGTTCTTTAAGTCGCCGTCGATGGTCTTCGGACACCCGATGACCTGTACCCCGGTGTTGTGCGCCGCCATGTACTCTGCAAGCACGCAGGCGTTGGTGTTTGAGTCGTCGCCGCCGATGATAACGATGGCAGTAATGCCGTGCTTCCTGCAGACCTCTGTGGCAATCGCAAACTGCTCTTCGGTCTCCAGCTTGGTTCTTCCGGAGCCAATGATATCAAATCCACCGGTATTTCTGTATTGATCAATGTAGGCATCCTCAAACACAATATAGTTATCCTCAATCAGTCCGCTGGGACCTCCCTTGAAACCAATCAGGACATTTTCTTTGTTGGTGGCTTTCAGCGCATCGTACAGACCGCACACCACATTATGTCCGCCAGGCGCCTGTCCGCCGGAAAGGATCACGCCGACTACCTGCTTCTTAGGGGCAGAAGTATTCTGTCCTTTCTCGAAGGTAACCTCCGGTTTTCCGTAGGTATTTGGGAACAGCGCTTTAATTTTCTCCTGATCCGCCGCGCTGGTTGTAGTGTTTCCTTCTTTAACCGCAATCTCGGTGATGCCGTTTCTAAGCATTGCCGGAAGCTTCGGAACATACTCATATCTTGCTTTCTGAAGTGGTGAAAGATTCATAATCATACTCCTTTGTTATTTTTTACAGAGCTTTAAACACTCCTATTTTAAACTATCACTAATTGGCAATTTCGTCAACCTTACGCTCACAACTCAAAACTGAAACTTATCTGCAAAATAAGCCTCTAACTCATCGATTTTCACCCGCACCTGCTCCATGGTATCACGATCCCGGACGGTTACGGCCTGATCCTCTTGGGAGTCAAAGTCGTAGGTCACACAGAAGGGCGTTCCGATCTCATCCTGGCGGCGGTAACGCTTGCCGATATTCCCTCTGTCGTCAAACTCGCAGTTGTAGGACTTGCAGAGCTTCTCATACACCTTTTCCGCACCCTCGTTCAGTTTCTTGGACAGGGGCAGAACGCCGATTTTCACCGGAGCCAGGGCCGGATGGAAACGTAGAACCGTGCGCATATCCCCGCCCTCCAGCTCCTCCTCGTCATAAGCCGCACACAGGAAAGCCAGGACCACCCGGTCCGCTCCCAGGGAGGGCTCAATGACGTAGGGGATATATTTCTCTTTCATCTCATCGTCAAAGTAGGACATATCTTCCCCGGACACATTCTGGTGCTGGGTCAGGTCGTAATCGGTGCGGTCTGCGATGCCCCACAGCTCACCCCAGCCGAAGGGGAAGAGGAATTCCAGATCCGTGGTGGCCTTGCTGTAGAAGCAAAGCTCCTCCGGAGAGTGATCCCTTGCCCGCATCTCCTGGTCCTTCATGCCTAAAGCCTTCAGCCAGTCAATGCAGTACTGCTTCCAGTAGGCGAACCACTCCAGGTCCGTTCCCGGCTTGCAGAAGAACTCCAGCTCCATCTGCTCAAACTCCCGGGTGCGGAAGGTAAAGTTCCCCGGTGTGATCTCATTCCGGAAGGACTTCCCAATCTGGGCGATTCCGAAGGGAACCTTCTTCCGGGAAGTTCTCTGTACATTCTTAAAGTTTACAAAGATGCCCTGGGCTGTCTCCGGGCGCAGGTACACCGTATTTTTGGCGTCCTCCGTCACCCCCTGGAAGGTCTTGAACATCAGGTTGAACTGGCGGATATCCGTAAAATCATGCTTCCCGCAGGAGGGGCAGGCAATCTCATGCTCCTCAATATAGGCCTTCATCTCCTCCTGGGACCAGGCGTCCACGGAGCCCTCTATGGTGATTCCCTTCTCCTCCATGTAGTCCTCAATGAGCTTGTCGGCCCGGAAGCGCTCCTTGCAGCTCTTGCAGTCCATCAGGGGATCGGAAAAACCGCCCAGATGCCCCGAAGCCACCCAGGTCTGGGGATTCATCAGAATAGCGCAGTCCACGCCTACGTTATAGGGATTCTCCTGGACAAATTTCTGCCACCAGGCACGCTTCACATTGTTTTTCAGCTCCACCCCCAGGTTGCCGTAATCCCAGGTGTTGGCAAGGCCCCCGTAGATCTCGGAGCCGGGATACACAAAGCCTCTTGCCTTGGCAAGGGCGACAATTTTTTCCATGGTCTTTTCCATCTCATATTCTCCTATTTAAAGTTCCGCATCCGCCCTCCCGGCGCACCCTCACTAGAAGTATTCACGGCCGCTCTGCGTCCGTTCATACTTCTGTGCGCCGTACGGGCTCCTGCTGTTTTTGATTCCAGTTCCGCATCCGCCCACCCAGCGCACCCTCGCAGAACTTATTCATATACAATACAAACCTGCTGGGCCTCACTGACGGAGACCCCATTCTTTCCCGCAATCACCACATTGGAAGGAGGCGTCACGCAGAGCACTTTTCCGGGGACTTCCACTTCCATGACCTCGTCCAGCTCCAGAATCAGGACTTTGGCCTGCTCCCCATTGGCAAGAAGGCTTAAATCCGTAAGGCTCCCCTCTGCATCTATAAATTCTCCATCCAGGTCATAGCCGGCGCCCCTGGCTTCCGCCACTGTGCCCGCAAAGAGGCCAAGCCCCGTGTAATCGGCATAATACTTGGCTTCGTCAAATACCAGCTGCATCTTCCCCGTCTTTTCTTCCAGCTGGAACAGCTGGAGTTTCAGATGGGCCGTGTCGAATTTCTTGTTGTAATCTCCCACTTCCGCCTCGATTTCCGCCTGGAGTTCACCCTCCACGTCGATGCCGCCGTAAAAGTCTTGCGAAAAGTCTTCCACATACGTACAGGTGATCTTCCCCGTCTTATCCAGGGAAAACGTAGTCTTATCGGGAATGGGTTTGGAACAGCCTGCCAGACAAAAAACAGCCAGCCCCCACAGGCAGATATGGATTAATTTTTTCATACTCTCTTCCTCCCAAAATTTACCCATATAGTATATCGTCTTTTGTCCTTTTTTTCAAGTACAGCTTTCCAGAATCTCCAGGGACTTATAGGTTCCCTCCATATAAAGCTTCCGGTATTGCTCCAGAACTCCTCCCAGTTCCTTTAAAACCTCCTCAGAAACCGTAAAAGTGTACAGGCGCTCCACAGGGGAGGCTGCAATGTACTGCAGGGTATAACGAGTGGATTCCCCTGCCTCCTGCTCCTCAAACTCCACCGGGCAGTCCCCGCTTATGACCAGGGTTTTCAGTTCAAATATGTAGCGGACCAGCATATCGGGAATGCTCCGGTTCTCCAAAGCCCGCAGGGACTGGTACAAAAGCTTCAGCATGGGCAGCTCGTCGTTTGCCTCCCTGGTATAATACTCTGCCAGCTCACAGAAATAGAACCCATAACAGGCTTTTGTAAAATCCCTGCTCAAATCCGTAAAATAATTCTTCACCTTCGCCTGCATCAGGTTGTAGGAGCTGCGGCCCTCGTAAACGGAGAACTCCCCGAAGACGAAGGAACTGCACACAGCAAGAAGAGAGCTGTTCTGTCGCCTGGCTCCCTTCGCAAACATGCTTATTTTCCCTCTCTCTTTTGTCAGCACAACGAGACGCTTATCATAGTCGCTGTACGGATACGCAGCCAGCACCATGCCCGTCACTGTTATCAACTGTCCCATGCTTTGCCGCTCCTTGGGTTCTCATAGAATCTGCAGCAGCCGGCCCTCCGGCCCCAGGGAGCCTAAAGTCCACACCCCGGTATTGAAGATAGTCTTCCACCGCTCCCGTCCGTTCAAACCGTTCCCATGTCATCTGCCATCGCCCCTGTTCTAACTTGGAATTTCACGCTTCCGGTCCGGCACGTTTGCCTTTGCGTCCACATGATTAGCTTCTCCCAGGGAACGGTTCCTATCCTGCTAAAAATATACCAGCAGGTTTTGTGGCAAAAGGCCTTGACAAATGAAAACCTGCGGTTTTTGCCCTACTCATTGCCTTCCCGATATCCGAAGTTCCGGATTAAGTAATCGCTGTCCCGCCAGTCCTTCTTCACCTTTACCCACAGCTGCAGGTTTACCTTCATCTCCAGCTGCTCCTCAATCTCATAGCGGGCGGCGCTGCCGATCTTTTTCAGCATAGCCCCCTGCTTTCCGATGATAATTCCCTTGTGGGAATCCTTCTCACAGATAATGGTGGCCTCGATATCCGTCACCCGGTTTCTGCCGCCCCGTTCCTTCATTTTCTCAATGGAAACGGCAATCCCATGGGGAATCTCCTCGTCCAGGCAGCGCAGGGCCTTCTCCCGGATAAGCTCCGCCACAATCTGGCGCATAGGCTGATCCGTCACCGTATCCTCATCGTAAAACCGGGGACCGTAAGGCAGGTATTTGAAGATCTGCCGGATAAGAACCTGGGTATTGTCCCCCTTTAAGGCGGAAACAGGCACAATCTCATCGAAATCATAGATTTTCCGGTAAGTATCAATAAAGAGCAGGACTTCCTCCCGTTTTACCGTATCCACCTTGTTGATCACCAGGATCACCGGAACGGCTGCCTTCTTAAGCTGCTCCGCAATGTGGCGCTCTCCAGCTCCGATATAGGTGGTGGGTTCCACCAGCCAGAGAATCACATCC
>CAJUMM010000106.1 GCA_910586955.1 uncultured Lachnospiraceae bacterium | reverse complement strand
TGGGAGAGGGGATCTACAATCTTAAGCTCCAGGCGGCTGGCAAGGGCTTCCAGGACCTGCTGTTCCGTGACGAAATTTAACTCAATTAAAATCTGGCCCACTCTCCGGTCCCGGTGTTCCCGCTGATAGGCCAGAGCTTCTGCCATCTGCTCTTTGTTTACGTAACCTTTTTCTTCCAGGATTTCTCCGATTCTTAAATTTGTGCTCAATGCTTCATACCTCAATGCTTATTTCGTCGTGGTTTTACAGGCTGCTCCGGTGGCACATGTAGACCGCCAGGGTTAATCTTACCTCCATCTGCTCTGCTGCCTGCCAGTCTGCGTCTAAATAGGTCCGCTCCGCCATCGTTACGGAACGGATTTGGAGGGAAGGATACTTGGTTTCCACAGTGTCCAGGAAGCGGAAAACATTTTCTTCTTCTCCCAGAAGGACCATGTTTCCCCGGGCAGTCAGTATATAGGTGTCCGAAAATACTTCTCCCGTCTCCGGAAGGGCGCTGTACAGATAGGCGCCGGGAAGTTCAGGCTTTGCCTCGTCGATGGAGAGGGAGACGGGAAACAAATCCATCTCCAGGGCAAGGCCGGTGAGGATCTCATCCACCTGCCGGTTTTCCATAGCGTCATAGTAGTTTTCGGAAGCTTCCAGAAGCTCTTGCAGGGAGCGCTCTGCTGCTTCCTTCAAGGAGGGGATGGAGGAAATGGAAGCTTCCATCTCCTGCCGTGCGGCAGCTGCTTCCTGAAGCTGCATGGAAAGCTCCTGCCTGCGGGAAAGCTGAGGCATAAGCAGGAAGCGGATCAAAAGAACCGCTGCCAGCACAGAAAAGGCCAGCTTCAGCATGAAAATATCTTTTTCTGTCAGTTCCAGTGTCATGATGCGCCTCCTTTCTCCGTATTGCCTGCCAGAATGCAGGAAAGGGATAAGGTGTACCACTCTCCCTCATAGGCGTAACCCGTATAGTCTACGGTTTGAAAGATTCCCGTTTCCTGCATCCGCAGAATATAGTCCGGGATATCGATGATCTCCCGGCTGCTGGCCCGGAAGGTGAGAAGCCCGGACTGGGCGTCATAGCCGGAAATCTTAAGCTCTACTCCTCCGCCTCCGGCCTGCTCTATGGAATCCAGGATCCGGCTTGAGAGAACCGGATAGGAGGAAAGGTTCTTCTCCATTTCCTTTACGGCGGCGATTCCTCCCTGGATTTCCTGAAGACGGCTTTCCTGAGCCAGAGCTTCCTGGTATTCTTTTTGAATATCGGAACGCTCCATCCAGTCCCGGGTGTTTTGAAGCTGTCTTCCAAGGTTCCAGTTCAGGATGCCCAGAATGCCTCCCAGAAAGAGGCCTGCGGCCAGAATCACCCCGGGCATAAGGAAATGTCTCCCAATGATTTGGGAGGCAGGAGCCCTGTCCAGGGTTTTCAGGGCGGCTGCGTAAAGATCGATTTGCTTTTCTCCCTTGCCTTTGCGTATAAAAGCACCGATACAGGGCAGCCACAGGGAGGGCTTCTCTCCTGCCGGGAAGAGGATCCGGGAGTCTGTGGGAAAAGCTTCGGCTTCCAGCCCAAGTCCCCGGATGCCCTCCAGGCCGGCTTCAAAATCTTCTTCCGGGCATCCTCCGTAGTATACTCTGGTAATAGGCATTTCCTGCTGCCGGCCTGCATAGAACTGAAGGATTCCGGAAATATTACGCACAATCTCCGTACCGAAATCCAGGGTTCCCGGCTCGCCAAATAACCTGCTCCTGCTGGAATACAGATAGCGATCCTTCCGGAACAGGATGCTGGTCATGCTGCCCTCCTCAAAGAAAAGGTATATGGCCGCCTCCTTTCCGTAGGATTTTGTCTGCTTCAGGAGGCGGAGTTCTCCCTCCATGGGCACAGTCATACCTGCCACGGCAATGTCCGCCTCTTCGCAGATCTCCATAAAGTGTTCCAGGATTTTTGCGTCCCCGCCCCCGGCGCAGAGATCTACGCCCTCTTTTTTGTGAAAATAGGCAATGGAATAATCGGAAATCTCATTCCGGAAACTGTTCTCCACCTGCCGGAGGGCCATGCCGGCAAGCTGCCGGCCTTTCCCCGGGGGTATGGAAAGTACACGTGTAGAACTCATTCCTGCAGGAAGCACCAGGCGCACGGGCCTGGCTTTCCACTCCGGGTCAAGGGAAGAAAGGGCCTTTGCCCACCGGGCAAAAGAATCCCCTGTCCCCAAAAGAGGGATGCGTTTTACATGGGAAAGGTGAGGGTAAAGGCCCTCCTTTCCTCTTGCGGCCAGTATGCAGTCCTCCTGAAATACGACGACGGTTTCAGCCATGGTCTTCCTCCTTCTTCTGTCGTTCTCTTCTCATTTATGCGGCTCCTTCGATGGCCCCGTAAGATTCGTAGATGGGCAGCATGACGGCGATTATGATAAATCCTACAATGAGAGCCATCATGCAGATTAGAACCGGTTCCAGCAGTGTTACCAGGCGTTTTGTAGCGGCCTCCGCTTCTTCCTCCATGCCTGCGGCGATGGAGTCCAGCATGGAATCCAGCCGGCCGCTCTCCTCTCCCACCATAATGGAGCTGGAAAGCTTGCGCAGGAAGCCGTCTATCTCTCCCAGAGCCTGGGACAGAGGGACACCCCTTTGCACCAGGGCTGCCGCCTGCTCAAACTGTTCTTCAATGTATAAGTTTCCTACGGTCTCTCCGGCTGTTAAAAGGGCCTGGACAATGGGCATTCCGCTGGAATAGAGGCTGCTTAAGGTACGGGAAAACCGGGCCGTGTAGATGATTTTGTTCAGCTTTCCAATCAAAGGAAGATGAACCTTGAGATAGCCGGAACTTCTCTGCACTGCCCCTAGTTTAAAGATAATCCTCAGGGCTGCCGCCAGAAAGCACAGAACCAATAGCAGCACATACCAGCGGGTTATCAGGAAATCTGACACTGCCATAAGAAATTCGGTTATGGCCGGAAGCTGTTCCATCTCTTGGAAAAGTTCTTCGAACTGGGGCAGAATAAAGGTCATGATTAAAATGATCACTGCCATGCTCATAACCAGGAGGACAAAAGGGTAGGTCATGGCAGACTTTACCTGCTCCCGCAGACGGTGATCCCGTTCATAGTGCAGGGAGAGCCGCCTCATTACCTGATCCATAGTTCCGCTTCCCTCTCCGGAGCGGATCATGCCAAGCATCAGATCCGGAAAACAGTTCTGCTCTTCCATAGCCTCCGAAAGGCGTCCGCCCTTGCGGATGCCTGTTAGGATATCTGCATAGACAGAGCGGATCTGTGGGGACAGTCCCTCCTCATCGGCCATAATTTCCAGGGCCCGCACAATGCTGATCCCGGAGGACAGCAGGATGGAAAGTTCCCTGGAAAATTCGGAGAGCTGTTTAGGCTGCAGGCTGCGGCGGCCCCGCAGGGGTTCTGCACTTTTGGCCTTGATAAGATAAAGCCCCTGGTCACTTAGCTGCTGCTGCAGGCTGCTCTCGGCAGAAGCCTCCGTAAGGCCCCGGAAGACCTTGCCCTCCATATTTTTAGCCACATAGCGGAAACGGGCCATGGCGATACTCCTTTCTGTACGCTATAAGATGGAAAGATACCAATTTGCAATGGGGTCACCGAAAAACAGGGCAACCGAGAGGCCCAGGGCCAGGTAAGGGCCAAAGGCCATCTGATCCCGGCGGCCCAGCTTTTTCCCGGCCATCAGGAGGAGGGCCATGGATCCTCCGGCCAGGAGCCCAAAAAACATAGCTGTCACAATGGATTTCCAGCCCAGGAGGAAACCGCTGGCGGCCATCAATTTGATATCTCCTCCTCCAAAAGCCCCCTCTACCAGGAGGGCAAGAACCAGCATGGGAAGGGATACGATCACCATGCCGATCAGCCGGTCCTTAAGGGGATGTTCCGGAAACAGCCGCAAGGCGGCAATTCCCAAAAGCCCGATGCCTATCTGAAACCGGTCCCAGATGATCCGGGTATCCAGATCTATCAGGGCAATGAGAAACAGAAGGCATAAATAGGCAAAAGCCAGCAGCCCTCCAAGGGAGATAAGCCCCCAGGATCCGAAGCCAAAGCGGGCGCTGCAGCAGACGAGAGCCAGTCCGCCTGTACACTCCGCCAGAAAATACCGCTTCGGAATGGGGGCCTTGCAGCCCCGGCACCTCCGCCCCAGGGCCAGATAGCTGGCACAGGGGATCAATTCCCAGACAGTTAAGGTTTTGCCGCAATGAGGGCAATGGCTGCGTCCCCGGGCTATGCTTTCCCCCTTTGGCAGGCGGAGAGCCGCTGCGTTCAGGAAGCTGAATATGCAGGCTCCCAGGATAAAGCGGAACAGCCAGAGGATTCCTTCCAGACAAAAAATCATGGCGCATCCCTCCCCTCCGGCCCCAGGGTTTGTATAAAGGGCTGCTGATAAGACACCTCATAGGTGAGGGGCTCCCGGCTGTAAAGCACCGAAAAGTCTCCCTCCCGATAGAGGAAGCTCTGGACCTCATATCCGTCTTCGCCGGTCTGAAGCACCCAGAAATCTCCGGGGACCCGGCTGTCTGTGATAACCTGGTTCCAGACTGCCTCCGTGACGCCGCCCTTTCGGGAGGCGTCGCGAAAGGGCGCGTCTGCGGCATAGCAACGGGTAGAAGCTGCCTGAAGTGCAATCCGCAGGGATTTGGCATTTCCCAGGGCCACCTGGGCGTCTGCCCGCCGCATCAGGGTCAATGCCCCTGGAATACCGGCCACCAGGACCGCCAGCAGAAGGGTTATGACAGAGAGGACGAAACGCACCTGTCTGTGTTTGAGTGAGTACGATGGTGTTGACTTCATGGGCGATCCTTTTAAACAAAGATTTGGTGGTTTCAGATTAATTAGCGGCAGTTACGGTATAGGTCTCTTCACCTGTATCTGCGTCCGGCGCTGCTTTATAAGTACATTTCTTACCATGGTTTGTGTAAACAAGCTCTGTTACCACACCGGATATATCCTTTCCTTCAATGGTTTTCTTCTCAACCGTAACAGTGCCTATGCAGGATTTCTCCACTTCAGCCAAAACTGCGATATCGGCAGGTTTAACGTCTCCACTATCACTCACTGTTACCGTATCACCTATGTTTTTCTTGGCATAGGCTTCATCTACCAGTGTCTGCGCCGCCATTACCGTCTGCCGTGTCTCTGCGATCACCTGGCGCTCTTTTGCCTTATCAATATACCCCGTAAGTGCCGGGATTAACAGGGCGGCCAGGATGGCCAGAATGACCAGTACCACGATGAGCTCTACCAGGGTAAAGCCGTTTCTCTTGTTTTGTCTCAGTTTTTTCAGCATTTCTTTTCTCCTTTTCTGAAATTTTTGAATGGTTTTTATCTATAAACGGGGCGTCCCCCGTCTATATTCCTTTTTGCGATGCGGTGAGGCCGTCAAACCGCCGGATGGGGCTGCGGAAATCCAGCATAGCGCTGTCCTGAACCAGGAGTTTCGTGCGCTCCGGGTCGCTGTAGAGCCGCAGATCGGCGCAGAGGTAAGAGTAGTAACTTACCACCGTTCCGTCCGTCTCCGTCTTGGTGCTGTCCGGCGTCTCCGGATAGGAAAATTCCAGTTCCAAATAGGTTTCCATGTAGTAGCCGTCCGTAAAGGATTCATCTG
Source organism: uncultured Lachnospiraceae bacterium (assembly GCA_910586955.1). Classification (GTDB taxonomy): domain Bacteria; phylum Bacillota; class Clostridia; order Lachnospirales; family Lachnospiraceae; genus Laedolimicola. The sequence goes on along the minus strand of CAJUMM010000106.1, from coordinate 2,883 downwards.
CGGCCCGGGCAAGTTTTTGTCCCTCTGCCGTCTGGTAATCGTAGGAGGAGGAGCTTGCGCTGCGGACGTAATAGCGGGTGAAAAGCCGGCCTGGGAGGATATCTCCCTCCCCAATGGTACCGGCCACAGAGGTTCCCAGATAGAGATCCGTCTCCGGACAGCCGTCTGCGGAGATGAGGCCTGCATATCCCTGGGTATTGACAAATTCCAGGGCTCTTCCCCTATCCCTGCCTGTTCCCTTAGCGGGAACGGTGAGATCCGTCTCCGGATCACAGGTTTCGTAGATTTTCACATAGCCGTTCCCGGATGCCTCCAGGGCAAGCCCCCGCAATTCCTCCAAGGTATTGTCCAGGATGGTCTGGGCGTATTGAAGCTTCTGCATCCGCACATAGATTTTGGAAGCCGGGCTTATGACTGCAGTGATCAGAGCCATAAGGATCCCGAAGACCAGAAGGGTCACCAGGGCCTCCACCAGGGTTTCTCCGGATTTGGAATGTTTCAAGGGCCCTCACCTCCTCCTGTCCCGGAAGCCGGCCGGAAGAGATAAAAGACTGCTTCCCCGGCGGTGCCGTCCTCACGTTTATAGGGAACTCTTTTTTCTGCCAATTTGACGGGAACCTCAAAGAGGACGGTGCCTCCTGTCTGGCCGGAAGCAGAGGCTTCGAAACGGAAAACGGCTTCTCCGGCCGGGGTTTCATTGGCTGCGGTCTTAAGATCCCGGCAGATCTGTGCGTTGACGGCCCGGATCTGCCGGCTCTTGTGCTGGGCATTGGTACAGAAGGAGACGGCTCCCTGCATGACCGCCATCATCAGAAGGAAGACGGCGGCGGCAGCCAGGACTTCCACCAGGGTTTCTCCGCTTTGGGATTTCAGGCGTCTTATTTTCATGTTCCGTCCTCCCCCAGATAGGCATTTTCAAACATACAGCTTTTCATATGGGTGCGCCCCGTAAGGTACTGATATTGAATCTCCTCGGTACCGTCAAAATTGCAGGGAGTTCCGGAAGCGGTGTCATAATGCCAGGCGGAACCGTCGTAGACCACGGGCCGGTCCCCATAGGTAAAGCGCACTTCATAAACCGCTGTCTGACGGTACTCCGTGCGGTAATGGAAGGAAGATTTCTCTGTCCGGGAGGTCACCTCCACCGTAAAGAGATATCGCTGGATAGGTTTGGTTAAAATATCGTTGATGTCGGCGTAGGGGGAGACAAGGCCTGTCATCTCCTCCTCCGCTTCCGCCCCCGCCTCCTTGTACAGGGCTACCCGGACGGTGCCGTAATGGGCTTCATCCACCCCCGCCGGGGTCTCCCCCAGGGTGTAGTGGAAAATTGTCTCGTCCAGGTAATCGGGGTCATATTCCCCGTACTGCCCTTCCAGGAAATTTACTGCATACCGGTAGAAGCTGTTCTCCGGCGCAGCATCATAGCTGTCGTATGTTGTCAGTTCCTCCTCTAAAACCTCTGCAAAGCTCCTGGCCAGCTGGTAACTCTGCTCCTGCTTAAGCCTCCGGTTGGAACGGGAAAGCATCAGCCCCGCCCCATAGACCATGGCCAGGGCAAAGGCCGCCAGAAAAGCACTGATGCAGATAACCATCACCAGGGAGGTTCCCTCTCTGGCTTTTACGGAATGAAACATAGCTCCTCCCTTCCCGCCGTCTTAATTTCCCAGATCTACGGACGAAGGATCCGACTCCACATAGGCGTCGCTGGTCTTCGCCGGATTACCGGGATCGTTCTCCGCCACATCCGCATAAATCTTTACGGATGCCGTGGGGCGTAAAGCGGCGTCGGTCACGGTGATATCCGCTGCAGGCCGCAGGCTGTCTATATCCGGCAGGGTCAGGGTGTATGTAAGTCCTGCGTCCGGATCCCAGAGGGTCTCAAGCCTTGCGTTTGCCTCTACGGTATAGGGAACGGACAGACCGGAACGAAGATAGGTGCCGGAGACCTCCATGGAATAGTCCGTCATCTCAAAAGTACGGATACCGCCTGTCTCGCCGGCCGGTATCTCCGCCCAGGATTCCTGGCCGTCACTCCCCCGGACTTTTCGGTAAACCCGGGTCTCCAGATAGGTCTGACCATTGTCCTCTTTGGCAGTTTCCGTTATTTTATACTGCAGGGGCGAAACAGTCCCGTCCCTGGGCGTCAGCGTAAGGTAATAGCAGTCTGCAAGCGTCACATTCTGCCACCGGATTTCCTTGCAGTCCCCTTTCCAGGTTTCCTGCAGGGGAAGATCCGGATTCAGATTGTTTGTGGCCGCAATATCCATCTCCCGGCTGCCGGAGGAAAGCTTAGGCTTTTCCAGCTTTACATAGGGAAGCCGCCAGGTATCGGGATTTACCGTCCATTTGGAGCTGACCTGCCCGTTTCCGGAAGAGATCCGGGTATAGAAGAGAATCCACTTGCCGGCATATTCGGCGGACAGACGGCGCAGGGTATGTAGATAACTTTGGCTGTTTTCCATCACCATGGCCGCAGGAGTGAGGCCGGAGAGAGCCGGAACCGGATACAGGGCCAGCAGGCCGGGAATTGTCCCGGGATCCGTTCCCTTTTCCAGTTCAAGCCGGGCGTCCTCAGCCGCCTCCCGGTTCTCAAAGACATAAGCCTTCAAAAGGAGGCTGCTGTCTCCGGGAGGAATGCTGTCCGCATCCGGATGAACCCTTACGTTCAGGCCGCCGCTTTTTGTCTCGTCCTCCGCCAGGAATGACTCCGCCGGCACGGGATTTGCCCGGTCGTATTCCCAGGTTTTCTCCCAGGTAACGGTAGGGGCATCGATACGCCGGGGGATTTCCAGCTCGTAGGCCACGCCGTTTATGCTGTCTGCATATTGGGTACTGTTCTCTTGGGCTTTGGCCACCACAAAGATTCGCCCCTTGCTTCCGTTG
>CAJUMM010000105.1 GCA_910586955.1 uncultured Lachnospiraceae bacterium | reverse complement strand
AGATCTTCCCTGCAGATGGTAATGTCTTCATCCTGCTCTAATTCCATTCCTGCCTGTATTTTCCTTGCAATTCTGGAGTTCTTCTTTTTCTCCACCTGTTCCACCATATTGCGCACGCCTCGCGCATTTCCGAAATCTTTGCTGTTCTCCCGCTCCTTTTGGATACGTTCCCGGATAACCGGTTCCAGATGCTCCGCGAGACGCATCCCTCTCTTCTTGGCCATGTTCTGGAACAGGTACAAAAGTTCCTCCTCGGAGTAATCCTCAAAGTAGATTTCATTGGAAAGGCGGCTTGCCAGTCCCTGATTGGCATCCAGGAATTTCTGCATCTCCTGGGCGTATCCTGCTACAATGACCATCAAGTTCTCCCGTCTGTTCTCAAGTTCCGCCACCAGCGTGTTGATTGCTTCCAGCCCGAAATCGTCCCGCTCACCTCCTGCCAGGGTATAGGCTTCATCAATAAACAGGATCCCCCCCTCTGCTTCTTTGAGTTTATCCATGACTTTCCTGGCGGTGTGTCCCTGATACTGGCCAACCAGATCTTTCCGTCCCGTCTCCACAAACACGTTCTTTTTCAAAAGTCCCAGTTTCTTATAGATTTTACCAATGAGGCGGGCGACCGTAGTTTTACCGGTTCCCGCATTCCCCATGAATACCAGGTGCAGCGTGCCGTGTCCTTGTACATCCCTTCCTCTCTCCCTCATGTACTTCTTGACCTGGATATCGTCCACCATCTCCTGGACCTTTTCCTTCACGGACTTTAAGCCCACCAGCCCGTTTAATTCCTCAAGCAGTTCCTCCAGGGTTTTCTCTTCATCGGTTTTCCGGCCTGCTACCGCCTGTATATCCGCCTTGGTAATCAGATCCATCTGGGCGGCGCTGATACGCATACCGGAACCGCTCATCCGGATCAGCCGGGCGTTCATGGTTTCGATGACTTCCTCAAACAGATTCCTAACACCTCTGGCATTGCCGAAATCCGGCACCCTGGACTTCACTTCCAGCATACTGCGGATATCCCCATCCGAATCAGGCTCCAGCTCCATAGAGCGTTCCGCCGCCATCTTTTTGAAAATAACTGCCATCTCTTCCACACTGTAATCCTCAAACTTGATCTCGTTGCGGATACGGCTTTTGAATCCCGGGTTGGATTTCAGGAATTCCAGCATTTCTTCTTGATATCCCGCCAGAATGACCATCATGTAATCTTTGTTGTTTTCGATTGCCGCTATGAGTTCATCCACGGCCTCGTGCCCAAAGGTATCCCTGTCATCCCTGCAAAGGGAATAGGCTTCGTCGATAAACAGGACGCCCCCCATTGCTTCTTTTACCTTCTCTTTGACCAGTTTGGCCGTGTGTCCCTGATATTGGCCCACCAAATCGCTCCTGGTGCAGGATACCATATGGCTGCCCTTGGGAAGAATGCCAAGCTGCTGGTAAATTCTACCCATGAGGCTGGCCACCGTGGTCTTCCCGGTACCGGGATTTCCGGTAAACAGCATATGAAGGGTACCGTGTCCGGCTGCCCTGCGGGCTCCCTTTTCCTCGGACTGTTTCTCAATAAGGATCGTCTCTATCCTTTTCTTAATCTGTGCTTTTACATTGCTTAACCCGGTGAGATTATCTAACTTTTGCAGCAGCTCGTTAAGGCCTTCCTCCTCCATCTCCACCTCAAAGTCCTCCGGCATCAGGTACACCTTGGCTGCGTCGGAATCGTCGTCCCCCTCATAATACCGCCGGGCCATTTTCACCGACGCCTGATTGATATAACGGTTCAAGGTGATGGCGTTCATAAACTCGGGGCTTCTGCATTCCATATTGATTTTGCGAAGGAGGATTTTTTCCGCGTCGGGATGGATTCTCAGTGCTTTCCCAGCCGCCGCTTTCTTGGCGATTTCCAGCAGTTCCCCGGGGGAATACCCGGGTATTTCAATGGTACTATACAGAACGTCCTGTATTTCATCATCCAGTATCTGCAGTTTGGTTACCGCCTCTTTGGTTCCGGTCAAAACAATGGAAAGGGTGTCTTTCTTTTCATACATCACCCTTCGAAGCTGGGCGGCGATATTTTTCATATTGGGATTACCCGCATCGTCATCCAGAATATTCTGCACATTCTCTATGATAACCGTGATATCGCTCAGCTTTGCGAACAAATCCCGGAGGCCTTCCGTCCGATCGTTCTCATAGGCGGCAAGGAGTTCTCCCGCCTCCAACCTGGCCGCGCAATTATCCGCCCGCACTCCGAAGTCATACAAAAGGCCGCCGATGATCTCCCCCACCAAGGTCTTGCCGCTGCCTCTTGCGCCCGCCACGGCAAAATGGGTGGATTTTAACAATTCCCCCTGGAACTGGCTCTCTTTGCGCTCATTTTGAAAGCGCAGAAGTTTATAGAAGCTGTCCAGTTCCACCTGCACATGCTCCATACCGATCACTCCCTCGAAGCATTCCTTTATGTTTCTGGGGATCTGGACCGGTTTCTTTTTTCTTTTTTTCTGATTTCTGCCGAACATTTCCGCAAGGGAAACCGAATCTTCCCTGTGCCGCGGCTGTCCGGTATTGTTAAATTGTGGCGGTTCCGAAGATTCTGCCTGTACTTCCGGCTGGTTTTGTATCCCGGTTTCCTCCTGTGCCTCTGCGTTCTTCCCATATGTATGATTGCGCAGATAGTCTTCTGTCCGGCCCTCCTCCACGGCTTCCAGCAGTTCTTCGATTTCCATAATATAGTCGCCTGCCGGGAACAGATTGTGGCACCTCTTTGCAATTTTTCTCGCTTTCCTCTCATCCCCTGCGGCCAGGTAAGCCCTGCCAAGACTTAACATGGACAGTTCGTCATATTCCTCCCGCAGTTCCTCTTCCAGCTGTTCTATGATTTCCTCATAACGTTCCTGCTCCATTAGGGAACGGTACTGTGCCTGTTTCATTATAACGCTCCTAACTGACTGTATAATCTTTGAGAATCCCCGTGACGTCTTTGATGGCCTCTTCCTCCATATTGGCTGTTCGCTTCATATGGTACTCTTCCTCAAATTCCATATCCGGCAGAGCAATATGAATATGGAGCAGCTGATGCTCATCCAGTCCGATTTTGATCAGAACCAGGGATTTCGCAGGCGTGTTAGCAGGTAAATGGATCTCGAATTTTCCGATGGTAGTCACGTCCGTCACTTCCAGATACTCTCCCTCTGTTACCGTCAGTTCAATCTTTTTCTGGTTCTCCGCCATGGTCAGGAAACGCTGCTCGATCTCTACCGGGACCTTGGAGTTTTTTGGAATGATAATATTATTTTCCTCCCTATTCCCTTTCATCACCACCACTCCGATACTGTGGGAACATACGTCTACAAACCGGGCATTCTGATTCCCGCACAGCTCCGAGTAAATAGCTGCTCCCAAGGCCACCGCCTCATTGGGATTAATATCTTTCGACGGCTCCCTGCCAATGAAATTTTCTACCTTTTCTGCAATATAGGGAATTCTGCTGGAGCCCCCAACCAATAAAACCTTATCAATATCTTTCTTCTCAAGTCCTGCGGATTTCAGGGCTTCTCCCATTTTCAGTTCCGTGCGTCGGTACACCTTAGAAATCATCGTTTCAAACTGTTCCCGGGAAATTTCTATCTTTTCCCTTATTTTTCCTGCTTTGACAATGATATGGGTGGTCTTACGGCTGCTGAGTTCAATCTTTGCCTCTTCCGCATCCTTATATAAATCCTGCAAAACATCTATATATTCTTCGTCTTCGATGTCCACATCATACTTGCGCTCTATAGAATCTCTCACATAATCAATGATGCACTGATCAAAAAAGCGTCCGCCTGCATTGGACAAGCCGTCTGTACTCAGCACTTCGATGTGCTCATTATCATCCACATGCAGGATTGTCACGTCAAAGGTTCCGCCGCCCAAGTCATAGATCATTATGTTCTCATTTGTGATATTCTGCTTCTTCTGATACGACAATGCCGCCGCAGTGGGCTCATTAATCATACCAAGCAAGGGATACCCCGCAATGGCAGCTGCGTCCTCCGTGGCCTTCCTCCTGGCATCGGTAAAGTATGCAGGCACCGTGATCACAACACCGTCAATCTTTTGCCCAAGATACTCTTCCGAATCCTGAACCACCTTGCGAATAATAAAACTGGATATCATCTCAGGCGTATATTTCTTGCCCTCGTACTCCTTCATAATTTTGTTCTTGCCCATATAGTTCTTCACATCGATCACTACATTTTCAGGATACAAAATCGCATTATCCTTCGCTGCTTTTCCCACAATGATCTCGTTATCACTGTCGGGATCAAAAAAAACGACAGAAGGCGTCAGTTTGCCCCCATCGTTGTTGCTGGCTATTTGCGGTTCCCCCTTATCATCTATATAAGCTCCTGCCGAAAAAGTTGTCCCTAAGTCAATCCCTAATATCATAATCTCCACTCTCCACAATTCAGTCAATCCGCCGGTGCGTATTTGGTTTATTATATCACATCAATCATCATTTTTCAACATTCCCAGGCCCGGGTTACAGCACTGTTTCCACCACAAAAAAGCTGCCGCAGATATTCCTGCAGCAGCTTATCTCTGTCCTAGGCTCTTCCCTTTTCCTTGGTATAACCCTGATAGCAGAAATCAATAATATCCTTCCGGGTGACTATGCCGATAAAAATCTTCTTATCGTCAATGACCGGCACGAAATTCTGGTTTCTGGCCTTGGACACCAAATCTTCCATATTGGCGTTGACGGAAATGGGGTCGAACCGCATCCTGCGCCTTACGGTCTGGATAGGCACATCCTCTGCCATTTTCAGATCCAGGGAAAATTTATTCTTGAGGGTCCAGAGAATATCCCCCTCGGTGATGGTTCCTATGTACTCTCCGCTCCGGCTGATCACGGGAATCGCTGTAAAACCGCTGCGCTCCAGCTTTTCAATTCCCTGCCGCAGGGTATGATCTTCATAAAGATAAGCCAGCTCTCCTTTGGGTTTCAAAAAAAACAGCACGTTCATATAGCTCTTCCTCCGATTTATATTCTCTTACAAAAGGGGTGCAAACACCCGCAAGACCGCACAGAACAGATTTCCAAATACCCCCTGCCTGGTATCTTTCAAGGAGATCTCCCGGCTCTTTTCCATAGTAGCCAGGCAATCTCTCTTTACGTCCATAACCAATTCGTTCCGGTAAAAGCAGGTACCGCACTCAAAATGCAGATACAAACTGCGATAATCCATATTGATCGTCCCCACCACGGCAGTTTCGTCATCACAGACATAGGATTTGGCATGAAGAAATCCGGGGCTGTATTCATAAATGCGCACCCCTGCCTTCAAAAGAGGCGGGTAGTAGGAACGGGTGAGCTGGAAAATCACCTTTTTGTCGGGGATTCCCGGAGTTACAATCCGTACATCCACGCCCCGCTTGGCTGCCAGGCAGAGGGCCGTAGTCATCTCCTGGTCAATAATCAGATAGGGCGTATAGATATAGACATAGTCCCTGGCCTGATTCAAAATATTCAGATAGACATTTTCCGCCACAATCTCCTCGTCCAAAGGCGAGTCCCCATAGGGCTGCACATAGCCGTCACTTGCAAAAGGCTCCGGATGATAGACAAAAGGGGCAAAATCTTTGTAGGAGGAATCTTCCGGGCGAAAGGCATTCCACATCTGGAGAAACATCACCGTATAATTCCAGACAGCCTCTCCTTTCAGGCGGAAGCCTGTATCCTTCCAGTGGCCGAAGCGGTTCTTTTCGTTGATATATTCGTCTGCCAGATTAATCCCGCCGCTAAAAGCCGTATGGCCGTCGATGACGGTAATTTTCCGGTGATCCCGGTTGTTCATCACCAGGGACAGAAAAGGAATAAAGGGGTTGAATGCAATACAGCGGATCCCTTTGGCTTCCAGCTGGCGGTCATAACCGGTGGGAAGAAGGGACACACTCCCCAGGTCGTCGTACATAAAGCGGACATCCAGGCCTTCTTTTGCCTTCCGCTCCAGAATCGGAAGGATGCTGCCCCACATTTTTCCGTCCTCCACGATAAAGTATTCCATAAATATGAAATGCTCCGCCTTCTCAAGCTCCTTCAAAAGATCTGCGAAAAGATCCTCTCCCAGAGGATAGTAAGAGGCCCGGGTATTTTTATAAACCGGATAGCCTGCCTTCTCCGACACATAGCGGAACTGTCCCGCCACACGCCCGTCCAGGCTTCCGGCCTCTTCCAGGACTTCCGGTTCTTGTCTAAGCTCCCCTTTGGTCCGCTGTTCTTCTGCTTCCAGCTTCCGGCGCATTCCTTTGGAGGGCTGCTTGTTGCCCACAATCAGGTAAAAGAAACCTCCCAGCAGAGGAAAGACCAGAATCAGGATAATCCAGGACATCTTGTACGCCGGATTCTCATCCCGGTTCAAAATCCAGAGAACCGCAGCCAGGCTGAGTAACGTAAATAAAACGGATACTCCCGTGGAATAGCTGGCAAGCCTGGTCAAAAATATCAGAAACCAGCCCAGCTGAATCAGGAGCAGCAGCCCGAAAATCACCAGGCGGTTTGAAAATTTCTTCAGTAATTTACGCATTTATTCCTCGCTTTCCATTATATACATCTTACCATATTTCCGCTTGCTTTCCAAGCCTCCCCGGCATGTTCACAAATTTTTAAGAAATAAAACGCCCTGCTGTCTGTCATAGACAGGATACAGGGCGCACCTTCCGGGATTAAATTGTCTCTTCCTCTTCAAAAACAGGCTTTGCCCCCAGATATTCCTCCAGGGTCTGGCCGGCTCTGGTGATCTCCGCCGCCGCTTTCTTTCCCACATAGCGGAAATGCCAGGGCTCATAGATAATACCGGTAATCCGGGTCTTTCCGTTGGGATACCGGAGAATAAAGCCGTACTCGGAACAGTGAGCCTTCAGCCACTGAAATCCCTTGGTGTTCTCCTGCCTTTCATCCAGTCCCCGGTACTCTGAGGAAACCAGGTCAAGGGCCAGGCCAAGCTGATGCTCGCTGGTACCGGGAACTGCAACCACCTGGGCCGCCAGCTTCTTCGCCTCCGAGCGGGAATATCCTTGCCGCACATATTCCTCAATCTTCTGGTTGTGCAGTCCTATCTGCTTGTCCATAGTCCGGTAAGAGGAAGTCACGTATATATACACGCCCTCACTCCTTGCCTCCGCAATCATAGCAGTAAAATCCTCGTAAGCCCGGGCATCAATCTGATGGCCGCTTCCGATGGGCTTTAATTCCACTTCATAGTCATCAGGGATGGGATGGGTTCTATTCACCAGGATCAGATTCCAGTCCTTGGGAAGCTCTTCCTCCTCTTGGGCCTCCTCCACCGCTGCCAGTCCCTCCTGGGTTTCTTCCTCTAAGACATTAAGAAGCGCCTGTTCCAGGCTTGCCTCTTCCCTCCTCCCGTTTTCCTGAGCCCGGACTTCCTGTGTCCCCAGATACAGATAGGTGACACCTGCCAGAATCACCGCACAGAACATCAAAACTGCGCATCCTATCAGACGCATCATACGCTTTTTCTGCCGTCTGCTCATGGGCCTGGCCCGCCTGGTTCCCCGCCGTCTGTTCATTGTCTCATTCTTTCCTCTCCCCTGGTACTTTCCCATCTATTATAAAGGAAAACCAAAAGAAAATCACCCCCGCATTTCTTAATATTTTATGAACACCAGCTCAGCCAGAACAGCCATCAGGAGGAAAATCGTGTTTACACGAATTTACCGACTGATGGCCGTTCTGAGGGAGCGCCAAGATATGAGCAAAAGGAGCTGCGCAGCAGCGGGAAGCGCCGCAGGCGCGATTTTGCGAATGGCGCGGGCTGAGCGTCCGCCGGTGCGATTTTGCAAATAGCGCAGGCTGAGCCGTCCACCGGCACATTTTTGCGAATGGCGCAGCCTGAGCCCGTCCGCCCTACCACTCCCTCTTCTTCATAATCCCCACGGAAACCATACAGGAAACGGACAGCGCTGCCGCTGCAATAACCATGGCTGCCGCTACAAAAAGCCACGGACTCCCCCCCATCATCACAATAACCCCTACCATTTCACCGTCCAGCCCTCCAAGAAGGGATGCGACCGCATACAGCCCGCCGAAGAGAAGGAAATAAATTCCTACCAAAATCAGTCTGGCTTTCTCTACCCCCATCTTAAAGGTAACCGGAAGGAGAATGGAAAAGGCAAGCAGGAAAAAGGCAGTTACCGCAGCCATGGAAATACAATCCTCCCCAAGGCTTCCTTCTACCCCCGGAACCGCCAGGCGGATCAGAGCGTCCCCTGCAAATCCCACGATAATGCCGATGATAACCAGAATCACCAGCAGCAGGTATTTGGATATCACTACCTGGCTCCTCTTCAAAGGCAGTGTCATTTCGTACTTGTCAAAATGGACCGTTTCGTCGTAGCTTATGCTGGTCAGAATGGTCATAGCCCCATACATAGCCATAATCACAGGGAAAAAACTGGGATTTTTCACAAACCCGCACCAGACTCCCATACCTGCCGTAAGCAGTCCAAGC
>CAJUMM010000104.1 GCA_910586955.1 uncultured Lachnospiraceae bacterium | reverse complement strand
GACGGGGGTTCCCTTAAAGATTTTTGTGAGCACACAGACGGGACGGCGTTACCTCTGCCTCTATCTGGAACCCAGACGGCGATTCCAGAATCTGCGCTTAGACAGCATTTCCAAGGTAGAAGTCCTGGAACACTTCCCAGACTATGATGAGATCCAAAGGAAGCTAAGGCGGAACCTTCCCTTCTGCTGGGGTGTCTCCTTTGGCGGACCAAGCCGAAGGGAAACCCTGTGTATGAAACTTTTCATTGACGAAAAGAGAGAGGATTATGTGCTGAACCGTCTGAAACGGGAGGGACGGGGCGGGGAACTCTTAAAAATCCGGGAAAACACCTTTCTCTACACGGGGAATTTTTTTGATGCCAATGAGATGCTCTCCTGGGTGAAATCCTTCACCGGGCGCATTCTGGATCTCCAGTGCTCCAACGAAGCAGCTTTGGAAAAGATTACGGCAGACTGGGAAATCATGTACCATATGTATGGAGGGGAATAAGAATGGAATGGTTTGAGGAAATCTACGGCTCCTATTTTCAGGCAGTCCGCAAAATTCTCCTGGAAGCCGGGAAGGCTCCTGTGACGAAAAAAGAAATGGAAGAAATCTGCTTAAGGAACGCCTCTTTGGAAAGCGCTCTGGCCATTGTGCCTAAACTGACGAAAGGGCCCTGGTCTTCTCTTCTGGAAGAACAGGACAAGGGAAGGTTTTCTTCTGCCCTTGGTACGGCAGAAAGCAGAGGCCGGGATGATTTTTTAAAGCTTCCCCTGACCAAGCTTCAGAAATCCTGGCTGAAAGCCCTTCTCCCGGATCCCCGTTTCCGGCTTTTTCTTGGGGAGGAAGACCTGAAAGCTCTGGAAAAAGAGCTGTGGGATACAGAGCCGTTATTTTTGTGGGAAGACTTTCACTACTTTGACCGCTATTCGGACGGCGATCCCTATGGAGATTCCGGATACCGGAAATATTTCCGGGTGATTCTGGCTGCTATGACAGATAAACGGCCCCTTTTCCTGGCCTATGAAAGCGGAAAGGGAAGGGAAAGTACCTTGGAGCTTCTGCCCTGCCGCCTCCAATACTCTCCCAAAGACGATAAATTCCGCCTGCTGGGGGTATCCCTGTCCAGAGGGAAACTGCGCTCTCCCTGTGTCCTTAATCTGGGCCGGGTCCGGGCCTGCCATCCTTCCAAAACCCCGGTTCCCGCAAACTTTTCCTGGGATTTTTCCGGCTTCCAGAAGGAAGCCCCGGAACCTGTGCGCATCCGCATTTCCCGGCAGCGCAATGCCCTGGAGCGCTGTATGCTCCATTTTGCCAACTACGAAAAGCAGACGGTCTACGAGCCGGAGACGGATACCTGGCTTTGCGAAATCTATTATGATCCTTCGGATGAGACGGAGCTTTTGATCGAACTCTTATCCTTTGGACCGGTTATCCGGATTCTGGGACCGGAGCCCTTCCTGGGACAAGTACGGGACCGGGTCCGCCGCCAGCATTCCCTGTTTTACGAACCGGAGTATTCCGGTTGACAGAATCCCTGCATGAAGCATATCAATAGACGGTGGTTTTTCCGGTGGGATCCGAGGATCGCATTAGCTGTCCGTCCTTGTCGAAAAGCATCCAGGTGCCGTTCGCATATTCGGAACTGTAATTTTCCCCGTAGGCAAGAGCCAGGGCGCCTCCGCCTTTCTTCCGGCAGATATTCATCTTCTCACTGTCCTCATAGGAAAAAGTCAGCTGGAGATCTTCCTTGGGAAGCCTTAAAAGCTCCGCCTTGGCCCGTCCGGTGATGTTGCTGTATTCCCCATAGGAGACCTCCATCTCCAGATCCCCGGCACCCCTCCAGACTTTGCCAAGCTGTCCCTTTTCGTCATACTCATAACGGGTCGAAGTGCCGTCTTCCGGGAGGCTTTCCGCCACGTTCCCGCTCTCTCCCTGATAACAAAACTCCACCTTTGCCCCTAAATCGCTGGTTACTTTCACCAGCCGTTCTTTATCATAGGAAAAAAACAGGCGATCCGTATCCGAGAAAACCTGGACCAGACGGTCCGATACATAGGAAAGGCGAAGCTCTCTCCCGTCCGCCTTAAGAATCCGGGAAGCCTGTCCGCTGTCATTAAATGTAATCTTATCCCCCTCAGGAGTTCTCAGAATAAAGCCCTCTTCCCCTTCCTCCAGGGTATACGGCCTGTCCCCAAAGCATTGCCAGCCTTTCCGGTATACTTTCTGGAAATTTAAAATTTCTCCTTTGGGAAGGTAGATGTCAATGTCCATACGGTATATATCCGCAAAGTAGGAATAGCTGTGGGTCCACAGATCTCCCAGGCCTGCGATATTTAACCCCTGGTCATTGTAGTACTGCCCGGCGTGATGAAATCTTGCAAAGGGAAGGCCGCCCTCTTCATCGGTGCGGATATCCAGGTCCTGCCACAAGAGCTCCCCGGTCCTAAGATCCACCCGGCAGTTTCGATGTTCCGCCAGAGTATCCAGAACGTGCATATGCTCCAGGGGGAAAGCGCTTTCTTCCCGGTCAAGAACCGCCTGCACATCCTCCTCTGTCAAAATCCCCTCTTCTCCCCCTCCCCGGACCGTCAGGGGAATCCTTACCTCCTGGGAACGAAAGCTGGTATCCAAAGGCATAATCCGCAATTCATAGCTGCCCGGCTTTATGTATCTGGGATAAGACTCACCCCTGGGCACATACTGTCCTTTCCAGACAAGGTAATTGGAAAAAGGATGGCCGGTTCCGAAAAGCCGTTCCGTTTTTTCATAAAAGCCCCGGAGGGAAAGGGTCTCCAGGCCGGACCTGAGTTCCTCTTCCTCCATCTGCCGTTTCCATTCATAATCCGGCATTCCCCGGCTTCCCTGGTTTTTTAAATGTTCCCCGTAAAAAACTCCGTAGAGACAGCCAAGGGGTTCCCCGTAATTTGGCAGGCAGAGCTCTATTTTGACCTCCAGATCCTGAGGAAGGGCAAATTCCAGGCAGGCGAACCGGCCGAATTTCATAGTTTCCATAGCTTCCCCGGACAGTGTGCACAGTCTTGCCTGAATTTCGCCGGAATTTTCCCTTTCGGCCTGTACCGCTTCCGGAGAAAGAGACAGGGCCGCCAAAAAAACAAGCAAAATCATGGCAAGGATCCGTTTTTTCCTATTCTGTTTCAAATCTTTTCCCTCCCTCTTTTATTTCTTCTATAGTATACCCGCTTTCTTAGGTTCCGTAAAGATTTTGTCAAAAATTATCAAATCAGCAAGCAACTGCCAGTGTATTCCCTTAAAATCCTCACATACTATTCTCGTAACAAACAACAACAGAAGTAGATTGCAAAGAGTTACCAGGCAATCTGCAGTAAGGAGGCGTTTATTATGTCTAGTAAATCTTCTAACACCGCAGCAGTACCGGAGGCAAAGGGTGCCCTTGACAAGTTCAAGTATGAGGTTGCCAGCGAGCTGGGCGTACCTCTCACAGACGGTTATAACGGAAACCTGACTTCCAAGCAGAACGGTTCCGTAGGCGGCTATATGGTTAAGAAAATGATCGAGGCCCAGGAAAGACAGATGGCCGGGAAATAACCGGAAGAAACATCCTGATACCGGTTTTTAGCCAGACAAACTGCCGATCCCTCATAAATCTGTGGGGGACCGGCAGTTTTTATTCCTTCAGCAGCAGGGCAAATGCGGCGGCCAGCAAAAGCATAACCGAGGGCACGGCGTATTTTCTGGGATGATGCCACAGGTCGCTTTCAATCTTCCACTTCCGGATGGGATAAAACCATTCTAAGAGTACGGAGCCGGCGGCACTCAGAAAGGCAAAAAAGAAAGCGGAGGCAATCATGGGGATCCCAACTCCTCCCTTTTGAACCTGCAGGCTGAAAAGGAAAATCCCATCCGCCGTCAGATTACATAAAAAAATAAACAGGCAGTAAGGCAGGCAGAAAGCTTTTTTCTGGCCGGGCAGAGAATGAAGGGCCTGCTCCAAAGCCGGATCGCAGGACAGCAGGATACAGATGGGCGTATTCATGGACAGCAGGGCAAAGCCCATGGGAACCGCAAACCGGTTTTCCCTTTGTCCGATAAAGAGGGGAAGCAGTAGGGCCATGCACCACAGGACGGCCGTATTCACCAAATAATTTCTGTGGCACGTAAGATACCGGAAGAGATACCTCCATACGGAACAGCCCTTATGGGTCTTTCCCCGGCAGATTTTCTCCCTCCGGGGAAGGTAGAAGGAATAGCCCTCTGCCTGCCGGAGCAAAAGAAAGGCCAAGATGCCGTTTGCTGCCAGGGGTAACGCAAACCAGGAGCGGTTCCCGAAGAAGAAAACAAGAGCCAGTGAAAGAAGCACCCAGAGGCTTTTGGCATACCAATATTTTCGAAAGGGAAAAAGGCCGGCAGTCATAAGAACTCCGTTTACTCCCCAGAGAAGGGCCGTAAAAACCTCTGCCGGCTTCCAGTTCCCTACTGCCAGCAAAACTGCCAGAAGCATTCCGGTCTTTGTGAAAAGCACATAGGTGCCCAGGGCTGCTATATAGGAAAGGGTAAAATCCCGCCGGCCAAAGGGAAGCATCATCAGATTCTCCATAAAAGAAGCATTGTCTTCCGAAGAAAGGGCCTGCCACATGACGCCTGCGGTAAAGGTACCTGTCATCAGGTAAAATATAAAGGGGGCTATCTGCACCCGGATATGGCTCAGGTACAGCCCCCAGAACACCACAAGGCAGATCAGCAGCGTCCGGGGCAGTCTCTCATACTTTGCACCGAAGAATTTTTTGGAAAATGCTTTATAAATCATTTTTGTCATGGAGGGCCTCCCGGATCTCTGCGGCATGTATCTGTCCGCCTTCAAAGGTCTGCCGGATTTGTCCTTTTTCCAGCACAAGCACCCGGTCCGACGTCAGGGTGATGCTTTCCAGTATATGGGAAGAAAACAGGACGGTTCCATATTTTTTGTAATCTGCAATCTGCCGGTAAAGATACTCTGTGCTTTCAAAGTCCAGGCCGTTCACCGGCTCATCCAGGAGAAGCAGTTCCGGCTTTAATGCAAATGCGGTAATAAGAAAGGCTTTTTTCCGGCTGCCGGTGGAGAGATCTCTTAGCAGTGTATCCTCATAGTCCTGGAAATGAAATCCTTTCAGGAGCTCCGGCACCTCTTCAGGCTCTTTTTTGTAGGCAGCGCAGACATAGGATAAATACTCCCGGAAGGTGAAATAGGCAAAGGAATCGTCCTCGGAAAATACCGTATAGCGGCAAAGCTTAAAGTCCCGGTCCCGGAGATTTACAGGACGCCCCCGGAACCGGATGCTTTCCCAGGAACAGGTGGGCATGAGGCCTGACAGGGCTTTTAGAAAGGTTGTCTTTCCTGCTCCGTTCAGCCCGATAAGCCCCACTGCCTCATGCTCCCTAAGATCCAGGGAAAAGCCTGACAATACTTTTTTCTCCCTGTTGTACCAGGCATCGAAATTGTGAACTTCCAAAAGCGCCTCTCTCATCTTACCGGCCTCCGTCTTTGTCTTTTTCTTTTTTCCATGATTCATATGCAGAGTACAGGAACAGGCCTCCCAGAAGGATATAAAAGCTTGCCCACTCCAAACGTCCGGATAAACCGCTTACAACAGCAGCCGCCAGCCAGACCAATCCCATAATTCCACGAATATAAACATGACGCATCGTTTCTACCTCCCTGTTTGCTGTTTGTTTGTTGTGTCTATATCATAGCTCTCAAATCTCCCCTCTGCGCAAATGTCCGCAAACAGCAGGTTTTTGGCCGCGAAAAAAGCTGCAAGATGTTTTTACACTTCTTGCAGCCTAAAAGGGAGGCTTTATTCCGGGGATATACCCTGATAAGACAAGGTGACAACAGCGGTGAATATCCTTTCCGTGTAGGAAGTCCGTACCAGGCCGTCATACTTTGCAGCCGCAGTCTGGGCGCTTTTTAATCCCCAGCCGTGGAGCCCGTTTCCCTCCTTGGATGTTTTCAGCACACCGGCCTCTTCGGCTGGGGCATGCACAAAGTTATTCTCCGCCTTTAGGACCAGCATATGGTTGATGCGGCGGATGACAAGCCGGACAAAAGGATCCTGGGACTTTGGCACCTGTTTTGCCGCATCCAAAGCATTGTCCAGCAGGTTTCCCAGGATGGCGCATAAGTCTGCGCTCTGCAGATTGGTCCCCCGGGGAAATTCCACCTCCACTTCATAACGGATGCCCTTCTCCCTGGCCGTCACGGCTTTGCTGTTGATGAGATAATCTACCGTCTCGTCTCCGGTCCAAAGGGTATCTGTCATTTCCTCCACCGGAGCCTGTAGTTCATCCAGATACCGGATGGCTTCCTCCTGTTTTTGGAGCAGAAGCAGCCGGCGGAGCACGCCTATATGGTTGTGGAAATCGTGGAACAGCTTTGCGTTAACTGCATAGGCGCGGTTCAGGGCAACATAGTCCCGCTCCAAAAGTTCCGCCTGCTCAGCTTTTAATCTGGCTGCCTCCTTCTCAAACTCGTACTGCCGGTTTATGTGGAATACCAGAAGAGCCATCATTAAAACCACTGACAGAATGGTCCACATGGAAAGGATGTCATCCGCAATGGGAAGTAACCTCTGCTGGGATAAAGTCACAACCATAAGGAAACCGGCCAGGACAATTACGGAAACCAGCCGGAAGCCCTCTTTCTCCCCTATGCCGGGATGTTTCCAGAGATACCAGGCCAGGGCAGCCAGGAATATGTGCAGAAGCCAGACTGCCCCCTGGCCCGTTCCCGTTTCCAAGTCCGGGAAAGACCCGGAGCGCAAGAGCAGGCCAAGCCCTGCGGCAGACAAAAACTGCCAGAGAGAAACCCCAATCTCGTAGAAGGTTCCCACAAAGAGGCTCATTCTGGTATCCGCCCCCTGAAACCGGCCGGCCCAGAGGGCAAGGAGAAGGGTCTCCAATAGAATGGGGCAGAAATCCGGCAGTCCTCCCCCAGTGCATAGGAGGGAAATCACAGCCATTCCGGCTAAAAGAGAAAAGATGCCTTTTCGCCCGGGCCTCGGGACAGAAAGCAGACTGGAGATGAGGATGGAACCGGCGAGCCCCCGCACCCCTCCTGCACCGGCAGCCGAAAGGAAGAGAAAGAAAGACCTCATATGTGCTCCCCCCAATACCGGTTAATCTGCTCCTTTACCTCCTGGAGATGGGTACGGCTTATGGGAAGGACGGCGCCGTTTTTCAAAACCACCGTACTGTTTTTGATCTGCATAATATAGATCATGTTTACGATGCAGCCCCGGTCAATATAAATAAATTCCTCCCCCTCCAGTTCCCCGTAAACCTGCTGCAGGCTTTTCCGCACCTTCGACACTCCCCCTGCAGCGGTAATACTGGCATTTTTCCCGTCACGTTCAATATAGTAGATATCCCTGTATGGAATCTTTTCATAACGGCTGCTGGTCCGGATGGTGTAAGCTTTTCCCTCTTCCAGCCGGATCAGTTCCACCGCATCCCCTATGGCTGCGGGCAGCCGCTTGCTTATCTCCTCCTTTGGCACATAGCGGAAAACGGAAAGCTCGAAAGCGTCAATGGCATATTCTATATGGGAAGTGATAAAAATAATCTTCACATCCGGCAGAAAGGGTTTGATTCTTTCCGCAATTTCCATGCCCGTATTCCCCGGCATCTCAATATCCAGCAAAATCAGGTCAAAGAAAAACCCGTCCTCCTCAATATCGTAGAGCAGATTGCCGCTGTCCGTATAAAGGAAAGCCTCCCCGGCACAGCCCTTCTGCCTTAAGCACTCTTCTGCTATCTGTTTATGTGCTGCCGCCGCCCAAGCGTCGTCATCGCAAACCCCTATGCGCACCATTTCCGCCACCTCATTTTCCCGCTACAGACTCATCTTGGCAAGCCCTTCCTGCTGATACCGGGTAAGCCTCCTCTTAAGCAGCTGATGCTCCTCCTGTTCCAGGCCCGGATCCTCCCGGAGGAGCTTATCCGCCTCTTCACCGGCCGCCTTAAGGATTCCGGCATCCGTAAAAACATCTCCTATCTTAAATTCCAGAAGACCGCTTTGGCGGATACCGAAGAGCTCCCCAGGACCCCGCAGTTTCAGGTCTTCGCTTGCAATGTAGAAGCCGTCGTTAGACCGGTTCAAAATCTCCAGGCGCTTCCGGGTCTCCGGACTGTCCGAACCGCTGACAAAGATACAGTAGGACTGATGCTTTCCTCTCCCCACCCGTCCCCGGAGCTGGTGGAGCTGGGCCAGTCCGAAACGCTCGGCATTTTCTACCATCATCACGGAAGCATTGGGCACGTTGACTCCCACCTCAATCACCGTGGTAGATACCAGAATCCGGATCTCCCCTTTTACAAACCGCTCCATAATCTCATTCTTTTCCGCAGCTTTCATTTTTCCGTGAAGGTAATCCACGGAAACCGGATCCGGAAAACACTCCCGCAGCTTTTCCGTGTAATCTACCACATTTTCCAGCTCCAGCTCCGGATTATCCTCTACCATGGGACATACAATGTAGATCTGCCGGCCTGCGGCAATCTCCTTTGCAAGAAAGCGGT
>CAJUMM010000103.1 GCA_910586955.1 uncultured Lachnospiraceae bacterium | reverse complement strand
CTGCCGGAGGGCCTTGGAATTTTCGGGGTGATCCTTTTTTCCACCCTGGGTTCCCTGGCAGGGGCCATTGTCCTGTATGGCCTGGGAAGGCTCTTGAACAAGGAACGGATGATGCGCCTGGTGTCGGGACGGGCGGGAAAGCTCCTCTGCCTGAAACCGGCGGATGTGGAGAATGCGGACGCATGGTTCCGCAGGAAGGGGACAAAGACCGTCTTTTTCTGCCGGTTTATTCCCGTAGTGCGAAGCCTGATATCCATTCCTGCAGGCATGAGCCGTATGGAGCTTCCCACCTTTTTTCTCTACACGACAGTGGGATCCGTAATCTGGAATACCGTGCTCATCTGCCTGGGAGCTGCCTTGGGAGAATCCTGGGGGAAAATCGCCTATTTGGCAGGGGAATACTCCCACATTATGCTCATTGTGCTGTCTATCAGTGCCGTCAGCGGCATTCTGTGGTTTTACGGGAACCGTCCGAAACATTCATAAAAGGGGAGACCCCTATATCTGGTATTTGGGAAAATGAGGGAAACCAGATGTAGAGGTCTTCTTTTTTTGTGCAATTTTCACAGAAAATGGACTTGCTTTTTCGGGTGAAGTACGCTATGATAAATCTACAAGTGGTGGAAAGTGGTGAAAAGTGGCTTTAAAGTGAAGAATAGTGGTGCTTCAGGGTGAGAGAGGGGTGAGAGCATGTTCCGAGGCGAGTACAACCATTCGGTAGACCCCAAGGGCAGGCTTATCATTCCTTCGAAATTCCGGGAGCAGCTGGGAGACGAGTTTATTGTGACGAGGGGGTTGGACGGCTGTCTCTTTGTCTTTCCCATGAGAGAGTGGGAGGCCTATGAGGAGAAGCTTAAGAAGCTCCCTACCACCAATAAAAACGCCCGTTCTTTTGTCAGATTTCTCACCGCAGGCGCCGCTTCCTGCGAATTTGACAAGCAGGGGAGGATTTTACTTCCCGCAACCTTGCGGAAGTTTGCAGGGATAGAGAAAGATGTCGTGCTTGCCGGACTCCTGAACCGCATAGAGATCTGGAGCGAGGAGAAGTGGAATCAGAACAACAATTACGAAGAAATCGATATGGACGAGATTGCAGGACAGCTCACGGATCTGGGCCTGGATATCTGACGGCGGGAGGCATGGATGGAATTTTCACATGTATCGGTCCTGCTGCGGGAGACCATGGAGGAGCTTTGCATCCGGCCGGAGGGAATCTATGTAGACGGAACTCTGGGCGGCGGCGGACATGCTTTTGAAGTTTGTTCCCGTCTGGGAGGAACAGGACGCCTCATTGGTTTTGACCAGGATGCGGACGCCATTTTGGCAGCTACAGAACGGCTTAAGCCTTTCAGGGAACGGGTCACCGTCATCCGCAGCAATTACTGCAATATGAAGAGAGAACTGGAAGCTTTAGGCATCCGCCGGGTGGACGGCATCCTTTTGGATCTGGGGGTTTCCTCCTATCAGCTGGACACGGCTGAAAGGGGATTTACCTACCGGGAAGACGCACCCTTGGACATGCGGATGGATCAGAGGCAGTCCAGGACGGCCAGGGACATTGTCAATACCTATTCCGAGGCCGAGCTGTTCCGGATTATCCGGGATTACGGGGAGGACAAGGCCGCCAGGAGCATTGCCCGGCATATTGTAAAAGCACGAGAGAAAAAGAACATCGAGACTACAGGGGAGCTGTCGGAGATTATCCGGAGCGCCGTTCCCGCCAGAATGCGCGCAGCCGGGGGACATCCGGCGAAGCGGACCTTCCAGGCTGTCCGAATTGAGCTGAATCAGGAGCTGGAGGTTTTGAAAAACTCCCTGGACGATATGATCGATCTGCTGAATCCGGGAGGAAGGCTCTGTGTGATCACCTTCCATTCCCTGGAGGACCGGATTGTGAAAAACAGTTTTAGAACCAATGAAAACCCCTGCACCTGCCCTTCAAATTTTCCTGTGTGTGTGTGTGGCAAAAAGCCGAAGGGCAGGGCAGCTACTAAAAAACCGATTGTTCCCGGTAAGGAGGAATTGGAAGAAAACAAACGTTCCAAGAGTGCAAAACTTCGGGTATTTGAGCGTACCTGAGCAAAAGTGAGAGATCAGTATGGCAGAAATCAGAAGCATTTATACGGACAAGAGAAAAAATTCAGACAGAACACGACAGACATACGTAAATGGCACCGCAGTCCGTAAGCTTCAGGTGGAGGAGGCACCGGGCAGAGGGAGGAAACCTGCGCCCCAAAGGCGTCCCCGCCGGGGGAGGGTGGAGAAACCGCGGTATTTCAGCCTGGGTTACACTTTGTTTCTGGCGGCAGCTTCCGTATTGACCCTGTGGGTCTGTGCGGGATATCTTAAGCTTCAGGCGGATAATACGGCCAGGAGAAAGAACATCGTAGCTCTGGAGGAACAGCTGGCAGACCGGAAAGCGGAGAATGACGACGAGTACAACCGGGTGACTTCTTCGGTGGATCTGGAGGAAGTGCGGGAGATTGCCATCAATGAGCTGGGCATGGTTTATGCCGGCGCGGATCAGGTGGTTCTCTATGACGGGAGCGGCAGGGATTATGTAAAACAGTATGCAGAAATTCCCCAGGATGACAGCGGCACGAAAGGCCTTCTGGGGACGAGAAGCAGGTGAAGCCTTTGAAGAATCCAGGAAAGAGCCGGGCAAGGCAGAAAGCCCGGATGCAGAACCGAATGAAACGCAAGCTGGCACTATTATTTACCATAATAGTGCTTGCTTTAATTGGAGTAGATATCCGTCTGGCCTATATCAATAAGACCAGCGGAGACAAGTATACCAGGCGGGTGCTGGCCCAGCAGGATACGGCCAGCACCCTGCTTCCCTATAAGCGGGGGGATATTCTGGACCGGAACGGCACCGTTCTTGCCACCAGCGAGAAGGTGTACAATCTGATTCTGGACCCTAAGGTCCTCTGGCAGAGTGCCAGCGAAGATCCGGAGAAAGATTGTGTAGCGCCTACCCTGAAAGCCCTGGCGGCCTGCTTTGGGCTGGATGAGGCGGAGCTTCGGGCTGCTTTAAATGAGCGCAGAGACAGCAGCTATGTGCCCCTTCTGAAACAGCTCTCCAAGGAAGAGATTGCAGAGTTTGCAGCTATGCAGGAGGACGAAAAGACGGGGAGCAGGATCAAAGGCGTCTGGTTTGAAGATTCCTACCTGCGTAAATACCCCAATAACTCCCTGGCCTGCAATGTGATTGGCTACACCGTATCCGGCAACCAGGGGCAGACAGGGATTGAGGAGGAGTACAGCAGCGTCCTGAACGGAACCAACGGCAGAAGCTACAACTACCTGAATGAGGACCTGGAACAGGCCAAGGTGGTGCGGACGCCCACAGACGGCAATACGGTGGTCTCCACCATCGATGTAACCCTTCAGGGCATTACGGAGAAATATATCCGGAAATTCAAAGAGGATTATACCAATAAATATGTGGAAGGCCCGGCAGCTCTCAACATTGCCGTGCTGATGATGGATCCCCGGAACGGGGAGATTCTGGCTATGGCCCGGGATGTGGCCTTCGATCTGAACAATCCCCACGATTTGGTGGCAAACGGCTACCTTACCCAGGAGCAGGTGGATGCTATGTCGGAGGAGGAACAGCTTGACGCCAAGAACCAGATGTGGAGGAATTTCTGTATCAGCGACGGCTTCGAGCCAGGTTCTACCGTAAAACCTATGACGGTGGCGGGGGCTCTGGAGACAGGGATCATCAATGACGGCACTACCTTTCTCTGCGACGGGGGCCAGGTGATTGTGGAGGGACAGCAGCCCATCCGCTGTGCCAAGAGAGCCGGACACGGGATCATCACCCTGGACGGCAGCATTATGTTTTCCTGCAACGATGCCCTGATGCAGATTGGAGCCCTGGAGGGCTATGACAATTACTTAAAATACCAGCAGATGTTTAATTTCGGCCTGAAGACGAACATTGATCTTCCCGGAGAGACCAACAATGCCACTACGGTGTTTTCCAAAAATAATATGGGGCCCACGGAGTTGGCCACCTGTACCTTCGGCCAGGGCTTTAACACCACCATGATCCAGGTGGCTTCCGCCTTTTCCTCCGTAATTAACGGAGGCTACTACTACCGTCCCCATGTGGTGAAACGGATTTTGGATCCAAACGGAGGAACGGTGGAAAATATCAATCCCGTCCTGGTGCGCCAGACCGTATCATCCAAAACCTCGGCGCTGGTCAAGCAGTATCTCTACCATGCCATGTACGGGGAGGCGGATCAGAACGGCAATAATCCCACAGGAAAGAAGGGGCGGATCGCCGGCTATGCCATGGGCGGCAAGACGGGGACGGCCCAGAAGCTTCCCAGAAGCCGGGAGGCCTATGTGGTATCCTTTATCGGCTTTGCGCCGGTGGACAATCCCCAGGTAGTCTGCTATGTAGTAGTGGACGAGCCCAATGCGGAGAGCCCTCTGACCCAGGCCAGCAGTTCCTACGCCCTGGAAATTTATAAAAATATTATGAAGGAGGCCCTTCCCTATCTGAATATCTATGCTACGGAGGAGATTCCGGCAGATATGCAGGAGGAGGTGGCGGCGGAAAACGCAGCCAAAGAGAAAGAAAAAGAGGAGGAAGAAGGAGAAGAGGAGAACCAGGAAGGCCAAGAAGGGGAGGAAGGCAGAAAGGAGCCGGAGGAAGGAACCCTTATCGATCCCATCACGGGAGAAACGGTTAAAATGCCGGACCCTGAAGAAGTGGAGGGACAGGAAGGGGGAATTATGAACGGCATCGGCAGCCCCATTCTTCCCTCCGGCGAGATTCAGGTGCCGGAAGGGACGACCGGGGAGGGCGGCCAGGATACACCGGAAGACGGAGATACCTCCCGGTAAATACGGATGAATATATTGAGGGACCTTATAATAGTTTGTAGAAAGCGGCCGCCTCCGGCGGCAGCGGGAAACTTTTATGAGGTCTTCTTTATGAATCCAAAGTGCAAGACGTATAACAGGAAAAAGATGGTATTTGTGTTTACCTTCTGTTTTCTGATCGTGCTGGTTCTGGTGGGACGCCTGGTGAAGCTGATGATCTTCGAGTCGGAGTATTACCAGGAGCTGGCGGAGGATCTTCACGAGCGGGAGCGGAGCATTAAGGCAGCCAGGGGAAAGATTGTGGACGCCTCCGGAACGGTGCTGGCCACTAACCGGACGGTCTGCACCATTTCCGTGGTCCACAGCCAGATAAAAGACCCGGAGCAGGTCATTGAAGTCCTTTGCAGGGAACTGGATCTGCCGGAGGAGACGGTCCGCAAAAGGGTGGAAAAGCGCAGTTCCATCGAGCGGGTGAAGACCAATGTGGAGAAGGAGACAGGGGACCGGATCCGGGAATACCAGCTGGAGGGGGTGAAGATTGACGAGGATTTCCGCAGGTATTACCCTTACGGAAGCCTGGCCTCCAAGGTGCTGGGATTTACAGGCAGCGACAATCAGGGCATTATCGGCCTGGAGGTCATGTACGATGAATACCTTCAGGGCATCAACGGGACCATTCTCACCCTGACGGACGCCCGGGGGGTGGAGATCGCAGACGCCGGGGAGGAGCGGGTGGAGCCGGTTCCCGGAAACGATCTCTACATCAGCCTGGACTACAATATCCAGCTCTATGCCCAGCAGGCGGCCCTGAAAGCCCTGGAGCAGAAACAGGCCACCTATGTGTCCATCATTATTATGAACCCTCAGAACGGGGAGATCTATGCCAATGTGAATGTGCCGGAGTTTGACTTAAACGATCCCTTTACTTTAAACACGGATCTGGATACCTCCGGTCTTACGGATCAGGAGAAACAGGATCTTTTGAACCAGATGTGGCGGAACCAGAGCATCAACGATACGTATGAGCCGGGTTCCACCTTCAAGGTGATTACCGCCTCCGCAGCCCTGGAGAAGGGCGTGGTGTCCCTGACGGATACCTTCAGCTGTCCTGGCTACCGGATGGTGGAGGATCGGCGGATCCGCTGCCACAAGGTGGGGGGCCATGGGACGGAAACCTTTGTCCAGGGGATACAAAATTCCTGCAATCCGGTATTTATCGACGTGGGACAGCGGATTGGAACGGAAGATTTCTACCACTATTTCCAGCAGTTCGGACTGCTCTCCAAGACGGGAGTGGATTTGCCCGGCGAGGCAGCAACCATTATGCACAAAGTGGAAAATATCGGGGCCGTGGAGCTGGCCACCATCTCTTTTGGCCAGTCCTTCCAGATTACGCCCATGCAGCTGGCCACCACCATCAGCTCCATTATCAACGGCGGAACCCGGGTGACTCCTCATTTCGGTGTGGAGATCCGGGACAGGGAGGGAAAGGTTCTAAAGGAGCTCCAGTATGAGAGCCGGGAGAACGTGGTGTCCAAGGAGACCTCGGACACCATGCGCTTTCTCATGGAGAAGGTGGTATCCGAGGGCGGTGGGAAAAATGCCCGTATTGAGGGCTACCGCATCGGCGGCAAGACGGCTACCTCCCAGACCCTTCCCAGAGGCACCAACAAGTACATTGCCTCCTTTGTAGGTTTCGCCCCGGCAGAGGATCCCCAGGTCTTAGGAATCGCCATTATCCACAATCCCCAGGGCGTGTACTACGGGGGAACCATTGCGGCGCCGGTGATTCAGGACATATTTTCCAATATTTTGCCGTATCTTGGGATTGAAAAGGAAGAAATTGTATCTGAGGGCGAAGATAACGGTTGATCAATAAAGGGAAAAGCCTTATAATTCTATGGACAGAAAAACTTGAGAGGTAAGAATACATGGATGAGACAATGATACTGCCCATATTGATATCCTTTGCCATCAGCGCAGCCTTAGGCCCGGTGGTGATTCCCCTTCTGCGGAGGCTGAAGTTCGGCCAGACCGTCCGGGACGACGGGCCCAAGAGCCATTTGAAGAAGAGCGGGACGCCTACCATGGGGGGGCTGATTATTCTGGCCGGAATCGTGATTACGTCCCTTCTCTATGTGAAGGATTATCCGGGGATCATTCCCATCCTTTTTGTAACGGCGGGATTTGGGATCATCGGATTTCTGGACGATTATATTAAGATTATCCTGCACCGCTCCGAGGGGCTGACGCCGGGGCAGAAGATGTTCGGACAGTTTCTGGTGACGGGAGTGTTTGTCTATTACTACTACCGGCTTACAGGAGGGGATATGGCGATGCTGATTCCCTTCTGGCCGGAACACTACCTGCACCTGGGATGGCTGGCTGTGCCCGTGGCCTTCCTGGCGATTATCGGCACGGTGAACGGGGCGAATTTCACCGACGGCCTGGACGGCCTGGCTTCCAGCGTCACGGTGCTTATTGCTACCTTCTTTACGGTGGTGGCTGTGGGAACCGGAAGCGGCCTTCATCCCATTACCTGCGCTGTGGTGGGAAGCCTCATGGGTTTTCTCCTCTTTAACGTGTATCCGGCCAGCGTGTTTATGGGAGATACGGGCTCCCTGGCCCTGGGAGGTTTCGTGGCCTCCACGGCCTATATGCTGAAGATGCCCATGTTTATCCTGATTGTGGCCCTGATCTACTGGGTGGAGATCCTCTCCGTCATGATCCAGGTGACCTATTTTAAACTTTCCGGGGGAAAGCGGATCTTCCGCATGGCGCCCATTCACCATCACTTTGAGCTGGGGGGATGGTCCGAGACCCGGGTGGTGGCCGTATTTTCCATTGTCACGGCCATTCTGTGCCTGCTTGGGATTCTGGCCCTGTAGGTGCCGGAGGAAGGAAGAAGACTATGCTGAATGATAAGAAGATTTTAATTATGGGCGGCGGCGTCAGCGGAATCGGAGCCGCAAAGCTCTTAGAAAAGGCGGGGATCATCCCGGTACTCTACGACGGCAACAGCTCTTTGAAGAAGGAGGAACTGAAAGCCCGCCTGGGAGAGGGAAGCCATACGGAAATTCTCCTGGGTGAACTGCCGGAGGCGGTTAAGAGGGAGACGGATCTGGTGATCTTAAGTCCCGGCGTGCCGGTGGATCTGCCCCTGGTGGAGGACATGCGTAAAGGGGGAGCCGTAATCTGGGGAGAAGTGGAGCTGGCTTACCGGTTCGGGAAAGGGAGGATTGCCGCTATCACGGGAACCAACGGAAAGACTACCACCACCTCCCTGGTAGGGGAGATATTCCGGGATTACTATAAAGAAGTCTATGTGGTGGGAAATATTGGAAATGCCTACACTGAGGAAGCCCTGTCCATGAGTGAGGATAGCGTGACGGCTGCGGAGATCAGCAGCTTCCAGCTGGAAACCATTGAAAGTTTTCATCCCCAGGTCAGCGCTATTCTGAATATTACCCCGGATCATCTGAACCGGCATCACACCCTGGAATGTTATACCGAGACAAAGGAGCGGATCGCCGCCAACCAGGGGCCGGGGGATACCTGCGTGCTGAATTACGACGATGAGGCCACCCGGAAATTCGGGGAGCGGACCAAGGTGCCGGTTCTTTATTTCAGCAGGAAGCATATATTGGATCAGGGTGTGTATCTGGAAGGAAACACCATTTTCTACAGCGGCGGAAACTCCAGAAGGAAGGTCTGTGACACAGGGGAACTAAAGCTTCTGGGGACTCACAATTACGAGAATG
>CAJUMM010000102.1 GCA_910586955.1 uncultured Lachnospiraceae bacterium | reverse complement strand
TAAAGGAGGTGACGGATCAGATCGAAACCCTGGCCGCCCGGATGGAAAGCTATGCTTCCCGGATGGAAGCTGCGGCCAACAAGGCGAAGAATGCGGCAAATGAGATCAGCGGGATTTCCGTGCCTTCCTCATCGGGAGTGCCGGGAATCAGCGGCTTCTCTCTGAAAACGGGCCGAACCCTCATCGACATGTCCCAGGCCAGCAAGGCCCGGGGCGGCATCATTTCCGCAAAGGACGCCACTCCCTTAGACAGCCTGGCCCGCTCCGTAGGCGAAGACCACCTGGTCCCCCTGCAGGAGGGGGAGGCGGTGATTCCCAAAAACACGGTCCTGGAAAACGCTCCCATCGTCCAGATGCTTCTGGCGGGGGAGCTTAACGAGCTTAGAATGCCCAATACTGTCAGCGGGATCCTGGCCCATCCGGAGCTGCAGAAACCTTTGGAAATCAGCTCTCCCTTCCCGAGTCCTCCTGGGGAGATCCTGGATCTTCCGGATCGCACGGTCCAGACAACCCTTCATTTTCACGGCGACTTGTCCTTCCCCAATATCCACTCCGGGGACCAGGCCCAGAAGCTTATTGACGAGCTGTCCCATTTAAGTGTCCGGGGCCGGCAGTATTTCAACAGACAACACTAAAAACAGCGGAATCCCGGACAGCGCCAGCTCAAGTTACGGGCGCAGCATGCGGCCGGAGATTGAGCTAAGGAGAGGCGCTGGCAGGGATGAAGCGGAACTGGAATAAACAAACAGAGCAGCTATGGCTCCTTTGCGGGGCCGCAGCTGCTCCAAATATTAAGTATCTCTGAAGTACTACATAAAGCTCTGGCTGGACTGTTGGCTTAATTCCTCCGCAGCGCCTCGATGGGACTCAATTTCGCCGCCTTTCTGGCAGGATAGATTCCGAAGAAAATTCCCACACAGGAGGAAAAGAAGGTAGTCAAAAGAATTGTCGCCAGGCTGATCCGGGGCGGAAAGCCAAGCATAGGCAGGGAGCAGAGAGCCTTGGCTCCCAGAACACCCAGGATAATGCCGATGATACCGCCGATAGCTGTGATAATGGCAGACTCCGACAGGAACTGCATCATAATGGAGCGGGTTCTGGCCCCCAGGGCTTTGCGGATGCCGATCTCCCGGGTCCGCTCAGTGACGGATACCAGCATAATGTTCATGACGCCAATGCCGCCTACCAGCAGGGCAATGGCCGCCACGAAGGAGATAAAGGCCGTCAGCATATCCAGCACCTGGGTAATGGCTGAAATCTGGCTCTCCGCATCCTCCACATAGAATTTGTCTTCCCCCTGCACCTGGTAGCGGCGCTCCAGAAGGCTTACGATTTCGCTGCTGACCGCCACGCTGCTGTAGCTGGTATCTGCCACTACGATAATGGCAAAAAAATCTTCCAGAATGTAGCCAAAGGCATAGTTAGCCGTCCAGGGCATGTAGAAGGAAACCCGGTTGGAGTTGTACATCATACTGCTCACCAGCCCGCCGCTTTCCGTCTGCTCCTCCTTGATGACACCGATAATGGTGACTTCCTGGGTGGTGTCGTAAATGGTAACTTCCACGCTCATTCCCACTACGTCGTCCGTGCCGAAGAGCTTCCTGGCGTCCCCTTCCCCAATCACAGCCACCAGATTCATAGACTCTACATCGGAATCGGAAAAATAGCGCCCGTATTTCATCTCCGGATTGTGAGTATATTTCAAATCTGCTGTTCCGGTGGTAACGCTTAAGTCAAATTCCACGTTTCTGGGAGTGAGAAGCTTTCCGGACATGCTGTCGGAAGGGGTGACACCTTTGACGCCCTCCACCTCCTTGATGGCCTCCATATCCTCCGGAGTCAGGTAAATCTGGTTGGAATCCCCGTAAGCACCGCTGATAAAAACCTGGCCTCCGGCCATGGCGCTTAACTGATCCCCGATCTCCCCTTTGGCTCCCTGGCCGATGGACATTATCATAATCACGGAGGAAATACCGATGATGATGCCAAGCATAGTCAGAATAGAACGGCCCTTGTTGGCCCGGATATTGTCCAGGGCCATCTTAAAATATTCCAGTAATTGTCCCATCTTCTATTCCTCCACAGCCGTTACCTGCATTCCCTCTTCCAAGACGATTCCTGTATTGCGGACCACCTTGTCTCCGAAGCTTAAGCCGGATGTAATCTCAATCATAGTAGCGGAAGACAGGCCTGTCTCCACATCCTTGCGGACTACGATGCCGTTCTCGTCTACGATATAGCAGAAGCTCCCTTCCTTGCTTGTATTGACTGTCTCCACAGGCACGGCAATCACATCCTCTGCCTTGCGGCCGCTGACTTTAACCTTGGCCTCCAGTCCCAGGTAAATCTTGTCGTCGGGATTATCAATATGTATCTGGGCGCTGACCACCGGGGTCCCCTTTTCGTTGTTGGCTGCCAGACGGCTCAGCTTGCTGACTGTTCCCGTGTAGGTATTTCCTGCCAAGGTAATCTCTGCCCTCTGGCCTACCTCCAGCTTCTCCAGATCGAAACGTGTCACGGACATATCCACAATCACCTTCTCGTTGCTGGCCACCGTAAGAAGACTGCTTCCCTGTGCCGCAGGACCTCCGGGAACTGCCCCTGCCTCCGTCACCACACCGGAAAACTCCGCATGGATCCCCGCCTTGCCTGCATTGATATCATCCTTGGTCATCTGGGCATTCAGGGTACTTAAATTGTTGTTAGCCGCCAGCTCCTGCCGGGCTGCCGAGGTGAGCCTGGAGCTTTCCGTAGAACTCTTGATGCCCTCCTCCTTGGCCTTATTTGTCTGGAGCTTTTCCAGGTTCTCCGAAGACTTCTCCAGACGATCCCGGTAACCGTTCAGCTTTTCGTTGATCTCATTTAAGTAATCCTGCTCTTCCTGGATCTTCTTCTGGGCAGCATCACGGTTTTTCACCGCTGCAGCTTTCGCTATTTCCAAATCCGCAATTTCTTTTCGAAGCGCATCTTGAACCGCCGGATCCGATGCCGCATCCAGTTCTTCCTTTTTCTGCTTCAAAACTTCATCTGCACTTGCCAAAGTTCTCTGTGCGTCCTCCAGGGCAATCTGCCTGTTATTCAGCTCAATGGAAGAATTGGCCTGCTTCTCCGTGTACTCCGTAATCCGGTCCTGCACATGCTCATTTTCATTCTTCTCCGCATCCAGCTGCTGCTCAATGACATTCAGATCTGCAGAGGACCGGTTGTACTCGGAAACGTTCTCATTATCCCTGGTAATGGCATCCTGGTATCCTAAGTTGGCTGCACTTCCGGTAAGTTCCGCCTGGCGGTACAGCTCGTCAAGCTCCGCCTCGTTGTAAGTCAGCAGGATATCCCCCGCCGCCACCGTATCTCCCACCTGCAGGTCAAAATGTTCCACTGTGGCCGTGACAGGAGAAAAGTAGGTTTTCACCTCCTCCGATTTCACGGT
This sequence comes from uncultured Lachnospiraceae bacterium, assembly GCA_910586955.1. Classification (GTDB taxonomy): domain Bacteria; phylum Bacillota; class Clostridia; order Lachnospirales; family Lachnospiraceae; genus Laedolimicola. The sequence goes on along the minus strand of CAJUMM010000102.1, from coordinate 5,658 downwards.
TCCGCTGCCCTCTATGGTCTGCTCCACCGTTCCCACGCTGGCCTCCACCACGCTGACCGTGGGTAAAGGGGCTGGTGTTAAAAGTCTGGACACCATATTAAATACCAAGAGCACACCCACAATACTCCCAATGATGATACGTCTGCGGCGCTTTTTCCTTTAAGCCTGGGTCAAGGGCGGTTTCTCGGGCTTGTCGCCGGGATCACCCTTTTTCAGGAAAGAAAACCATTTCTTCTTTCCTGTCTCTTCCTCTTCTGCCTTCCACTCCTCCCTGGGGCTTCCCTCCATCATATCCGTCTCTGTATGTTCCGTTTCCCAGGTTTCCAGATTTTTCTTTTTTCCAAACATTACCGAATCTCCTCATTGATTGTGTCTGACTCTATCTTGCCGTCCATAATGCGGATCACCCGCTTTGCCTGGGCTGCAATCCCATTGTCATGGGTAATCAGGATTACCGTTCTGCCGTCTATGTACAATTCCTTCAGAATCTGAAGAATCTCTTTGCTGGAGGCGGAGTCCAGATTTCCCGTAGGCTCATCCGCCAGTATCACCGGAGGCTTCGCCGCAATGGCCCTTGCAATCGCCACCCTCTGCTGCTGGCCGCCGGACATCTCATTTGGCTTATGGTACATCCGGTGGGACAGGCCCACAATTTTCAGGGCGTCTATGGCCAGTTTCTGCCGCTCCCGCTTTCCCACGCCCCGGTAAATTAACGGCAGCTCCACATTTTCAATGGCTGTAAGATTGCTGATCAGGTTAAATCCCTGAAAAATAAATCCAATCTCCAGATTGCGGATATCCGACTGTTCGTCGTCGCTGAGGGTGGATACATCCTTGCCGTTCAGGTAATATTCCCCGGAAGTGGGTACATCCAGGCACCCCAGCATATTCATCAGCGTAGATTTCCCGGAGCCTGACTGCCCGATAATGGCTACAAACTCTCCTTTGTTGATGGAAAGGCTCACATGATCCAGAGCCCGCACCTCATTTTCCCCGGGATTGTAGATCTTGCAGATGTCCTTTACCTCTACCAATGTACTCATTTCTCTTTCCTCACTTCTGCCTCTCCTTTGCTGCATCTCGTTCTATGTACTATTTAAATAATACAATAACACACAAATTGCAAATTTCAATAGCCTTCATAAAATCTTAACTTTTCTTTCAGATTTCTTTTCTAATTTGTATAACGAACCCGGCTCGTCTTTTTCTTCACCTTTCTGCATATATTTTGATAAAAATCTTTCCCGTCCACAGGCAGAAAAGGAGGCTCCTATGAAAAAAATATTCCTGGCAGGCTATCCCGATTCCACACAAAATTATCAAAACGCATTGAAATCCCTGGGGGTTTCCGCAGATATTCTGCCTTCTCAAGAAAAAGAGCCCTTCTTTGGGGACTTCTCCGGCTACAACGGACTGCTCCTCCCCGGAGGCGGCGATATCTCTCCCGCCCTTTTCGGTGCAGAAAACAGGGGATCCCGAAATATAGACGAGCCCCTGGACCGGATCCAGCTAAGCCTTCTGGACACCTTTGTAAGGGCAGGAAAGCCTGTCCTGGGTATCTGCAAGGGTCTCCAGATCCTCAATATTTATTTTGGCGGGACCTTGATCCAGGATCTTCCTCCCCATTCCCTTAAGATCCACGCATACGAAAAGGCAGACCGGATTCATCCCACCAAGGCGGCCAGAGGCACCTTCCCGGAAAAGCTCTACGGAAGCACTCCTATTACAAACAGCGCCCATCACCAGGGCATCGGCGCTCCCGGTGATGGGCTTCTGGTGGCACAGTACAGCCAGGATTTTGTTGTGGAAGCCATGTATCACAAAAGCCTTCCCCTGCTGGGTGTCCAATGGCATCCGGAGCGCATGTGTTTTGCCCACTCCAGTCCCTACATGGAAGACGGCTCTTTGCTTCTGCGGTACTTCCTATCCCTTCTTTAGGATCTGCCGAAAATACTTAAGGAAATTGCCTCCTATAATCCCTGCGAGCACATCCTCCTTCATCCCCCGCTCCAGCAGGGCTGCGCTTAACCAAAGCATCTCTCCGTGATGGGCTAAAATGTCGTCCTCCTCCGTCTCAAAATGAATCCGGGGCGTGGAGGCGGACAGGCCGTTGCACAGATCAAAGCCAAACCCCACATGCTCCGCCCCTCCCCGGGCTATGAGGTGTTCCGCATGTTCACAGAGACGGATCAAGGCCGCCTCCTTCTGCCTGGGGGACACCCCCGCAATGGTCCCGCAGGCATTCAGGCCGATGACGCCGCCCCGCTCCGCAAGGGCCGTAATCTGATCCTCCCGGAGATTCCGGTAATTGGGATGGATCTTCCAGGCATTGGAATGGCTGGCAATAAAGGGGCGCCCGGCGCAGTCCAGAACATCTGAGAAACCGTCGTTGTTCAGATGGCTTACATCCAGATACATGCCCAGCTCCTCCATCTTCGCCACTGCCTCCCGGCCAAGTCCGGTGAGGCCTCCGGAAATCTCGTACATCTCCCCGGCCTTGCAGCAGCCTCTGGCAAAGGCATTGGGACGGCTCCAGGTAAGAGAGGCCCCCCGCACCCCCAGATCGTAAAATGCCCGCAGAAGGTACAAATCACTTCCCACCGGGTCCAATCCCTCCAGGGATAAGAGCACGGCAATCCTGCCCTCCCGCAAAGACTCCTCCAGCCCTTCAAGGTCCGTCACCACCCGGATCCGGGAGGACACCGGTTCCAGATCTTCCCGCAGGGCCCCGATCTGGGCTGCCGCCATGTGCAGTCCCTTCTCCGGCAAATCCCGGGAAGACACAAATACCGAGGAGACGCAGATATTTAAACAGGCCTCCTCAAAATGAGGCAGATAGTACCGCTCCACTACGTCCCGCTCTCCGTACAGCCTCCTGGCATACACTTCGGTAGCCAGATCCAGGTGCGCATCCACTACCGGGTTTTCCCTATGTATGGCTTTCGCCCATTCCAGCATAATTTCTTCCATAATTTCATATTTCCTTTCTCTGCCCCAAGAGGGGCTGCCCGGACCGGACCCAACGGCCAAGCCTAAAGCACCCCTCAAGACATGGATTCCCTATATCATTATGCTGCGAAATCCAAACGGCTACATAAGGCCGGCGTCTCAAAATCTCCGTACCTTCCTGCCGGCCCAGCAATGCCCAAAGGCATTTTCCTAGGAAATTTTATCAAATCTAACCGTCACCGTAAACAGATCCGCATTCACTTCCAAAGCAAAGCTGCCTCCGCAGGCCTCCGTAAAGCTCCTGGCGATGGACAGTCCAAGACCGCTGCCTCCGTCTGTCCGGCTTGCATCTCCCCGGACAAAGCGCTCCGTAAAGTCCACAGAATCATCAATCTCCACACCGGAAGTATTCTTAATACTGGCTGCGGCAGTCTTTCCTTCCTCCGCCAGCACCAGGTAGATCCGGGAACCTTTCAGAGAGTATTTCAGAGCATTCTGAATCAGATTCTGGAATACCCGGTAGAGCCGCTGGCCGTCTGCCAGAATCATCACCGGTTCCTCCGGCAGGGACGTTTTTATCACCAGTCCGCTGTCCAAAATCTGGGCATTCATATCCGCCAGGGTCTGCCGCAGCAGCTTGCCCAGATCCAGCCTTTCCATATTCACCGGAAGCTGGTTGGAGGCCGCCTTGCTCACCTCAAACACATCCTGGACCATATTTTTCAGCCGCTGAGATTTCTCCCCCAGAATCTGCACATACTCCTTCACATGTTCCGGCAGCTCCTCCTGCTTCAAAAGCTCCACATAGCTGATAATGGAGGTCAGGGGCGTCTTGATATCATGGGACACATTGGCCACCAGCTCCACCTTCATGCGCTCGCTCTTGGTCTGCTCCTTCAAGGCCGTCTCCATGCCCTGCTGGATCTCATTGAGATTCTCCGCCGCCGCTTTTAGATCCGCGTCCCCGGACAGCTCCAGAGGCTTTGTCAGATTACCGTTCCGGATATCTGCAATCTGCCCTGCCAGCGCGCCTAAATCCTCAGCCAGCTGCTTGTTCCGGCAAAGATAGACCACCGTAGCCACCACAAAGCCTACCCCCGACAGAATCGCCAGCACTGTCAGCAAAACCGTCGTCCCGTCCCATCCCCACACAAAGAAATACCCAAAGACAGACGCGATTCCAAAGAACAGGAACAGCAGCGAAAAAGCCAGCACCGGGTAATACCGGGACACCATCCGCCTCTGTATGGGCAGCTCCAGATTCTTTCTGCCAAGGCCATACAACACAGGCGCCGTTAAAAGCTTCTGTCTCCCCTTGTTATAGCGGTGATCCAGAACCGCAAGATAAATCATCCAGAATGCCGCGGCCAGAGCGGTTCCGTTCCTCATAAAATGTCCGATATACCAGAAGAACTCCTCCGCACTGTATACGTACCAGCCGCCGTCTTCCAGCATCCACATCAGCTCCCGCAGGAGCTCTCTTCCGCTCGTCAAAAACAATACGAGAGGAATCCCCAGGAAAAGCAGGATTTTTACCTCCAGCCATAGTTTTCCAAGGAAGGCCCCGATGGCCCTGCCGGCCTCCTTAAGGCTCTTTCGCATCAGGAAGGCCAGGATCAGCAAAAGGAGGGCGCATCCCAGGCGCGCAAGGCCCGTCTCATACCTCCTGTGCCATTCCATCTGCTGCCTCTGCATATAGTAGAGCTGTCCCCCCTGCCGGATGGTCCCATATCCCGAATAATTTCCTGTGATATAAAGCTTTGGCTCCTTCGCCGCCGCCATAAAGATCACCGCATCCTTGGTGGAGGGATCCGTGCTGAAATTCGTGTATCCCGGCACATACCAGCGGCTGTCCTCCCGGTAGACCCCGTCCCCGTACACATCCACCGGCTGGCCGTCCTTGGTGATCTGCACTTTGCCGTCGCCCATAAGATTGTACCATAGGAAGAAATTGTACTCCTCCTCAGAGACATAATTGGAGTAATCCTTCGCTCCAACCTCCTTCCCCACCTCAGGCCGGGCTTCGTCAATATTCGTATAGAGGAGCTTTCCCTGGTAGAGCACCGCATAGAGGATATTTTTATCCCCGTCCATCTCCTCCATATGTTTCTCCAGGGTCTCCGGCTCTAGCTCCTCCTCCCGGTAAGCCCAGCCCCTTTCTGCCAAAGCCTCGCTGGCCCTTTCATATTCCGCCTCACACTCCGCTATGATCTCGTCCGCCTCATCCTCGGACAGGACACCGTCCTCCACCTGTTTCTCCAGCTCCCGGACCTTTCCTTCCAGATCCGGCAGTCCCAATTCCTCCGGCGGCGCTGACAACGCCTCCTGCACCACCGTAGCCTCGCCGGATGTGTCCGCCCATGTGCTGTAACTATAGCTCCGCCCATAGCCGTTCCCATAATAGATGACACTGCCGTCGCTGTAGACAGCTCCGTAATTCCTCCAGCCCTTTCCGCCGGTTGCCACGCCCAAAAGCTCCTCCAGCCGGTCGGACATACTCCAGCAAAACTCCCTCCGGTTCTGGTAATCCATTCCCACCCGATCCGCAAAGGTATCCCCGTCCTGGGACATCAAAAGACCGATCATGGAAAAGAAATTTCCAAAGAGCAGGGTAATGCCCAAAAAGAAAGCTGTAAAGCTAAGAACGAGTTTCCATTTTCTCCATTTTGTATCCAATTCCCCACACCACCTTTAAATATTCTGGCTCCT
>CAJUMM010000101.1 GCA_910586955.1 uncultured Lachnospiraceae bacterium | reverse complement strand
ATTATCATCGACGACATGATTTCCTCCGGAGGAAGCATGCTGGATGTGGCCAAACAGATGAAGGAACGGGGTGCAAGGCACGTGTATATCTGCTGTACCTTCGGCCTGTTCACCGACGGCCTTTCTATGTTTGACGAATATTACGAAAAGGGCTATATCACCCGGGTGGTAACCACAAACCTGAATTACCGTCCCCCCGAACTTCTTGAAAAGCCCTATTATCTGGAAGCCGACATGACTAAATTTATGGCTACCATCATCGACACCCTGAATCACGATACACCGGTAGGCCGGATCAACGATCCCACAAAGAAAATCCGCAAAATGATTGCAAAACATTCGCTGTAGCGGGAAAGACTTAGAAAGAAGGGGATGGGTCTGTTGTAACAAAAGACAGCAGTCCCGCCCTCTTTTTTGCATATACAGGGAAAGGCGGATACAAGCTATGAAAATTCTGGCTATTTCCGATGTGGAATCCCGGTATCTCTGGGATGACTTCAGCAAAGAAAAATTAAAGGAGATCGATCTCATTCTCTCCTGCGGGGACTTAAGCCCTCTGTACCTCTCCTTTCTGGCCACCTTTTTCCAGGGACCGGTACTGTATGTCCACGGCAACCACGATGCCGTCTACCAAAGCTCCCCTCCCTATGGCTGTATCTGCGTGGAAGATCAAATCTACGAACACAAAGGAATCCGTATTCTGGGGCTGGGAGGCTCCATGCGCTATAAGGAAGGGCCCCATCAATACACGGAAGCCCAGATGAACTTCCGGATCCGGAAACTCTGGTATCAGCTTCACCGCCACCAAGGTTTTGACATTCTCCTGACCCACGCCCCGGCTCTGGGATTGAACGACGAAGAAAACCTGCCCCATCGGGGATTTGGGGGATTTCTCAAGCTCATGGACCGCTACTCCCCCGCCTATTTTGTCCATGGCCATATCCATATGAATTACGGCTACCGCATTCCCCGGGAATGCCGCTATCAGGATACCACAGTGATCAATGCTTACGAACGGACCGTTTTCGAAATTCCGGATCCGATATAACCCACAAGGAGGTTCTTATGGAAGCTTACAGCAAAGCCAGAAAACTGGCACAGAAAGCCTACCGCACCGCTCTGATAAAAGGGAACTATCCCTATCTGCAGGTTTTGGATGAAATTCTCTCCTTTACGAAGACCGTCTCCGAGGTTGACCTGGGACTGGTGGAAATTCCCCTGGAACTTATCGCCGGAACGAAAACCGCCGGCCGCACCACCGCATTTTCCAATAATTTCCTTCCCCTTCTGCCGGAAACCTCGGAATTTGCCTCCAAGTGGATTGCCCTCTACCGTGCCCATTTAGACGAGGGCATCCGGGATCCTATCACGGCCTGCGAATTTATGAACCGCTTCTATGTCATCGAGGGTAACAAGCGGGTGAGCGTGCTGAAATACTCGGGAGCCGTCAGCATTACGGGACGTGTGACCCGCATTCTCCCGGAGCGCAGCGATTCCAAGGAAGTGCGTATCTACTACGAATTTCTGGATTTCTACCAGAAAACCGCCGTCAACTATCTCTGGTTCAGCGAGGAAGGCAGCTTTGCCCGGCTCTTCAAGCTTCTGGGAAAGGATCCTTCCCAGGTGTGGACAGACGATGAAAAGCTGGATTTCCACTCCTCCTATATCCATTTTACCGATGTCTTTGAGGAAAAAGGGGGCCGCAGGCTCTCCCTCACTCCCGGCGACGCATTTCTCCTTTACCTGGACGTGTACGGCTACGAGGGCTTCTGGGAGAAGTCCTACAGCCAGATCCGCATAGATATGGAAAAACTCTGGAAAGAATTCCAGATTTATCCCGCCAAACATCCCGTGGAGCTGAGCATGCAGCCGGAGGAAAAGGCAGGCAGGCCTATCTTAAGGTCCCTTCTCCCCGCCCCTTCCACGCCCTTAAAGATTGCCTTTCTCCACGACAAGACTGCCAGCGCTTCCAGCTGGACTTACAGCCATGAGCTGGGACGCCAGCATCTGAACGAAGTGTTTGACGGCGGAGTCACTACCGTTTCTTATGAAAATATCAACACGGAGGAACAGGGGCTCTCTGCCATCCAGGAAGCCGTTACCCAGGGCAGCCAGGTAATCTTTACTACCACGCCGAAGCTCCTGGGAGCCAGCATTAAAGCCGCCCTTTTGTACCCGGAGATTAAGATCTTAAACTGCTCCCTTCACACTTACAGCGGGCACCTGCGGACTTATTACGGACGGCTCTACGAGGGCAAGTTCCTGATTGGAGCTATCGCCGGCATTCTCACCGACACCCTGCGGATCGGATACCTGGCCGACTACCCCATCTTCGGAACCATTGCCAACATCAATGCCTTTGCCCTGGGAGTGAAAATGACCAATCCCCAGGCAAAGGTCCACTTGGAATGGTCCTCCAAAAAGGGAACCAATCCCGAGGATGCGTTCCGGGATCCGGATATCTCTTACGTATCCGGCCGGGATTTCCTTGCTCCGGAGCAGGCTTCCCGCCGGTTCGGGCTGTACGATATCCGCAGCGGCGAGGGAATCCACATCGCCTCCTCCATCTGGCACTGGGGGAAGTTTTACGAGCGCATTGTCCGGGAAATCCTGGACGGAATCTGGAAAAAGAAGGACGAGAAGACCATCAATTACTGGTGGGGCATCTCCTCAGGCATGATTGACGTGATCTGCTCCAAAAACCTTCCCTCCGGGGCCGGCTGGCTGGTAAATCTCCTCAAAAGGGAAATTGCCGCAGGCTACAACCCCTTCTCCGGCCCCATCTATGCCCAGGACGGCACCCGGAAGAACGAGGAAGGCCAAAGCCTATCCCCGGAAGCCATTATCACCATGGACTGGCTTTTGGACAATGTGGAGGGGGAAATTCCCGGCATCGAAACCCTGGCGGAGGAAGCCCGGCCTATGGTGATGCTCCAGGGAGTGCATCAGGCAGAGGCATAAACCGCCCTCAACGGATCCGCGGCAGATTCCAGCGGTAACGCATAGCCAGCAGGCGCACCAGAAGCACCGCCAAAGCCCCCGCCGCCATGGAAGAAAGGCTGCCCAGAACCGGGTAAACCCCTATGCAGACTACTGCTCCGCCGATAGAGGCGCAGGCATAGACATGTTTTGTGAGAATGTAGGGCTTCTCCTGAGCCATCACATCCCGCATCAAGCCTCCTCCCACTCCGGTAATCACCCCTACGAATACCAGAAGAAAGGCCTGATCAAATCCTAAGCTTCTGGCCGTATGGATCCCGGATACAGTAAAGATGCCAAGGCCTACTGCATCAAAAAGGGCCATCACTCTGTCATAGGCTGCCGCCGCCCTGCTCTCTTTAAAACTGCGGCAGATGTATAAAACCAGAAACAAAAAGATGGATACGCTTACAGCTACCAAGGTATAAACAGGCCTGCGGAACATATAGGGCGGTGTAATCCCCAGAATCAAATCCCGCATCAAGCCTCCTCCCACGGAAGCCGTCACTCCCAGCACGCACACGCCGAATAAATCCATCTCCTTGCGGATCGCCAGCATAGCCCCGGAGGAGGCAAAGGCTACCGTCCCCACAAGCTCCATTATAAATATAATAAAATCCGAATAATCCATTCTGCTCCTTACATCCGTTCTCATCCGAAAATCATTTCCACGTAACAAATACGGTTTAAGCATAGCATAAGAGAGCTGAAAAGACAATTCTGAATGACTTTGTAATCCGTTTGGAGGGGGATGTTCCTCTCTTTCAGCGTCCGGGCTATAATAGTATTCCAAAGAACCCCCTAGCCCTCCCAAACAATTCCTAGTAAAATAAACCCAAAGGATACAGAAAAGACATATTCCCATGGCAGAATAACCCTATGAACGGAAAGGACGGAACAGCTTTGGAGAAAAATACAGGATACCGGCTTCTAATTGTGGAGGACGACTGCCTGATGGCGGAAGGGATCGCCGACTATTTTACCGGCAAAGGCTGGAAGGCAGAAATCGCAGAGGAAGGAACGAAAGCCCTGGAGCTTTTGGAGCGTGAAAGCTTTCATCTCATTCTCCTGGACGTGATGCTGCCCGGAAAAAACGGCTTCTCCCTGTGCCGGAAGATCCGGGAAGCCAGCGACGTGCCGGTGATCTTTATCACCGCCCGGGTTCTGGATGAGGATAAGCTGAACGGCTATGCCTGCGGAGCGGACGACTATGTGACCAAACCCTTTTCCCTGCAGGTGCTGTACGCCAAAGCCATGGCTCTTATGAGCCGTATAGGGGGAAACGGAGCTTTCCTGAAAGCCGGAAACCTCACGGTAGACAGGAACAGCCACAAGGTCTGGAACCGGGGAGCCCTTTTAGAACTGCCTCCTAAGGAATATGCCATGCTTCTCTTCTTCCTGGAAAACCCGGGAAGAATCTACAACAGGGATCAGCTTTTAATCCGCTTCTGGGGCTACGACTTCGACGGAAATGAGCGGGTAGTAGACAATCACATCAAAAAGCTGCGGAAAATTCTAGGGAACTCCGGCTGTACCATCACAACCGTTCGGAAATCAGGATACCGAATGGAGGTAGAAACATGAAAAAAAAGAAAAAGCGGCTCTTAAAGCCTATTATCCTGGGTTTTGCAGCACTGTATCTGACAACTATGCTCCTGGCAACTTATCTGATGAAATTAAAGTTTGCAGAAGAATATGAAAATACGCTGATTAAAACCCTCTCCAGCCTGCAAAAAGACATTCAAAAACAGGAGGCAGAGTCCACCGGCACTCTGGACAAAGAGGCAAAACGCACCTGGCATCAGTTCTCTGTCAACAACTGCCTCTGGCCCGGAGAGGCGCATATGAAGCTCTCCGCCGCCGTCTATGACGAGTCCGGGCAGCTTCTTGCCAAAAGCGCCAATGTCATCGGACATACTGCCACTCCTCTTAAAGATCTTCTGCCCCAGGAAGACATAGAAACCCTGGCCCGCTGCATGGATGAGAACTACCGGCAGGATGAGATACAGAGCCCGCCCAAGTTTGAAATCTGCGCCCGTGAGGGTTCTCGGATCTATGAGATTCTTATCCGGGAGCAAATCTGGAAGAAAGAACAGGATCTCCAGGGCGAAGCAGCATTCAACACTTTCTACGAGTCAGCCCCTTCCACAGATATATATGGAAACCCCTCCTATCTGCCCGTAGAGAGCATCGTCACCTGGTCCATGACAGACAGCCGCCAGATCTGGAGCCGCACCGTGGCGGAGACAGAAACCTCCTATCCTCCCTCCATCCAATCCACAAGCGCAGTCTTTCCCTATCTGGCTCTCGGCTACCAGGAATGGAAGGCATGGAATGAAAGCTCTTATCTTCAGGATTTTCCTGAATCTATCAATCTCACAGAATGGGAAAAGGACAGTTCTTCCGTTATATACTCTTCCCGGTATCTTTGGGACCGCTTGGCCGCACGCCTCTCCCCCCACGAAGCTCCGGGATGCTTCCTTGAGCTCCGTATGGAGAGTTCCCCCTGGCTTGCCGCCGTAGATTATCTGAAATATATCTATCTGCCCTGCTTTGCGCTCATGCTTGCCTGCATGATCAAAGTCATTTGCTCCGCCAACAAGGTGTACAATCAGCAGGAAGCCCTGGAGGAAACCAGGAAAGATTTTGTAAACGCCATGGCCCATGAATTGAAAACGCCCTTGGGCATTATCCGGAATTTTGCAGAGAATCTAAAGGAGGGACACAGAGAAGATAAGGGGGACTACTATCTGGAACAGATTGTAGGACAGACTGAGGAAATGGACCGGCTGGTAGAGGAAATGATCCTGGTATCCAAAATGGACTCGGAAAAATTCATCCTCCAAAGAGAAGCCCTTTCCATGAAAGACTTGATTCAGGAGCAGCTTTCCCGCCTGGAGTCCCTAATCACAGAAAAGGATATCCATACGGAAATCCTGGGGGAAAAGGATTTCCTGGTGGAGGGCGATCGGAATTACCTGTCTAAAGCCCTGTGGAACCTGCTCACCAACGCAGTATCCTACAATATACCGGAAGGAAACATCCGGATTTTCACAGAAAAGGACGCCTGCTTCATCGAAAACACAGGAGCCCCTCTCACAGAGGAACAGCTTAACCATGCCTTCGACTTATTTTACAGCGGGGACAAAAGCCGCTCTTCCAATTTGGAAAAGCATCTGGGCATGGGATTATATCTGGCAGAAAAAATTTTCCAAAAACATGGCCTGGAGCTAACCCTTAAAAATACGGACTCCGGAGTGGAGGCGGCCGTTTCCTTAAGAAGGAAAACCTAACTTCCATGCAGACTGCCCCCCTTTCCCGGATATCAGCCCGGGAAAGGGGGGCAGTCTTTATTCTCTTTGTTTATCTGGATCCGTCTCCGGTTTTCCCATAAAATGTCAGAAGATACAGTCCGCACAGGCCCACCACAGCATAAACAATCCGTGCCAGCCATCCTAGGCCGAAAACCGCTTCTACCAGATTAAACTGGAAAAATCCAATAAGGCCCCAATTAACGGCACCCACAATGGTGAGCGTAAGAGCTATGATATCAAGTGCTTTATTCATCAGAATCCCTCCTGTATATGTTGTCACTGATATCAATTTGCCCTGAAATTTAAAATTTATTCCGAAATATTTTTATCCTCCGGTTCCCTGCGCAGAAGCCAACGCATTCCATACCCGGATAGTTTTACGTTTTCTGCCTCCATGGATTCCCCTGTGAGAAGATCCAGATACTGTCCTTCCTCCCGAATCCAGGCAGTATGTTCTTCCCTCCCAAAATTAAAGAGGGCTGTCAATTTCTCATTCCTGTAAGCCCGGTTCACGCAGAGAACGGCGCTGTCATAGGTTTCCACGGTCCAGACCGCTGCCCGGCTTAAGAATACAGGATGTTCTGAGCGGATCTCTTCCATTTTCCGGATAAAATCAAAAATCTTCTGCTGGAAACTCCCCTCTTCTTTTCTCAGCTTCTCCAGATCCCACCGGAAGCTGCCCCGGTGAAGATAACGGGAATCCTCCGCCTTCCTGGGATCCTCCCGGTAACGGCTGTCGTTAAACTGGCCGATCTCATCCCCGCTGTAGATCACCGGAATGCCGGACTGGACCAGCATATACCCGTGAAGCATCCGGATACAGTCCACCGCCAGCTCTTCTCCCTGGGAATCCCCCTCCTGGAAAGCCTTTTCCAGACCGCATAAGGAAGCCGTGGTCCCGCAGAGCCGGGCGTCCCCCGAGGAGGGATCGTCATTGTAAAGCTCTCCCTTGGCAAAAGAACCGGGATAGTGCCCCGTAAAGAAATCGTTCAGATATTTCTTGTGGGGAACCTCCAGGAAGCCCTTGGGCTTCAGCCAGTTATAATCCAGCCCCCAGCCGATATCGTCATGGCAGCGGAGATAATTTAAAAACACATAGTCTTTGGGCAGGCCGTTTACAATATCCATCTGCCGTTTCAGAAGAGACGCATCCCCGGTAGCTATGGTATGCCAGGTAGTGGCCATAGTGGTTACATTGTAAAGCATGTGGCACTCCGGCTTTTTCACAGTTCCGAAATAGGGCACCACCTTGGCAGGCTCCATAACCACTTCTCCCAAAAGAAGCACCCCCGGACAGACAACCTCACAGATCATGCGCATCATCCGCACAATGCTGTGGACCTGGGGCAGATTCCGGCAGGAGGTTCCCAGCTCTTTCCAGATATAAGGAACCGCATCAATGCGGATAATGTCCACACCCTGATTAGTCAGATTCAAAAGATTATCCACCATATCATGGAACACCATGGGATTCCGGTAATTTAAATCCCACTGGTAGGGATAAAAGGTGGTCATCACGTATTTCTTCCTGTCTTCCAGCCAGGTAAAATTTCCCGGCGCTGTAGTGGGAAATACCTGGGGACAGGTCTTTTCATATTTTCCGGGAATCTCAAAGCTGTCGAAAAAGAAATAGCGATCCTCGAACTCTTTCTCCCCTGTCCTGGCCCGCCTGGCCCACTCATGTTCCTCGGAAGTGTGATTCATGACAAAATCCAGGCAGATGCTGATCCCTTTCTTGTGGCAGGTATCCGCAAGCCGGGCCAGATCCTCCATGGTCCCCAGATCCGGCCGCACTTTCGTAAAATCCGATACTGCGTATCCGCCGTCGCTTTTGCCCTCCGGGGAATCCAGAAGAGGCATCAGATGCAGGTAATTGACACCGCACTCTTCCAGATACTTCAGATGCTTCCGGACGCCCTTAAGGTCCCCCCCAAAGGCATCCGTATACATCATCATTCCCACCATGTCATTGCGCTTATACCAGTCCGGATCTGCTTCCCGTATAGAATCCAGCTTCTTCAAGGCCGGCCTGCGCTCTTCGTACCGGGCTTTCAGACGCCCATACAGATAGGAAAATCCCTCCTCCGGGTAAAGCTCGCAGTACAGCCATTTCAATTCGTCCAGATGCCGCTCCATCCGGGTTTCAAATTCCTTCGTCTCGCCCATGGTCTCTCCTAATCGGTGATGGTAAGCTCCGTCTCTTTGTCAAATACGTGGATTTTGTCCGTATTGAGAACGAACTCCACTTCGTCCCCTTCCTTAGCCGTAGTTGCAGAGCTAACCCGGGCCGTCATCTGGGTTCCGCACAGATCAAAGTACAGATACACTTCCGCTCCCAGCAGCTCATAGACATTAACCGTACCCTTTACCTTTGCCGAGTTCACCGCACGGGTAGTAGCCTCGTCGCTTACGTCCTCCGGACGGATTCCTAAGATCACCTCTTTGCCTGCATAGCCGCCGTCTATGAGTTTCTTGGCCCTCTCTGCAGAAAGAGGAATCCGGTAATCCGCAACTTTCAGATATGCGTCGCTTCCCTCTGCTTCGCAGACTGCATTCAGGAAATTCATCTGGGGGGAACCGATAAAGCTGGCCACAAACAAGTTGCCCGGATGATTGTAGAGGGTCTGGGGGCTGTCAATCTGCTGGACCACCCCGTCCTTCATGACTACGATTCTCGTTCCAAGGGTCATGGCCTCCGTCTGGTCATGGGTTACATAGATGATGGTTGCGCCCAGTCTCTGATGCAGTTTGGAGATCTCCGTACGCATCTGCACCCGGAGCTTGGCATCCAGGTTGGAAAGAGGCTCATCCATCAGGAATACCTTAGGACTGCGCACGATGGCACGGCCCATGGCTACACGCTGTCTCTGTCCTCCGGAGAGGGCTCTGGGCTTGCGGT
>CAJUMM010000100.1:1318-9352 GCA_910586955.1 uncultured Lachnospiraceae bacterium | reverse complement strand
GCAGGTGCTGGACGACTATCTTTCATCAATGTAACAAATGTTTGACAAACCTACATTTGCAAAAAATCCTTTTTCCCCTCTTTGTTAATTATGTGCCCCTGCACTCATGGTCTCCGAAATCCAGTATTTCTCCAAATATTCCTCCGCTGTCTCCCTGGTAAGGGAAAGTTTCTGTACCAGACTGGAAAATGTCTCCTCTCTCGAACGGGAAGCCTCCCTACAGATCTCTATGAGAGCCTTCGCCCCCTGTTCAAGGGCTTCTTCCCGGCCTCTCTTTAAACCAAGATCCATATGATATTCCATCAGATACATATGATCTAGAATCGCTTTCTCCCGCGCTTCATACTCCAGGCGCTTCACCTCATCCGCACTGATATCCGTCAGTCTCTCGTATGCTCTTTCAATATAGGGGCTCCCCTCCGCCGCCATCTCAAACTCCTCCTTCTGTTCTCCGTTGAAAAAACGGGCCCAGTTTAAAAGCTCTGTCTCCGGATAGTCTCTCTCTGCCAGCTTGGGAAGTTCCAGGATATGTATCTCCAGCTTCTCCGTATATATCCTCTGCCTGTGATCCTCCCAAAGATGAAAACAGGAATAAAATTCTTCATCTTCCCCAAAAAGAACAAAATCCAGGATTCCTACATGGATGCACTTCTGCAATACCCCATAACTCTGTCCCTTTTTAATCTCTCCAGCGTACATCTTCGCCAGATAGAAGAGGGAACGCTCCGGCCACAGGGAAAAGGGGGCAAGCTGAATCTCCAAATCCATCTGGCTCTTTCCCTTTACAGGATCCAGAATGAATACACGAATATCCAGAATCCCCAGCTTATCCTCTTCATGCTCCCTCCGTAAATAAGTAGGCAAAAGCTTTGTCTCTTCAATCTCCTCCGGTTTTACCCCCAGCAATGCGGAGATAAAGCCTCTCCGGACTTCTGGGTCCTCCATTAACTCTTTGAAACAGAAATCTACCTTTGGTTTCATCAAAAATGTTTTCTCATGGTCCATACTGCCCTCTCCTTTCACAAACATACACCATAGGTGCCTACGGAAAGAAAGATACCAATAGCAGTATACCTGCAACTATTATAAATGATTTTCCTGCCTGATACAATATCTTTCCCTCAAATCAGTTGTTATCTTCTGGATTTCTCTGACAGAAACGTCGGAATTTTCCTAGATAAACACAGTATATATGAAATTTCTTCATCCGGCAAATTAAATTTTTATAAACCAAAAGAAACCGACAGGCCTTTCCAGCAATACTCATCTTTCTTAATTCTCACTCCCCCGCAGCCGTTCCACCAAAGGCTCTCTGGAGAAACTTCCCATGGATACAACCGTAATTACAAGGGGCACGAAGGCCAGCACAGCCGTATAGGCAAGGGCAAAAACCCCCGGGAACCGGAAGGACATATAGAAGGCGCCCATATGACAGAGCTCCCGGCTCAAGGCATAGCCGCAGGCCGTTCCCGCCGTCATGGTAATGCCCACTGTGACAAATACCAAAAACAGGCTTTCCCCCAGAAGCATGATGCGGATCTGCCCTTTATCCATGCCGATGGATTCCAACATAGCCAGTTCCTGTTTCCGGGTCACGATGTTGGTAATCAGCGTATTGATCATGCTTAACATGCTGAACATCATAATAAACAGGGAAAGACCGCCGATCATCCCGAACTGCTGGTTTGCACTTTGATCGTAATCGATTCTCCGCTCCTCAAGGGTTTCCAAGTCTAATTCCGGCTCCTCTTCCATCATCTCCGTGAGGATTTCCCCCACTTCCTCCTCCTTATCCTCCCTGGAAGATACCAGCAGATGGGTATTGAGACAGTCAAAGGACACCAGCTTTCCAACTGCCTCTTCCGGCATCAGAAACCATCCCTCAAAGCTGCCGCTGTGCTCCCGGGCATACCGTTCATCCAAAACTCCCAGTATGGCAACCTTTCGCTCTGCACTCCGGCTGCCGTCATAGTAGTGGAGGGTAAGAGCGTCACCTACAGCAAATTTCCACCCGTAAATCTCTTCCGCAAGGCCGTTATCGGCCACAAGGATATAATCCCCGTTTATCAGCTTCTCATAATCGGCGCTTCCCTCTTCCAGATAGCTTTGGGCATCTTCCAGTTCCTCCCTGCTCAGGGGATATACGATATCCTCCTTCACATATTCCTCATGTTCAGGGTAATCAAACTGAACTCCCAACCCTTTGATCTCTCTTACCTTTGTTACTCCGTCCAAAGCACAGAGCTTTTGCACCATACCCTCCCCCAGCAAATCTTGTGCCTGAAGGCCGCTGGTTCCGTTTTCGTCCAGCTCAATAGCGGCAATAGAATACTGGATATTAAATTCCGCATCCTTAAAATATCCCTGCCTTGCATAACCTGTCTTGTCAAAGGAAGAGATATAGGAAGCTGCCGTCATAAAGAGAATCCCTCCCAAAGCCAGGGAAACCAAGGTAATCACGGCTTTCTTCCTGTTTCTGGAAAAATTCATTACCCCTAAACCTAAGGGAGTGAGACTGCGGCACATCTTTCTGCCTGCCCCCTGTCCCATATCTTCCTGGGGCACATAGCGCAGGGCTTCCACAGGGGAGACGGCCCCTGCAAGGCATGCCGGCTTGCGGAGGGAAATCCTGGTAACCAAAAGTACAATTACAAATACGGCCGCCAGGATCCAAAGGGTATTCCAAAAGCTGAAGCCCCCTGGAACCATGAAATATCCTGCGGCCCCGCCCATGGCAAGACCTGCCGGGGCAGCCCGGAGAAACAGGGCATTTCCCTCCTGGGAGACAAACTTCTGAATCTGTTTTTTTGTCATGCCAAGGGTACGAAGCTGTCCGAACTGATGGATTCTCCCAATGACAAACAGGTAAAACACACCGTAAATCACCAGGATGCAGGCAAGAAGAATCACGGTGCCGGCCAAAGCGTAAATCATCGCAGACCGAACATTCACAGACAGGGAATCTAAAAATGCCCTGGAAGGATTCACATACTCCCTTTCAATCCCCGCATCGCCGCCAATCCGGTACATGGCTTCCCTCAATTCCTCCGGCTGCATCTTGGCTGCCCCGTATAGTTTGGCATACACCTCATAAGGTTGGGCTTTTAGCTGGCTTCCCTCCTCCGCATAGGTTTCGGAAAAGAATACGGGAAACTGCTTTGCCCTTTCACTGCCCTTTAAGATTCCGGACACCGTAAAGGTTTCCTCACTGCCGTCATAAAAGGAAAGAGCCACGCTGCCTCCCAAGACAGGCTCCACACCCATCTTCTCCAGCATTGCGGCATATACGGCGATCTCCTGCCCTTCTTTGGGCAAACTGCCCCTCTCCAGTTCTCCCACACGGATCTCATCCGTCAGAGCGCTGGCGTAACAGGGCATTACGTCAAAGCCCTCCATCCGGGAGAGAATGCCTGTTTTCACTTGTATCTGGTATGCAATCCGCTCATCCTTTTGAAGTTTCCCTGCCTGCTCTTTTGTAAGGTTATAGTAGGAAACCTGTTGCCTGTGGGAAAGCTCCCTTTTCTCCTGCTGCTTCCGGCCCGCTGCAAACAGGAACACCCCGGCCAGAAGGGCGGAAGCCAGGGCAATGGTGATCATCACAAACCCATTGCGCATGGGGCTTGCTCTTAAGCTCTCCTTTGCCATCCGGGCAATCATGTTCCTTGCTATGTTTCTGCCATTCATGTTTCCGGCCTCCTTATGGACAAATTCTGCCGTCTTCCATGGAGATTCTCACATCTGCCTTTTTTGCAATCTCCGGATTGTGGGTAATCATCACAATCGTCTGGGAAAACTTTTCGCTGGTCATCTTCAAAAGATCAATGACTTTGCCGCCGGTGCGGCTGTCCAGGCTGCCCGTGGGCTCGTCTGCCAGAATAATGGCAGGCTTTGATACCAGGGCGCGGGCAATGGCCGCCCGCTGCTGCTGGCCTCCCGAAAGATGGCAGGGATAGTTTTTCAGTTTCCCCTCCAGCTCCAGAAAACGGACAATCTCTTCCAGAAATTCTCTATCCTCCTTTTTTCCGTCCAGACGGACGGGAAGCACAATATTTTCATATACCGTTAAATAGGGAATGAGATTATAATTCTGGAAAATAAAACCAATCCTCCGGCGGCGGAACAGGGTGAGCTCTTCTTCCGTCATAGTCTCCAGGCTTTTTTCTTCCACGGCAACACGCCCCGAGGTAGGTACATCCAGCCCTCCCAGCAGATTTAAAAGGGTGGACTTTCCGCTTCCCGAGGTGCCCACAATGGCTGCAAACTGTCCTCTCTCCACCGATACGCTCACATCATCCAGAGCCTTTACAAGATTCTCTTCCCGGCCGTAATATTTTTTCAAATGAAAGGTACTCAAAATAGGCATCACAATTCCTCCTTCGCACTTCATCAGATATTCTTATCATAATCCTTCCTTAAATCCCTGCAAGAGCGAACGCAGATTCTAATACCCACAGCGCAGATTCTGCCAAAAATCCATAGAAAAAGGCCTGCCGTCCATCACTGGCAGCAGGCCTATGTCCCCATTTCCCGGGGAACCGGTATTAAAATTTTCAGGGTAAACTTCCCCTTTTCACATTTGACAGTCAGCTGGCCGCCGTATTTCCCGGCAGCCTTTTCCATATTGGGGATTCCGAAACCGTGAAGGAACCCATCCTCCTTGGCAGTCCGCATCCCTGAGGCTCCGTCTTCCTCCAGGCAGTTATTTTCAATCAGAATGGAAAAGAACTCCCGCACTTTTCCTGCCTTCACAAGAATTACCCTCTGGTCTTCCGAAAGCTTTTCAGAGGCTTCCAGGGCATTGTCCAGACCGTTTCCGAAAATGGTGCTGATATCCAGAGGCTCTATAAAATCCATACCCTCCATATGGGCGGCCACGGAAAAAGCGATCTGCTTCTCTCTGGCAATCTCTCCTTTTTCTTTCAGAATAATGTCCAGGATATCGCTGCCCGTATGTATGTAATCCTCATATGCGGCCATCTCCATCTGTAACTTTTCTACCATCTCCGCCGTCCCAGGGGAAGCCGCCTGATGCTCCAGTACCAGAAGGTGGTTTTTCATATCATGATAGAGCCCCCGGACCCGTTCCTCGTCTTTGAGCTTTTCCCGGTAATAGGAATACTGCTTCCGAAGCTGTACAATCTGCATCTTATCCAGCCGCTCCTGCTCCCGGAGATAAGAAACATTTTTTGAATAAAAAATCTGTATCACAAAGGATACGCAGAGCAGGGCAGCGGCCAGATCCAAAATAAGGGTGTCCGTCATCTTAAGATTCAGATACCCGTAGGAAGAGGCAAAGGAAACGCCGAAGGACAAAAGAAAGCCAGGCGTCAAAAAGGCCGCATCTTCCAGGCAGACCGGATAAGGAAAGGACCGAAGCAGGCGGTGTGCAATCCCCAAAAAGACAAAGCGGACCAAAATGTTAATCACGTAAGCCAGCCACTTCATAACCAGAACGCCCTCTATGACAGCCGTGATCTCGCCCTGATAAATCACATATGCCAATGCGTTTCCCACTGCATCCGGAAGCAGGACTGCCAGCAGCCAGAATAGCTCCAGCAAAAAAAGGTTCTCAAAAAAGGAAATCTCATAACATAGACGGACACATGCAAAGCCCAAGGGCAAGAGGAGAAAGACTTTGACAGCTCCCAAATCCGTAAACCAGGTAAGGAACATCACGCCGCTCAGATAGATGACCGAGGGCACTATCCTGGCGGCAGCTTCCGGCAGACGACTCTTTCTTCCAAAAATCCCCAATAACTCACAGAAGACAACCTGTTCCGACACTGTGACCATAAGATCCAGGAAAACGTAAAGACCCATTACAGCATATCCCCCCAATACTCTGTAAGCTTCGCCATAAACTCCCTGCGCCTGGGCTGGCTGATGGGAAGACGCTCTCCCGTAGCCAGAAATAGTTCCAGCCCTTCCACGCCTTTGGCATAGGACAGATTCACCACAAAGCTCTGGTGGCACTGGGCAAACTGGGGATCTGCGCAGAGAAGGCCGGAAATCTCTTTCATATTTTTGTAAATCACCTGGTTCTGCTCCTCAAAGTGAAGCATCACGTTGCGTTTATGTGTCTCTGCATAACGCAGATTCCGGTATAGCACTTTATACCTGCCGCCGTCGTTGGAAAAGCTTAAATAGGGCTCGTCCTTTCCCCGATAGCCGGAAAAATAGCGGTCAAGCTCCATTTTCAATACACCGTATTTTACAGGTTTTAAGAGATAGTTAAAGGCACGGTACTCATAGCCTTTCCACACATACTGCTTCAGGGAAGTCAAAAAAATAATCCCTGCAAAGCTGTCCATCTCCCGGATGGCTTTTGCAGTTTTCAAGCCGTCCAGCTGTTCCATTTTAATATCCATAAAGATCAGATCATATCCGGAATTGTATTTCTCCAGCAGTTCCTGTCCGTCGTGATAAATGAAAAAGCAGAACTCCCTGCCTGTCTCGGAGGCGTACCTCTCCAAATTCCCTTTCAATTCCCGGATAAAAGAGTCTTCGTCCTCACAAATTCCTATCTTCAGCATTTCCTGCTTCTCCTTCACTTTTCCCCCGCTCTCCCCACAGCATCTTTCGGTAATGGCTGACCCTGCGGAACTGCTCTTCAAAATAGGAATTGATCTCCGCTCCCAGAAGAATGATGTACATGCAGAAATAGAGCCACAGCATTACCAGCACAATGGTAGTCAGGCTGCCGTACATATTGCTCAATCCCGGGGAAAAATTTACATACAGGGAGAAGGCAATGGAAAAGAGATACCAGCAGACCGAGGAAAACAGGGCCCCCGGCGCCTGGCTGTAAAGCCTTGCCTTCCGGTTGGGGACGAATTTATAAAGCAGCATAAACACCAGTGTCAGAAAGGCGATGGATACGATGTCTTTCATCCGCAGAATCATCCCCGTGATCACTGCCAGAAGGGGCACATGCTCCATGGCCGCATGGTGGATGGAATTGCCGAAAACCAGTACCACCAGGGACAAGATAACGGAAATCACGAACACCACCGTATAAATGGCGGAACGGAACCGGAGAATAATATAGTTCCGATGCTCTTCCACATCGTAAATGGAGTTCATTCCCCGCATCAGGGCCAGAAACCCCTTTCCCGCAGACCAGGCCGCCGCAATGGCGGACAGGGACACGGTTACAGCCGTCTTGCTGTACACCTCGTGAATGATATCAATGACAAAGCCGTCCATGCTGTCCGGAAAAACCACCTGGGCCGCTGCATAGAGATCCGACTGGGTCAGGGTGGTATACTGCAAAAGAGTGATGAGCAGAATGGTAAAGGGAATAAAAGAGAGCATGATAAAATAGGCGCTCTGCGCCGCATAAGCCCCCACATGATCCTCCTGCATAGCATTTAAAAAGCCACGGACTAATTTTACAATTTTCTTAATTGCTGCCACCATTGTTGATCTTATTCCCTGTTTCTTCCAGTCATTCCAAAAAACCGGAAATCTCCTTGTGTTTCAGATGGATCTTATCTTATCACAGACTGCCGATTTCCGTCAATTCCACACCCGTATAAAAAAAGCAAAGAATCTCCTCACAGGTCTTTCCCCGCTTTGCCATGCCGTTGGCTCCGTTCTGGCTCATCCCCACTCCGTGGCCGAAGCCCCCGCCCCGGAAGCGGAAAGCCGTCAGGGATTCATCCTCCCCGAAAACCGGCTCCACCACCATGCAGGCACTGGGAAGGAGGGTTCCTCCCTCCGCCGTACTCCCGTCATGGCGCCGGATCTCACAGCCCTGGGCATTCAAAAGTGCCCGTACATTGTACTCTGTCTCCACCTCAATGGTCCGCCGGCTTCCACGGATAAGCATTTTCTGCACAGCGCCTCCCTCATTGCGCTCCAGCACGTCAATGCCCTGGATCTTTCCGATGGAGGTAACGGGACGGCTGGCAAAATTCCGTCCCCGCTTTACCCGGATTGCCTCCGGGTTGGCCTCATACCGTCCTTCCAGGGCTTCGTTCAAATGGCTGGAAAGAGTGTCCACATCTACCTCTGTCTCCCACCGGTACCAGC
>CAJUMM010000100.1:0-1308 GCA_910586955.1 uncultured Lachnospiraceae bacterium | reverse complement strand
ACTGGAGTTCAGACGTGTGCTCTTCCGATCTATCAAAATCATCCTCATTGGCCTGGCTGATAAATTCTGCAAAAGCCTCCTCGCCGGTTAAATCCAGGGTCTCCCCTGTCTCGTTTACGGTTTTCCCTTTGAGATAGGGTGTAAGCTCGGCGGAACCGTTCCACCAGATCTCCTCATTTCCCGTATATCCGCAGGAAGTGGAGAAATAGTAAGCCGTAATAGGCTGTCCCTCATAGGTGAGAATCTGATCCGCCGTATCTGCCACCGCCTGGCTGGTACTGTCTGCCTGTCCCGTATTGTTGTAGACCTGGTAGCGGACGCTGTCGTCCACATGAGCCTCATACTCCGGATAGCCGTAGGCCTGCATATGGCGGTAAGCATAAGTCCTGGCGCAGATCGCCTGGGCCTTCAGGGCCTCCGCCTCATAGCGGGATGGCATCTCACTGGGAGTGACGTATTTCAGATAAGTCTCCAGGGGAACCTCGTTCACCAGCACAAAGCCCCCTTCCACCGGCCAGACTTCCATAGTTCCCTCATAGACCGGGACCCCGGTATTCCGCTCAAGGCTTTCTAAGCGGATGCCTCCGGTCCCCTCCATAGGCTCCACCTGCAGGCAGTCCGGCACTTCCGCCAGCACCTCCCCGTTGAAAAGGATCTGCCCGTCCTCCCAGGCGAAGGAAAGAGACGTTCCGCTTCCGTAATCCCGGCCCTCTGCGGAATCCTCCCCGGCCTCTTCCCCCTTTTCCTCTCCGGTTTCCTCCTGGGCGGATGTCTCCGCCCTCCCCTCACGGACAGCCAGTTCCTGATCCGAAGCAAGTTCCACAGACTCGTGGACTTCCCCTGCAAATCCGCCGGTTTTTAAAAGCACCCGGATCTTCCCATTGTACACGGGAATCTTTACCTGGGGCTCTTCCTCCTCCGGCTCCGGCAGTTTGTTCCCTTCCTCCGCCGCCAGAGGTCTCTCTTCCCGTTCCCTCTCCTCCTGTTTTTCTCTCCCAACCCCTACGCCCCGCACCAGCAGCAGCACCAGGATCAGCAGGCCCACTGCCAAGAGATACAGTTTGATTTTCACTTCCTGATTCATAGGCTTCCCCATAACCTGTCCCCTCTTTATCCGGACTTTGTCCTTAAAATCCCTTTTCCCTCTACTCTATTCCAAACCCCCGCTTTTCAGAACTTCAAATATCTTTTCCCTGGGGATTCCCTCACATGGAAAAAGCAGCCGGCAAGCGGCTGCTTTTTATCTGTAGTATACCCAAAATGCCGTCTCCGCAATTTTGACGCCTAGCAGAGCTAGGTGGGTAACCT
>CAJUMM010000099.1 GCA_910586955.1 uncultured Lachnospiraceae bacterium | reverse complement strand
GCGGTCAGCGCAACCAGGTATTCTTCTCTTTTACCGCTGCCGCTGTCGTACACACAGGCGTAGCCCATGGTGTCGGTGTCCATGATCCGCTGGATCATCTGTTCATCTTCGGATCTCATGTATCCTCTCTCCCTCCTGCTATTGTCTCTTCCTATATGTCTTTTGTTCAGGCATTAAAAAAGAAGGATCCCTCCGGTTATGGAAGTCCCTTCTGCCTCATATACAGATATCCATTTTTCTAACTCAGCGTCATTCCTCCACTCTGTTCCTCTTCCGTCTCTTCTTCCCTGCCTTCATCCTGCACACTCTTCAGGCTTTCTGATATCGCCGGTTTCTTTTCTGTATACTGGATAACGATCCCGGAAAAGTCATAGCCCACAGGCTCCAATACTTTTTTCTCCATCATTGTCAGTAATGCCTCCGTATCAAACTTGGCCTCAAAATACAGATCCTTATCGATCTGGATCGGTACATCCATGCCTGCCGGATCCCTCCCAAGTATCGTCCGCTGCCTGCCGAACACCTTTCCCCTCAGCTGCATCAGTCTTTCATGCATGTCCGGCTGCTCGTTGCAGTGCTTCAGGATGGTCAGGACTGCCTTTTTCCATGTAGGTGTTTCTATGGTCTCACCAGAAGCAAATGTAACAGAGACCGGCCTCTTCCCTTTGAACATGGATGGGGAGGTCCTCCCCAAGTGGCATTCCCTGCTCCTGATCTCTGAACGATGGTATGGTTCCCCGTTCTGATACATCCGGATCATGTCATCGCATCTCTGATTCACAACCTGCAGCAGTTCTGCTCTTACTTCTTCAATCAGTTCTATATAATCCATCGAACCATCCCCTTCCTTAAGACATAAAAAAAGAACCAGAACCTATCCCTGACTTAAGGATTTTTCTAATTCTCTCCCATCTAACACCATACACTATTTTCTTTCTATTTGTGTATGTAGTTCTCATTTTCTACTATTTTCATACACTATACACATAATACACTCTCAAAACCTTACTCCATATAAGGAAAGCCCACAAAGATGACTTCATACCGGGCCATATCCGCCGTTCCCCGGATAGCAGGGCGGCAGCCCTGGTCCTTCATCTCCAGGGAGCTTCTGCTCTTTGGATTCTGCCAGTCCAGATCGGCACTTGTATAAGGCGTCTCTGCCTGGATTTCAAAAAGATCCGCCCCAATCTCTCCCGCCAGCCTTTCCGCCAGTTTCTTTGTCACTCCGCTTGCGCTGAAATAGGCAACCAATGCTTTCCTCATAAAAAATCCTCCTTTTCACTCCATTGACTTTCTTAGTTGCACTTGCTATAATTTATTTAAGTTTATAGTACATCTTAAAGTTAACTCGAAGTCAATACATAATTTAGAATTTCAGGAAATCTGCGAGGTGAAATAAATGCTTTACACGGTAGGTGAGATGGCGAAGGCGGTGGGTATTCCCGCTTCCACCCTGCGCTATTACGACAAGGAGGGAATCCTCCCCTGTGTGGAACGCTCAAAAGGCGGAATACGCATGTTTACGGAAAAAGATTACGAATGGCTGAAGGTCATTGAATGCCTGAAGCGCTCCGGCCTGTCCATCAAGGAGATCAAGGCCTTCACGGAAATGATTGGACGGGGAGACGATTCCCTCAAGGAACGGCTGAATCTCTTCCTTGCCCGGAGAGATTCCGTCAGGCAGCAAATCGCCCAGATGGAGGAAATGCTTGCCCTTCTGGAATTTAAATGCTGGTATTATGAGGAGGCCCTGAAAGACGGCACGGAAAACCGGGTGCGGAATTTATCCCTAGAGGAAATCCCCGGCCCCTACCGGACTGCCAAAGAGAATATAAACCTTCTGCACACAGAAAAATAACCCCTTCGCCAGACACTCTCCCGTCTGGCGAAGGGGCTTTTCTTTCCTTATTACAAACTCAAATCATTCCCGCCGTTCAGCTTATTAAACAACAGCAGTGATACAACCGTCAGAATGGTCAGGATGGTGGACAGGGCCGCCGCCGTCCCGTAATTTCCCCGGATAACCTCCGTATAGATGGCAATGGTCAGGGTCTTGGTCCGTCCTGTGTACAGGATGATGGCTGTAGACAATTCACTGATCATGGTTACCCAGCTAAGAATGGCACCGGAGACGATTCCCGCCCGCATCATGGGAACGGTAATGCGGAAGAATGCCTTCATCTTTGTCGCTCCCAGGGAGATAGCAGCCTCCTCAATGCTCATGGGAATCTGCTGCAAAATGGCTACCGAGGAACGGATGGTGTAGGGCAGCCTCCGGATAACCAGGGCCACCACCATAATCAGCATGGTTCCGCTGATAAGAAGGGGCGGTTTGTTAAAGCCTATTAGAAGGGCAATACCCAGTACGGTTCCAGGCACGATATAGGGAATCATGGACAGGATATCCGTAACATTAGTCAGGGCATTTCTTCTCCGGACTACCAGATAAGCGATGAGAATCGCCAGCAGGATAATCACCACCAAGGCCAGAATGGGAATGATGATGGTATTCTGGATACTCTTTCCCAGCTTTCCAAAGGCCGTGGCATAGCTCTGCATGGAATAGCCGTCTACAAAAATCTTCCCTTCCGTATTCTTAAAGGAAGTATAGATAATGTAGCACTGGGGCAGAACGGCAAATCCAATCACCAGGTAGGAAAAGAGATGCACCAGCCACTTGGTTGCTCCCTTGGCCTCCCGCTCCTCCATGGGATGAAGGGCGTTCAAGGAGAAGGATTTCCGGTTGGATATGTACTTCTGCACCAGAAACACCACGGTAGTGATGATAATGGCAATGACTGCAATAGCCGCCGCGAAGCCGTCGTTTCCGCCTACCTCATTGATAAATTCATTGTAAAGGACTACCGGGAAGGTCCGGTATCCCTCACCGATAAGCATTGGCGTTCCGAAATCCGCAAAGGATCTCATAAACACCAGAAGCCCTGCCGCAAGGAGGGTGGGCATAATCAGCGGAATAACCACCTTCAGAAAACATTTTACCCCGGAGCAGCCTAAGTTTCCCGCCGCCTCAATAAGGGAATTATCGATATTTTTCAGAGCTCCCCTTGCGTAAAGGAACACCAGAGGAAAGAGCTGCAGGGTCATAACCAGCACGATTCCCCCGAAGCCGTAAATATCCGGCAGGGCAACTCCTAAGTTTTTAAAGAATGTGGTGATCACACCGCTTCTTCCCAGAAGCAGAATCCAGGAGTAGGCTCCGATAAAAGGCGCCGACATGGATGCCACCACAATCAGGATGCTTAATAAAGATTTCCCGCGGATTTTGTACACCGCAAAGAGATAAGCCAGGGGCGTTCCAATCAGGAGAGAGAGGAGCGTGGCAGCAATGGAAATCTTAAAGCTGTTAAAAAGAGTGTCAAAATAATAACTCTTGGAAAAGAACTTCGCAAAGTTCGCCATGGTGAAGCTTCCCGTCTCCCCGTCAAAAACGGACTGGCGGATAAGGTATCCCATGGGATAGAGCAGAAACAGCACATACAGGAGAATCACAAACAGGGTGATAAAGCCCCATACGTCCAGACGGAATTTATTATTGTTTTTCATAGGCCTCGCTCCTTACCAGGTTTAAGTCCCCCGTCTGATTGAACACATTGATCTTTTCCTTCTTTACCTTGAGAACTACGGACTGGCCTTCCTTCAGTTCTTCCTCCAGGGAGGACTCCTCGATAATTTCTACCGTCTCCCCGGCATCCGTATCGATGTAGTAGTGGGTATTCAGGCCCAGGTACACAAACTCCTTCACCGTACCCTTGATGCCCTCTCCCCCTTCCTTGCCGATGACAAACTCCTCCGGCCGGATGGAGCAGAGCACTTCCTGATTTTCCGCTTTCTCCAAGGCGTCTATATGCTCCCGGTATCCGTCGGCAAATACCAGCTCTCCGCCTTCAATCCTGGCGGGAACCATATTGGTCCGTCCGATAAAGGTAGCTACGAACACATTCTTGGGCCTCTGGTAAATATCTTTGGGCTTTCCGATATGCTGGATCACGCCGTCCTTCATAACGGCAATCCGGTCGCTGATAGCCATAGCCTCTTCCTGGTCATGGGTTACATACACGGTGGTAATGCCCACGCTCTTCTGGGTATGGCGGATAACTGTCCGCATCTCCATCCGGAGCTTGGCGTCCAGGTTGGACAAGGGCTCATCCATCAAAAGCACGTCAGGGGTAATTACAAGGGCCCTGGCCAGGGCGATACGCTGCTGCTGCCCGCCGGACAGCTGGCTTGGCATCCGCTCCGCATACTCCATAATCTGCATCAGGTTTAAGTATTTGTCTGTCTCTGTCTTGATTTTCTCTTTTTCAATCTTCCTGTTTTTCAGTCCGAAGGCCACATTATTCCGCACGGAAAGATTGGGAAATATGGCATAGTTTTGGAAAACCATGCCAATATTTCTCTTACTGGGATCCATATCATTGATACGGGTATCATTGAAATAGATGTCCCCGCCTTCTATAGAGTTGAATCCCGCAATCATCCGCAGCAATGTTGTCTTTCCGCAGCCAGAAGGTCCCAGGAGGGTAAACAACTCTCCATCCTCTATCTCGGCGCTTAAATCAGGAATCACGGTGTTGTCGCCATATTTCTTTACCGCATTTTTAATCAGAATTTTGCTCATGTTATCCTCCACAACCTTGCTGGCTTTCAGGATTTACCTGTCTTTTCTATTTGCTCTGCAGATCCGTAAAGATCTCCGTGTAGTGATCCACGATCTCCTGCTTATGGGTGCTCACGTAGGGAATATCCTCCTCGATTACCTTGATCTCAGAGAAGGGAACCATGTAATCGCTGGTCTGGGCATCCTTCATAACCGGACGGTTGGTCAGGGTGCTTCCCCAGATATTCTGTACCTCTTCGCTCAGGATGAAGTCCATGAACAGCTTCGCATTGTCCATGTTCTTGGCTCCCTTGATAATGGTAGCAGATGCGGGCAGATAAACCGTACCCTCTTCCATGTACACGATCTTCACAGGCGCTCCGTCCTTAACCAGCTGGGCGCAGGGGTCTTCGTAGGAAAGTCCAACTACGTACTCGCCGTCGGCCACTCCCTTGTATACACCGGAAGAGCTCTCTAAGATCTTGCCGTCAACATTCTCAAACAGCTTCTCTACGAACTCCCAGGCAGCCTCATCCTCATAACCGCCCATGGCCAGAAGAATGTTGGTCAGATGTGCAAATGCAGAGGAAGAGTTGGCCGGGTCTGCAGTGGCAATCTTGCCCTTCAGCTCCGGATTCAGCAGATCCTCGTAGCCGTTGATCTCGATGTCACCGATGAGATCCGTATTTACGATGAGTACGCTGCCGTCCAGTACGTTGCTGGTGATAAAACCGCACTCATTCTTGTAAGCGTCTACCACGCTGTCATTGTTGGCAGATACATACGGCTCCCAGAGATCTTCATTGTCATACATCTGGGACCAGGATCCGCCAAAGAGAACGTCTGCATAGGGATCGTTCTTCTCGGACTCAATTCTCTTTACCAGCTCGCCGGTACCTGCCTGGATTACCTCAACGGTGATTCCGTATTTCTCCTCGAAAAGCGGAATGGTGGCATTGATAAGTCCCTCGGAGTTGGGGGAGTAAACCACCAGCTCGCCGCCTACCTGCTCGGATCCGGAACCGCTCTCTTCGCCGCCGGCTTCCTCACCTGCACCTTCTGCGGGAGCTTCCGTCTCTGCGGGAGCCGCCGGCTCCTCAGCCTTCTTGCCACAGCCTGCCAGGCCCATTACCATAACAGCCGCCAACAACAGTGCCAAACTTCTCTTTTTCATCATAATTTCCTCCTTTTTATGTCCCGCAGCCGCCCTTAGGGCCGCTGCTGAATTAAGATGATAGTATCATCATAAAAGGTTTCTCCCCCTTTTTCCACCCAAATTTCCGAACAAACGGAAAAAATACCGAACAAATTCTGTCCGGTATTTTTCCTCACCCGATCCTGCCCTGGTATTCCTTGGCAGAGCAGCCCATATACTTTTTAAACACATAGTTGAAATACTTGTACTCACCGATTCCGCATTCCCACCCCACCTCGGAGAGGGGGACTTTACCCTCTTTCAAAAGCCCCAGGGCTTTCTGCAGGCGGTAGCGGTTCAGGTACTCGATGATGGTAGTGCCCAGGGCCTTCTGAAACCGCCGGCTGATATACCGCTCCGAATAGTGGAGGCTCTGCTCCAGATCCGAAAGGGTAATCTTATTCCGGTAGTTGGCTCCAATATAGGCCAGCACCTGTTCCACCAGAGGATCCTGGATCTCTTTTTCATGCTCCTGCTCCAGAAGGGAGACGCTGCCCGGCTCTCCTGCCGCCTCATTCCTCCGGCGCAGATAATAAATATTTTTAGACTCCAGGACGGCCTGCTCCAGAGCCTCCTTCATCTCCTCCGTATTGAGAGGCTTCAGCACATAGCTGGAAACCCCGTTGCGGATAGCCTCCCTGGCATACTCAAACTCCGAGTAGCCTGTGAGAATCACCGCCGCATAGTCGTACTGGAATTTCGTCTGGGCCAGCATGGCAAGCCCGTCCAAAAGAGGCATGTTGATATCCGTAATGACAATGTCCGGCCGCAGCTCCTCAATCAGCTTCTTTCCTTCCTCCCCGTTTCCCGCTTCCCCGATGACCCGGCAGCCAAATTCCTCCCAGGGAATGGAATTGCGGATTCCCTTCCGTATAATCTCTTCATCCTCAACCAATAGAACGCTGTACATGTTCCTCATCCCCTTTCATCCACAGACGGATCGTCACGGTAAATCCTATGCCCTCCCGGCTCTCCAGGCTTAAGCCGCTGTCATGGCCGTACTCCAGAATCACCCTCCGGTTGATGTTCTGGAGACCGTTGTGGGCCGTATTGATCTCTCCTGAGCGCAGAAGCCCCATCAAGGTCTCCAGGGTGGATTTGGGCTGCCCCGGCCCGTCGTCCTCCACCTTCAGCACCAGGTATTCTCCCTCCATCCATCCCCGGATAAGTACATGGATGGAAGGCTTCTTCCGGAAACCGTATTTCAGGCTGTTCTCAATCAAAGGCTGCAAGAGCAGTTTGGGAACCAAAACCCGGGCGCACTCCGGAGCTATGTCCACCTCGCACAAAAAGCGCTCCCCAAAGCGGGTTTTCTGAATCACCAGATAATCCTCGATATACTCCATATCCTCCTGGAGGGAGGTGGTCTGCTTGGTATTGTTGATGCTGTAGCGCAGGATCCGGGTAAACCTCCCGATAAGCTCGTCCGCCTTCCGGGCGTCCTGAACAATGAGAAAGCGGATATTATCCAGGGTGTTGTAGATAAAATGGGGATTGATCTGGGCCTGGAGGTTCTGAATCTCCATGCGGTTGTTGATTTCCAGAAGAGAAAGGTTTTTCTGGTTCAGCTCATTGACGCTTTCCACCATCATATTGATCTGCCTTGCAATCTCTTCGATCTCGTCCCCTGTCTCAATCTGTATCACGTGCTCCGTGTCCTTCTTCCGGATCAGCCGGATCTCCTCCACCAGCATCCGCACGGACTGGGAGGTCTTCTCCGCCATTTTCTGGAGAAGATGGAAAAAAAGCACCATCCAGACCAGGCCCAGCCCCAGAATAATCAAGATGCCGATCAGGATATAGCTTCCGTTTTCAGGCTGGTAGATAAAGGAATAGAGGTAAACATTCTGCTCGGAAAGATAACGCCTTCCCGTAAGATAACGGCTGTCATTCACCTGGCAGTAGCGCTCCATCTCCTTGGGCCGGTATTTGTTGACGGTGCTGCCGGAAGTAAAGCTTATGTTGGAGCAGTAAATCACGTCCCCGCTTCCGGAAGTCAGGATAATATCATACTGGTATTTCTGGAACAGCCGGTTCCAGTCACTCTCTTTTAAGTAGGCCGCCGCACTGCCCAGATAAGTCCCGTCCCGGTACAGGGGATGAATCAGCACATACTCGGAGGTCTCCCCGGAAAAATAGTACACGGTCCGGTACACCTTCCCCTCCTGGGCCTTGGCATTTACATCTGCAATCTGGTTAAATTCCTGCCGGTGCAGGTTCAAAACCTCCTCCGGAAAGGTGGAAAAGAGAATCTGGCCCTGGGGGCCGGCCAGAATCAGATTGATTCCCACCAAAGCGTCCACATTGTATTTGGTAATCCGGTACTGGAGCCTGTTCCCGTTTTCCAGCCCTTCCATGCAGCTGTAAAAAGCTTCCACATTTTCTTCGTCCTGGAGGAAGGAAGAGACGGAACTGCAGACCTGCCGGAAAGTTCCCGTTACCTCGTCCAGGTGCCGCTCCTGTTTCATCCTCTGCTCCATCAGGGTATTGCCGAAAATGGCAGCGCAAAAAAACAGACATCCAATCCCAATGACTGTGATAATCTGTTTTGATGCGAGCCTCTCTAATTCCTTTTGAAATTTACTCTTCTCTGCCGGCATCTTAGGTTTTTATTTCTCCGTTCTTCTAGCTATTGTCAACATTATATCTGTTTTTGGAGAATAATACAACCTTTTGGCAGGAACCTGGGTACCGGCCTATTATGCAGCAGGCTCCAAATCCGCCTGGAAATGCCGGAGGACAGGGGGTTCCCAGACAATCCGGTAGCCATGTTTCACAGATTCCCGGCGCTTCCACACTTCATAAACCGCCTCGATCACCATATCATAATGGCTCTGGGTATACACTCTTCTGGGAATGGCAATGCGCGTAAACTCATTCATAGACTTTAACTGCTCTCCCGTATCCGGATGATTTCCTATCATATAGGAACCTATCTCGCAGGCCCGAAGGCCGCACTCTTTATAGAGTTCCACCGCCAGGACCTGTCCCGGAAACTCCTTGTAGGAAAGCTGAGGGTAAAACTTGGCCGCATCCAGGAAAATCCCGTGTCCTCCCACAGGTGACTGATAGGGAATGCCGTATTCCTCCAACCGTTCTCCGATATATTCCATGGTTCCAATGCGGTATCTAAGCCAGTTTTCATCAATTCCCTCGTACAGGCCCTCTGCCAGGCATTCCAGATCCCTTCCGTTTAAACCGCCGTAGGTATAGAATCCTTCCAAGCTGATGCAGTTTGCTTTTATTTTCAAAATATAGGGCGCCTCCGGATCTTTTACGCCAATCAGGCCTCCCATGTTTACAATGGCTTGCTTTGCCTTTTCACGGAATGTAAAGCGTTGCCTGCGAATTGTGCCCTCTGTCACATTTAGTTTTTTTGCCATATCCTTATCAGATATTTTGGAATAGAACATAGCAAGTAGTTCTCTTTGATTTTGGGTTAAAGTATTATATTTTGACTCTGAATATAGTAGCTGTGTTAGATTGCTACTGTGTATCTGTTTAATATGTTTCATTACCGCAGGCTCAGCCATAAAAAAACTTCCGTCAATTTGAAATACCTGACCAACTTAATTACATTCTCATAAATCAACCCGAAATGTACAATGATATAGGGTGATATGAGAATGAACCAAAATGAAAGACGATTTGATTTTCACGGATTAGGGTTAGCTATCAAGCAGGCCCGAGAAGAACGGGACTGGACGCAAGCCTATCTTGCGGCGTTTATCGAGGGTTCCGCTAAATGGCAAGCAGGGCAACTGTGGCCACA
>CAJUMM010000098.1 GCA_910586955.1 uncultured Lachnospiraceae bacterium | reverse complement strand
TCCACTCCCGGCTCTGGATATCCAGATGGTTGGTGGGCTCGTCCAGAATCAGGAAATTGGCTTCGGAGAGCATAAGCTTTGCCAGGGAGACCCGGCCCCGCTCTCCGCCGCTTAAATCACCGATCCGCTTGAACACATCGTCCCCGGTAAAGAGAAAAGCAGCCAGGGTACTGCGGATCCGGGTGTTGTCCAGGTCCGGATAAGTATCGGAGATTTCTTCAAACAAGGTTTTTTCCATGTGAAGCACATGATGTTCCTGGTCGTAGTAGCCGATTTTTACTTTGGCGCCCAGGACAAAGGAGCCCTGATCTGCAGGAAGGAGCCCGTTTAAAATTTTTAAAATGGTGGTTTTTCCCGTGCCGTTATTGCCGATAAGGGCCACCCGCTCTCCCCGCTTGATCTGGAAATTCAAATCTGCAAAGAGGGAGAGAGGGCCGAAAGATTTGGAAAGACCTTCCACGGTGAGCACGTCGCTGCCGCTTTGAATTTCCGGCTCCAGGCGAAGCTGCATCTCCGAGGAGATCTCCACAGGCTTTTCCAAAGGAACAATTTTTTCCAGCATTTTCTCCCGGCTCTCCGCCCGGCGGATGGATTTCTCCCGGTTGAAAGATTTTAATTTGGCGATAACTTCCTCCTGGCGGCGGATTTCCTTCTGCTGGTTCAGCCAGGCGGTCATCTGAGCTTCCCGCAGCTTTGCTTTTTTTGCGCTGTAATCGGAATAATTGCCCAGAAAGGTGGTTAAGGTTCCGGCTTCGATTTCTATAATCTTTGTCACTACCCGGTTCAGGAAATAGCGGTCGTGGGCCACAATGATCACGGCTCCGCTGTAGTTGAGAAGAAAGGTTTCCAGCCAGGTGATGGAGGCCATATCCAGATGGTTGGTGGGCTCGTCCAGAAGAATGATGTCCGGGCGGGAGAGGAGAAGCTTTCCCAGGGACACCCGGGTTTTCTGTCCTCCGGAGAGGGTGTCAATCCCCTTGGCAAAGTCCCCTTCCTCAAAACCCAGGCCTTTTAAGACGCCTGTAACCTCACTTTTGTAGGCGTAGCCGTCTTTCTGCTCAAATTCCTGGTTCAGGCGGGTATAGGTATCCAGGGCAGTCTTTAATTCCTCTCCTGCAAGGTGCTTCATCTCTAGCTCCAGAGACCGGATCCGCTCTTCCAGACGGATAACATCCTGCTTTACGGACAGAAGCTCCTCATAGATGGTACTTCCGCTCTTAAGATCCTGGTGCTGGGCCAGATAGCCTAGGGATTTTCCTTTGGCCAGGACCACCTCCCCGGAGTCCGCCTCCAGCTCCCCCACAATGATTTTCAGCAGGGTGGATTTCCCGGCTCCGTTGACGCCTACCACGGCGGCCTTTTCCCGTTCTTCTATATGAAAAGATGCACTTTTAAGGATCGCGTCCGTCCCGAAGGACTTGTTGATATTCTGACATGCCAGTATCATAAAAAACCTCTTTATTTCCCCAATTTGCGGCAATCCGCTATGTTCCATTATATAAGAAAAGAGAGAAAAAGCAACAACTTTGTGAAAAATCCTACAAATACATTGACAGCTTTTTGCCCCATAGCTTATAATAAAAAAGGCAGAGAAAAGATATAAAGGACAGGAAGATTATGGAGGAGAGAGAAATTTCGAAGGCGGTCATCAAACGCCTTCCCCGATACTACCGATACCTGGGAGAGATTTTGGAGAGCGGTGTAGAGCGGATTTCTTCCAGCGAACTGAGTGCACGAATGAATGTGACGGCATCCCAGATCCGGCAGGATCTGAATAATTTCGGCGGCTTCGGCCAGCAGGGATACGGATACAACGTCGCCTATTTATATGAAGAAATCGGAAAGATTCTGGGATTGGACCGGAAGCACAATATGATCATTGTGGGAGGGGGAAACCTGGGACAGGCCCTTGCCAACTATGTGGCTTTTGAGAAGCGGGGTTTTGTGATCAAGGGTATTTTCGACGTAAATCCGGTCTTAAAGGGCTTGAGCGTCCGGGGCATTGAGATTCATATGCTGGAGGATCTGGAGCGTTTTATCCGGGAGGAGGAGATCCAGATTGCGGCTCTGACCCTGCCCAAGTCCAAAGCCTCTGAGATGGCGGAGCTTTTGGTGCGGTACGGGATCAAGGCCATCTGGAATTTCGCCCACATTGACCTGAAAGTGCCGGAGGATGTGCTGGTGGAGAGCGTACACTTGTCGGAGAGCCTGATGCAGCTTTCCTACAATATTACCCGCTATGAGCGGGAGCATCCGTGAGGAAATGCAGGAAGGGCTGTTTGTTAAAGACAACGGCCCTTTGTCTTTTGTGTCCGGACAGGCAGGGAAAAGGGTTCTGTCATCCCGGGCGGGAACACATATACTAGTAATAAAAGGAGATTAACATGAAGGGTACAAAACGCATAGCAGCTTACGTAGATTTGGATCGGATTGAGGCAAATTTTGAGGCTATGAAGGCAAATCTGTCCCAGGGAACCAGGATGATGGCCGTTATTAAATCCGACGGCTACGGCCACGGGGCAATGCCCATAGCGGCACTGATGGAGCCCAAAGAATATATCTGGGGATTTGCGGTGGCCACGGTAGAGGAAGGCCTTGAGCTTCGGGCCGGCGGAGTGAAAAAGCCGATCCTGATTCTGGGCTATGCTTTTTTGGAGGCCTATAAAGATATCGTAGAGCAGGATCTAAGGCCCACGGTTTTTGGGTGGGACATGGCCCGGGAGCTTTCCAAGGAAGCTCTGCGTCAGGGAAAGACCCTTAAGGTTCATATCAAGGTGGATACCGGCATGAGCCGCATCGGTTTTGCGGACCGGGAGGAAAGCGTGGAGGAGATCCGGAAGATCCGGGAGCTTCCGGGCCTTGAGCTGGAGGGTCTTTTCACCCATTTTGCCCGGGCGGATGAGGAGGATAAAACCTTTAGAGAACAGCAGCTTTTGCGTTACCGGAAGTTTGTAAAAGCCTGCCGGGAGAGTGGGATGGATTTCCCCTTGTATCACTGCTCCAACAGTGCGGGAATCCTTAACTTCCCGGAGGCCCATTTCGGTCTGGTCCGGGCGGGAATTGCCCTCTACGGCCTCTATCCTTCGGCGGAAATGGGGGAGGTTCCGGTAGCTTTGCTTCCGGCTATGGAGCTTAAGAGCCATATTGTCCAAGTGAAGGAAATCGCTCCCGGGACTCAGGTGAGCTACGGCGGGCTCTATGAGGCGGACAGCGTCCGGCGGATTGCCACCATTCCCGTGGGATACGGGGACGGTTATCCAAGAAGCCTGTCGCAAAAAGGCTTCGTGCTGATTTCCGGGAAGAGGGCGCCCATCCGGGGAAGGGTGTGCATGGATCAGTTTATGGTGGATGTGACGGAGATCCCGGAGGCGGAAACCGGGATGGAGGTAACTCTTTTCGGGGAAGGCCTGCCTTTGGAGGAGCTCTGCCGGTGGTCCGGGCGTTTTCATTATGAGTTTGTCTGCTGCATCTCCAAGCGGGTCCCCAGGGTTTATTTAAGGGGCGGCAGGGAGGTAAGGCCGGAAGAGATCCGCAGTTTTTAAAATCCGGCGAATACTCTTGAAGATTTTGGAAATACTGGAGATATGGCTGGCAGAATACAGCCGGAAGAATTTCTGAAATCGGAGTGTGAGAAAATTGATTATCAGACGGGGTGATATTTATTATGCAGATCTTAGGCCCGTGGTGGGCTCGGAGCAGGGAGGCGTCCGTCCGGTGCTGGTGATCCAGAATGATACGGGCAACCGTCACAGTCCTACGGTAATTGTGGCTGCGATTACTTCCAAGATGAACAAGGCGAAACTGCCCACCCATGTGGAGCTCAGCTCCAGGACCTGCCAGATTGTGAAGGATTCCGTGATTTTGCTGGAACAGCTCCGGACTATTGACAAGCAGAGACTGAAAGACAAGGTCTGCCATTTGGATGAAGGGGTGCTGGAGCAGGTAAACCGGGCCCTGCGGGTAAGCCTGGAATTGGATACATAAGCCCTTGCTATCCCGGTTAAATAGTGATAAAATAGATAAGAACGCCTGCATTTGGGAGCATCTGCAGGCAGAAAAGAACAAGAGAAAAAGGAGCGTTTTATGTCTGGACATTCGAAATTTGCGAATATTAAACATAAGAAGGAAAAGAACGATGCGGCCAAGGGAAAGATTTTCACCATTATCGGCCGTGAGATTGCAGTGGCCGTGAAAGAGGGCGGGGCGGATCCGGCCAATAACAGCCGCCTGCGGGACGTGATTGCCAAGGCCAAGGCCAACAATATGCCCAACGATACCATTGACCGGGGCATTAAGAAGGCGGCGGGAAATGCAGGTGCGGTAAATTACGAGTACGTGTCCTACGAGGGCTACGGGCCCAGCGGCATTGCCATTATTGTGGATGCCCTGACAGACAATAAGAACCGGACGGCGGCCAATGTGCGCAGCGCCTTTACCAAGGGAAACGGCTCTGTAGGGACCAAAGGCTGCGTTTCCTATATGTTCGATCAGAAGGGGCAGATTATCATTGACCGGGAGGAGTGTGAACTGGATCCGGACGATTTGATGATGATGGCTCTGGACGCAGGGGCGGAGGACTTCTCCGAGGAGGAGGACAGCTTTGAGATTCTCACGGATCCGGACATGTTCGGCCAGGTGAGACAGGCCCTGGAGGAGCAGGGGATCCCCATGGCCCAGGCGGAAGTGACCATGATTCCCCAGAACTATGTGGCCCTTACAGATGAGGGAGACATTAAGAGCTTACAGAAGACCCTGGATTTGCTGGACGAGGATGATGATGTCCAGAGTGTTTACCACAACTGGGAGGAGTAACAAATGGATATCGTTGTATACGGAGAGTACTATAACAAAGCCATGCAGGGAATCACGGACATGCTTCTGGAAGCCGGAAACCCGCTGACTTCCTTTAAGAAGGATCGTTACCCGGAGGCTTTTCAGGCTTATCTGCGAAAGCATCTGGAGGTCCTGGAAGCCATTGAACAGGTCTATCAGGCAGAGGAGGAAAAGGGGGAAGGAGAAGGACAGAAGTGGCTGGAGAAGCTGGCGGACCGCCTGGTGGATGTGACGGCGGGGGAGTTAGAGCGCATTCCCAAGAAGGGGAAGCGGAGCGAGCAGCAGATCAACTACAATATGATTCTGGCTGTCTTTCTCTTTCCGGCGGTTCTGGAGCAGAAGTACCCTTCGGCGGAGCCTCTGACGGATCTTCTGGTGGAGAAGTGGAATGGAGCCTTTAAAACCTCCGTGGGAAAGGCGAGCTTCGAGAAGATTGAGAGCGGTTTCCATCGGAAATACTGCTACATCACCACGGCGGTCTGCGAGAGCCAGGGGAAAGCGGACGACTGCTATGAGCTGGAGCTCCTGCGCTCTTACCGGGACGGCTACCTTCTTTCCAGGGCAGACGGGGCGGAGCTTGTGAAGGAGTATTACAATATCGCACCTACGATTGTGAACCGTATCCGGCGCTCCGGGGAGGCACAGAAGGTTTACGCGGAGATCTGGGAGCGGTATCTGTCCCCCTGTGTGCGGTTGATTGAGGAAGGAAAGCAGGAAGCCTGCAGGGAACAGTATATGGCTATGGTATATGATCTGAAAGGAAGGTATATGGCATGAGGCCGGATACAATCTGTGTACAGGGGGGATGGAAGCCGGGGAAAGGAGAGCCCAGGGTGCTTCCTATCTATCAGAGCACTACCTTTAAATACGATACTTCCGAGGAGATGGGGAGGCTGTTTGCCCTGGAGGAGAGCGGCTATTTCTATACACGTCTCCAGAATCCCACCAATGACTGCGTGGCGGCAAAGATTGCCCAGCTGGAGGGCGGGGCAGGAGCCATGCTCACCTCTTCCGGCCAGGCGGCAAACTTCTATACCATTGCCAATCTCTGCGAAGCAGGGGATCACATTATCTGTTCCGCCAAGGTGTACGGGGGAACCTTTAACCTGTATGCGGCTACCATCAAAAAGCTGGGGATTGACTGCACCTTCGTGGATCCCGACGCCCCGGAGAGAGAGATTGAGGCGGCGTTTCGCTCCAACACCAAGGCGGTGGTGGGAGAGACCATTGCAAATCCCGCCCTGGTAATCCTGGACATTGAAAAATTTGCCAGGCTGTCCCATAAGCACGGTTGTCCTTTGATTGTGGACAATACCTTTGCCACCCCGGTGAATTGTCGTCCTTTTGAATGGGGAGCCGATATTGTCACCCATTCCACCACCAAGTACATGGACGGACATGCCATGGCGGTGGGCGGCTGCATCGTGGATAGCGGAAATTTTGACTGGGACGCCTACAAGGACAAGTTTCCCGGGCTGACTACGCCGGATCCCACCTACCACGGGGTTGTCTACACGGAGCGCTTCGGCAAGCTGGCCTTTATTACCAAGGCAACGGCCCAGCTGATGCGGGATCTGGGGAGTATCCAGTCACCTATGAACGCATTTCTCTTAAACGTAGGGCTGGAGACACTGACCCTGCGTGTGGAGAAGCACTGCAGCAATGCGAAAGCGGCGGCGGAGTTCCTTCACGCCCATGAGAAAGTAGAATTTGTAAACTTTGCAGGGCTTCCCGGAGATTCCTATTATGCCCTGGCCCGGAAATATATGCCCAAAGGTACCTGCGGCGTGATTTCCTTCGGCCTTAAAGGCGGCAGAGAGGAAGCAGTCCGCTTTATGGACAGTTTAAAACTTGCGGCTATCGTGACCCATGTGGCGGATGC
Organism: uncultured Lachnospiraceae bacterium; assembly: GCA_910586955.1. Classification (GTDB taxonomy): domain Bacteria; phylum Bacillota; class Clostridia; order Lachnospirales; family Lachnospiraceae; genus Laedolimicola. The sequence continues at coordinate 2,889 of CAJUMM010000098.1, read as the reverse complement.
CCGCACCTGCGTCCTGCACCCGGCCAGCCACACCCACCGCCAGATGACGGACGAGCAGCTTCTGGAGGCTGGGGTTACGCCCGGCATGATCCGGCTTTCCGTGGGGATTGAGGATCCCCAGGATATCATTGAGGATTTGGAGCAGGCCTTGGAGAGGGTTTAGCGGGAATAGATGTCAGCCTTGTGGGTCGTGCTGTGATTGGCATGTGTGGAAACAAGGCTGATTTTTGTTTAGAAAGAATGAGGATATTCGAGTGAAAATAAAGAGATTGCAGTTAAAGGACTTTATGCTTTTTCAAAATCTGGATATTCGGTTTTCCCCTCACATAAATATTATCAGCGGTGAGAACAGTACAGGAAAGACGGCTTTGATTAAATTGCTTTACTCCTGTATGAAGGGGTGTTCCAGTGCCGGAGTATCAAAGGGTGATTTGACGAAAGAGAAGATAGAAACTATGCTGGTGGGTAAGTTCCAGGGGGTGTTTCGTCCGGATAACGAAGCAATCGGGAGATTAGTTAGAAGGAAACGGGGAAGTAACAGAACGGAAATCCGGATGGAGTTGGAGAAAGAGAACTGTTTGGAGATTGGTTTTGGAAACCGCCAGGAGTCCCATATGGATATTATACGGTATTACAAGCCGGATGTGAAAAATGTATCTCCGGTGTACCTGCCTCCCAAAGAGATTATATCCTCAACGGAAAATTTTGGCGCTTTATATGACGAATACCATATTGCATTCGAAGAAACTTATTATGATTTAGCCAGAATGCTGGAAAGGCCTCTGCGGAAAGGAGCCAATACCCAAGAGCAGAATGCAGTTTTGAAGAGTTTTGAAAACATCGTTAACGGGAGTATTGTCCAGAAAGATAAAAAATTTTATTTAAAAGTAAAAGAAGCCGGAGAATTTGAAATGGGACTGGTTTCTGAGGGATACCGGAAACTGGCTACAATCATGTATTTGATTTTATCAGGAGGACTTTCTAAAAATTCGGTTCTTTTCTGGGATGAGCCGGAAACCAATATGAATCCCAGGATGATCAAGCCGCTGACGGACGCTATTATTGTATTGGCTCAGATGGGAGTGCAGGTTTTTGTAACAACTCACAATTATTTTGTACAGCAGGAGTTTCAGATGGCGGCTGCCTACAAGAATGCAGATAAAAATCCCTTGCAGTATTGTTTTATCTCTTTGAATAAGACGGAGAACGGTATTGCGTGTGAGACTGCGGAACGCTTGGATGCTTTGGAGCATAATGCGGTGATGGAGGAGTTTGACCAGCTTTACGACAGAGAACAGGAGCTGCTCTATGGTAATTGAAGAAAGTGATTTGAAATTTTTGTTTCCTTCAGAGGTTTGTGCGGTAAAATTTGATGATTGTGAATTTTACCGCAAAGAATTTAATAAACTATTGTCAGCGAAAGGGGTAGATATTCTGGCGGATTCCAAAGAAGTTTTCCAGTTTATTGAAGTGAAAAACTGCAGCGGACATGAAGGGGAAAATCTTTGGAGAACCAGTGTTAATAACAGCAGAATCCATTCGGCACCAAGAGATTTGGACGTGAGTAACCGGGATAGCCTGGATATAGAAGTAACAAAAAAAGTTGTATCTACCATTGCGTGCCTGGCCGGGGCCTGGACTAAATCCGGGAAGATGGAAAAGGCAGCGGAGCTTCGGAAGTTTTGGTTTGGACTAAATGACTCCAAGATTCCTGCGGATAAAAAGAAAATTCTTGTGATTTTGTTTTTGGAGGGAAATTTTGAAGCCAGCGGAGTAAAGAGCCGGAGCAAGAAAATGATGATGTCCAGGCTTCAGAACAGCATCAGACGGAAATTAGCGTGGCTGAACTGCCAAGTCTTTGTGGTAGATTCCAATACATATAAGGAAAGATATTTTCAAGTATCTTAATAGAATAAAAATCAGCCTTGCAACCCATGCTATGTTTAGTATATATGGAAGCGAGGCTGATTTTTTATGAGTGAAGAGAAGAAGACGAAGAACCGGGAGGACAAGCAGCAGGAGACGGAACAGCAGGAGAGCCGGGATAAACAGGTGGAGGATTTTGGGCAGCTTACCTTAGAGGAGGGAGAGACCAAGATTCATCTCTTGAACATTATCGGGGAGATTGAAGGGCATGAGTGCCTGCCTTCCAATTCCAAGACCACCAAGTACGAGCATGTAATTCCCCAGCTGGCGGCTCTGGAAGACAGTCAAAAAATCCAGGGGCTTTTGGTGCTCATCAACACCGTAGGAGGGGATGTGGAGTCCGGGCTTGCCATTGCGGAGATGATTGCATCCTTAAGCAAGCCTACGGTCTCCCTGGTTCTTGGGGGAAGCCATTCCATCGGCGTTCCCTTAGCCGTATCCACGGATTATTCTTTTATCGTTCCCACAGGAACCATGATGATTCACCCGGTGCGCATGAACGGACTGATCATTGGGGTAGCCCAGACCTTCGATTATTTCCAGAAGATCCAGGACCGCATCTCCGGCTTTATTACAGCCCACAGCCGGATTTCAGAGCAGCGCCTCTTAAAGCTGATGCTGGAGACAGGAGAGCTGACGAAAGACGTAGGTTCCGTGCTGGTAGGAAAACAGGCTGTTGAGGAGGGTGTGATCAATGAGGTGGGAGGCATTCAGGAGGCTTTTGCGAAATTACGGGAAATGATTCTCCAGGCAGAAGAAAAACGCCAGTCCAAAGACTGACGTTTTTCGTGATTGTTCAGCTTTACTGCAGTAACTGCAGAACTCCCTGAGGAACCTGATTTGCCTGGGCAAGCATAGCCTGAGAAGCCTGAACCAGGATGTTGTTCTTGGTGTAGGCCATCATTTCCTTCGCCATGTCTACGTCGCGGATACGGCTCTCGGCTGCGGTGATGTTCTCGGTCT
>CAJUMM010000097.1 GCA_910586955.1 uncultured Lachnospiraceae bacterium | reverse complement strand
ACCACCGAGATCTACACTCTTTCCCTACACGACGCTCTTCCGATCTGGCCACCGGAAATATCCTATCGGAAGCAGTGATCCGGCCGTCTGCGCACGGGGAATGGAGATCATGGAGAAAGCCATCCAGCTGGCGGATGATTTGGGAGTGCGCATTATCCAGCTTGCCGGTTATGATGTGTATTATGACGAGTCCACGCCGGAGACGGCGGCCCGGTTCGGGGAAAACCTGAAGAAATGTACGCTGATGGCGGCGAAAGCAGGGGTTCTTATGGGCTTTGAAACTATGGAAACAGAGTTTATGAATACCTGCGGGAAATCAATGAATTATGTGAAACAGGTAAATTCCGTGTATTTGAATGTTTACCCTGACTGCGGCAATATTAACAATGCGGCGATTTCCTATGGAACGGACGTGCAGGAGGATCTGAAAAGCTGTAACGGGCATATTGTGGCTATGCACTTGAAAGAGACGGTTCCGGGCAAATTCCGGGATATGATGTACGGGGAGGGCCAGGTGGATTTCCCGGCTATGATTGACACGGCCTGGGCAATGGGAGTACGGAAATTTGTGACGGAATTCTGGTATCTGGGCAAGGAGGACTGGAGAGAGGACCTTTTCTTTGCCAACCGTACCATGCGGGCATTACTGGACAAAAAGGAGAATGAATAGAGATGTTGGAAGAACTGAAAAAACAGGTTTATGAAGCAAATATGGAGCTCCCCAGAAGAGGGCTGATTACTTACACCTGGGGAAATGTCAGCGGAATCGACCGGGCTTCCGGCCTGTTCGTTATCAAGCCCAGCGGCGTGGATTATGACGAGCTCAGGCCGGAGGATATGGTGGTTATGGACCTGGACGGCAATAAGGTGGAGGGGGATTACAATCCTTCTTCCGATACGCCTACCCACCTGGAGCTCTACAAGGCGTTCCCGGAGGTAGGGGGAATTGTACACACCCATTCTCCCTGGGCTACCTCCTGGGCCCAGGCGGGGCGCAGCATTCCCTGTTATGGAACCACCCATGCGGATTATTTCTATGGGGAGATTCCCTGTGCCAGAAGCCTTACGGAAGAGGAGATTAACGGGGAGTATGAGAAGAATACGGGCCTTGTGATTATCGAGACCTTCCAGGGAAAGAATCCTATGCACATTCCCGGTGTTCTCTGTACCAATCACGGCCCCTTTACCTGGGGTAAGGATGCGGATAACGCCGTACACAATGCGGTGGTGCTGGAGGAAGTGGCGAAGATGGCCTGCCGCACGGAGCTTTTGAAGCCAGGGGTAGCTCCGGCTCCCCAGGTGATACAGGATAAGCATTTTTTAAGAAAGCATGGAGCAAATGCTTATTACGGGCAGATTAAGAGATAAAAAATGCAGGAGCCTTGCGGAGAGATTCCGCAGGGCTCTTTTGCTGTGGCTCAGGGGCCGGATCTTTTCAGTCAGGGGAGTTCTGAAAAGATCCGGCCCGGACTTGATTTTCTCCATCCCGGAGCCGTATCTGTATGTTCTCAGAGTAATTGTCTCCTGCCGTGACAGCGGCGCCGGAGATCTCCCATTCCTGAAAGACAAATCCCTCAGAAGCTTCGGCCGTAAGGGTTACGGGGTAATCCGTATAATAATTTCCGGTCCATTCCCCGGCTTCCAAATCCGGCCTCAAGGTATTGAGCCTTACGGTTCCTCCCTGGGGCATGTTTGAGGAGAGGGAGAGAGGTACAAGGCTGCCCTCCAGGGAAAAGTGTTCGGCAAGGCAGGGGACAATGGCTTCATAACGGTCTGTAAAGAATCGGCGCAGTTCCTCTATCTGTTCATGGAAAGGAAGGTCTGCGGGATTGGTGTTCCATCTGGCATAGCTTTTGTCCGCACAGCCGGCATACCGGGATTCTATGGAATCCAGCAGAGCCAAGGCTTTGGAAGCCTGGAAATTTTCGTTTGCCAGATCCATGAAAGTAAGCACAAACTGCCGGCGGAAGTTTTCGTTTTCCATCAGGGCAGGCATGGGATCGTCGTCCAGGAAACCGCAGGGGGCGAAACCGGCATGCTCGGTAAAGGAGTCAATGGCGTAGGCGGGTGTATCGGGAAGCTGGATACCCACTCCCAGGGAGGAATCCAGATCATAGAGCATCCACCGCCATTTCCCGTCACCGTAGCTGCTGCCGTCGGGAACAGTGGCCTGCCAGGTGAATACATTGCCGCCCAAAGGCTTGCTGTCTGTGTTGGCTATATAAATGTTGATACACATCCAGTCAATAAAACTCTGCATATCCATCTGTTCCAGAAGGCCTTCATAGATTTCCGGATCGGACATATCCAGGGTTAGATAGTCACGGAGTTCCCGGAATCGGGAAATATCTTCCGGGTTGCCGTCCTGGACTTCCCGGGTGGCTTTGATAAGAAGGATATTTTCCGGATCCAGATGGTAGACTTCCCCTATCCATTCGGCGGAGTATTTTTCCATCAGATAGTACATGCCCCAGTATTCCCCGTTGAGAAATACCTGGCAGGGAAGATATTGCTGGACGGCGGCTTCCCGGTCATTCACCAGGGAAAAGAAAAATACCTTTTTCAGATCCTGGCTCGTATTTAAAATTATATCCGAAGAGGAAAATTCATTTTCAATAAAACCGGGAGTGAAAGTTTTAGCCCCATAGCGGCTGCGGGAAAAGAGAGAAAAGCTTTTCTGGGGGAAGCTCCGGGATTCGTTTCCCCGTATGCGGATTCCGCATTCCTGGGTGAGAGCCAGGGAGTGATCCGTACCGAAAAAGTCCAGATGGGCGGTTCGCTCGGAGTCCGGTCCGGAAAGGTTGTAATTGGTGTAGTCAAGAAGCTGTGTCCAGATCATGTCCGGGGAAACCAGGAGAGCCTCCCGGGCATCGTCATACCGGGAACCCAGGACATAGATACCTCTGTCGGAGCCGAAAAGATCTTCCGGCTCTGCTGTGATAGAGAGAATGGAAATATCATCATAGCCTTCTTTTTCGCAAAAGCCGATAAAATAGGAGGCTGTGACGGTGTTGCTGTAATTGCCCTTTTCATCAAAGGCGGCGGCGCGCAGGATCACGGCTTTGTCCACCGGATCGGAGGGAGCGGCATAAGCGGTAATCGGGGCGGCAATATCTTCCCGGGCGGAGTACCGGTTTTCCGAAGGGCTGGGATCAGACAGAATCAGCGGCTCCGTGAAGATGGGGGAATCAAAGGAGGGCTCGCTTCCGTCCAGGGTGTAGCGGACAGTAAAGCCTTCCGGTGAAGAGAGGGTAAGAGAGAAAGGGGTCTCGTAGAAACCGCTTTCTGCCGACAATACAGGATCCCCTAAAACGAGAGTAGAAATGCTGTTGGAACATCCGGGAGAGGGGCGCATAGCCGCAAACTCATTCCCGCCGTCTTCCTTCCGGGCGTACACGGCGTTGGGAGGAAGGGACGGAAGAAAGACGGAGTCTGCCAGAAACAGACGGAGGGGACTTCCGGAAGGTTCCTCACAGTAGCAGAGATACAGGGATTCTTCCCCGGAGAGACGGAAAGGCAGCGATGGACAGCATTCCTCCTCCGGGGATTTTGCAGTACCGGAAGCGTATAGTACATAATAGCCGCCGGGTTCGATTACATCCTCAGGCAGAGGAGCCAGAGTGTAATTCTTTTTTGTATCGGAAAGGTACATGTTTTCCAGGGAGATTTCCTGGTCCGTAGGGTTATAGAGCTCAATATAGTCCTCATATGAGGTATAGCCTTCCCTGCCTGTACCCGGATTACAGGTGCAGACTTCGTTGATGCAAAGGCGGAGGGCCGGGTTAGCCGTCTGCCCGGCCACATAGTTTTCCATCAGAAAAAATGCCGGAAAGAACACCAGGCCTGAGACAAAGATAATCAGAAATTTGCAATTTCGTTTTCGGAATGAAGAAAGCTTCATGCTTCGTCCTCCTCAAACAAAAGTATTTCTTCTTTTGATACGGCATACCAGCATGTGTCTCCCGGCTCCAGCTCTGCCCGGCCGCCGGTTGCGTCCGTGAGATTGCGCATCAAGCCGGATAAGGCGGCGCAGGGAACCAGGATCTCCAAAGAGACGCTGTCCGTATAGGCGGAGGAAAGGATGGGGAGTTTGTCCTGTCCCAAGAGATATTGTACTTTGCCGAAATCGTTATAGTCCGTATGTATATAGAGACGGGTTCCCCTGTGTTTTTTTAGAATCACGGCCTGGCGCAGGCCTTCCTGGACTGCTTTGGAATAGGCGCGTACCAGGCCGCCGGTTCCCAGAAGGGTGCCGCCGAAATAGCGGGTGACGACCACGGCAGTGTCATGGATATCCTCTCCCAGGAGTACATCCAGCATGGGCCTTCCGGCAGTTCCGGCCGGTTCCCCGTCATCGCTGCAGCGGGTAAGCTGGTGCCTTCTGCCGATGGTGAAGGCGGTGCAGTTGTGGGAGGCGTCCCAGTGTTGCTTTCTGCATCCTTCTATAAATTTCAAAGCCTCCTCTTCCGTTTTTACAGGTGCTACGGAGGCGATAAAACGTGATTTCTTTTCTATGATTTCTCCTATGCCGGGGGCATGGGTAAATTTATATGTTTCCTCCATGGGGCTCCTTTCAGGAAGCCTGTCCGTCCTCCCGGGTAATCATGTCGTCCACAATCTCCAGAAGGCAGACCGGTGTGACTGCATTCTGGATGAGCCGTTTTAAGACCTGGCGGGTAAAAAGCTCCGAGTCGGAGACGGGGGGCGTACTTTCTGTCTCCTCCACGCCGGGGCGTTCGGCCATGGATTTCTTGATACAGATGCGGTAGAGAGGGGCGGCGGACTGGGGCGGTTCCTCTTCAATCAGGTAGTATTTCAGATTCAGCAGGGTTCCTTTTTCGTCTGCAACAGAGCGTGTCTCAATCAAAAATTCCTTTTGCATCATACTCTCCTTTTCACTTGCTGGATTTGAAAAGTATTATACAGGACATTGTTTGAGAAGCGTGTCGAAAGCTGTCGCAGGAATTAAAAACATTATAAAGAATGCTTAGGGAAAACGCAAGAAATTATGAATTTTAATTTTTCCCTTTATTTGAGGGATACTTTTTGCTATAATAGGGGGATATAAGAGGAGGCTGCAAAATGAATTATGGAAAACGTGGAACTTCAAAGAAACAGAAGTCTGTGAACTCCAAAGCCGCAAAAATAAGCAAAAAAGCAAGTGTATTATTTATAAAAGCGTTTCTCGTTTGTATGCTGGCCGCCGGCGTGGTGGTGCTGTGCGCAGGGCTGGGCGTGGTAAAAGGCGTTCTGGATAATGCGCCGGATATTGACAGCGCCAGCGTGATTCCCAGGGGGTACAAGTCCATCATTGTGGATGCCCAAGGTAATAAGACGGCGGAGCTTATTACGGCCGGTTCCAACCGTATCTGGGTAGATATCGAGCAGATTCCCAAGCATGTGCAGGAGGCCTTTGTAGCCATTGAGGACCAGCGTTTTTATGAGCACAACGGAATTGACTTAAAGGGCATGCTCCGGGCAGGTGTCCGTGCCGTGGCCAGCGGCTTTAAGAAGACCGAAGGCGCCAGCACCATTACCCAGCAGCTTTTGAAAAATAACGTGTTTGACTTTATGAGCGAGAGTACGCCGGCGGAGAAGATTGAGAGAAAGCTTCAGGAGCAGTATCTGGCGGTGAAGCTGGAAGAGATTATGACCAAGGACGAGATCCTGGAAGCATATCTGAACACCATCAACCTGGGGCAGAACAGCTTGGGGATCCAGGCGGCGGCCAACCGCTATTTTAACAAGGATGTCAGTGAACTGACCATTTCCGAGGCGGCGGTAATTGCGGGAATTGCAAAAAATCCGGTGGGCAATAACCCGGTGAGCTACCCGGAGGAGAACCGGGAGCGGCGGGAGACTGTGCTGCAGTACATGCTGGAACAGGAATTTATCAGCCAGAGTGAGTATGACGAGGCTATGGCTGATGATGTCTATGCCCGGATTCAGAATACCAATGAGATTACGGGCGTGGCCGAGGTGTATTCCTATTATGTGGATGCAACCATTGAGCAGGTGCTGCATGATCTCCAGGAGATCAAAGGCTACAACTCCCAGCAGGTTTATAATCTGGTCTATAACGGCGGCCTGACCATTGAGACGGCCCAGGACCCGGCTATCCAGAAGATTATGGATGAGGAGATGGCCAATGAGGAGAATTATCCACAGAATGTTTATGTGGGACTGGACTATGCCCTGACGGTGGTGAAGCCGGACGGTGAGCAGATCAACCACAGCACCCAGATGTTTGAGAAATATTTTAAGGAGAACGAGCGCTCTAATTTCGAGGCTCTCTTTGATACGAAAGAGGACGCCCTGGCCCATATTGAGACTTATAAAGCCGCAGTAGTGGGACCGGAGGATACGGTCTATGAGCGGATTGATTTGACGCCCCAGCCTCAGGCGTCCCTGGTGGTGATGGATCAGGCCACGGGGTACGTGAAGGGAATCGTAGGAGGACGGGGAGAGAAGACGGTGAGCCTTTCCCTGAACCGGGCGGTAGATACCACCCGCCAGCCCGGATCCACGTTTAAGCCAGTGTCCACCTATGCGCCTGCCCTGGATACGGCGGGAATGACCCTGGCCACCACTCAGTTTGACGGTCCCTATAATTATGCTAACGGAAGGCCTGTGCGGAACTGGAACGGCGAGGCGTATCAGGGATGGACTTCCATCCGCAAGGGAATCGAACAGTCCATGAATATCCTGGCGGTAAAGACTTTGACGGACATTACACCGGCCCTGGGTATTACTTACCTGGAAAACCTGGGTATTACCACCATGCAGAAGGAGACGGTGAACGGCCTGAACGACTATACCCAGGCGATGGCTTTGGGCGGTATCACCAACGGTGTGACCAATCTGGAACTGACTGCGGCTTATGCGACGATTGCCAACGGAGGCGTCTATACGAAGCCGGTGCTGTACACCAGGATCCTGGATCACGACGGAAATGTGCTGATTGACAATACCCAGCCTAAGACCAGGACCGTGCTGAAGGACAGCACGGCATGGCTTCTGACCAGTGCCATGAAGGATGTAGTGAATCAGGGTACCGGAGGGCGGGCCCGGTTTCCGGGTATGGCCATTTCCGGAAAGACAGGTACGACTTCGGATAACCGGGATATCTGGTTCGTAGGTTTTACCCCCTATTATACGGCGGGCGTCTGGGGCGGTTTCGACAATAACCATCAGCTTGCCAATACCACGTACCATCTGACCTTGTGGAGACAGGTTATGTCCAGGATTCATGAGGAGCTGGAAAATAAGGATTTCCCCAGGCCGGATTCCATTACCAGCGGCACAGTCTGCGGAGCCTCCGGAAAGAAGCCCATTCCCGGCCTGTGTGACGGCCTGGTGAAGAGCGAATACTTTGCGGCCGGAACGGTCCCCACGGAATACTGTGATGTCCATCGGGTAGGAACGGTCTGCATTGAGAGCGGACAGCTTGCCACGGATGCCTGTACCAGCATAGAGGATCGGATTATTACCTTGATGCCGGAAAACAACAGCGTGTCCGGTTCGCCGCTGATTGCCAAATCCTGTGAACTGCATCCCGGAAATGTCATAGGAGGAATTATGCAGCCCACGGAAGGAGGCGTTCCAGGTGAGATAGGCGTTCCGCCGGAGGGCGGGGAAGGCGGTGAAGGAGCTCCCCAGGAACCTGCGCCGGAAGGTTAATAGAACTATAGAAAAGAGGAGATAAGAGATGAAAGTATTGTCAACAGAGAAAGCGCCTGCAGCCATAGGGCCCTATTCCCAGGGATATGAGGCCAACGGATTTGTGTTTTCCTCCGGCCAGATTCCCATTGTGCCTGAGACCGGCGAGATTCCGGAGGGAATCGAAGCCCAGGCCCGGCAGAGCTGCAAAAACGTAGGAGAGATCCTGAAAGCTGCAGGAATCGGGTATGAACATGTGATTAAGACCACTTGTTTTCTGGCAGATATGGCAGACTTTGGGGCCTTTAACCAGGTATATGAGGAATATTTTGTCTCCAAGCCTGCCAGGAGCTGTGTGGCGGTGAAGGAGCTTCCCAAAGGAGTGCTTTGTGAAGTAGAAGCGGTTGCAGTGAAATAAAACCCGCAGAAAGGGGTTATGAAAAGAACAGGAAGGAGTTTAGACCCCTTCCTGTTTTTGTATGGTTGCCTCTTCGATTTGGTGATTGTGGATTTTGCTTACATGGATGATCAGGCCGGCGGTTTCCAGATCGATCTCCTGTCCGTCGCCGGGGACCTGGCCCAGGACATTAAATACGAGACCCGTAAAGGTGTCGTACATTTCGTGGTTTAAGGAGATGTCCAGGGCTTTGCCCAAAGCTTCCAGTTCTACATTTCCTGAGACTTTCCAGAGATTGGTATCCAGACGTACAATCTTTGGAGAACATGCTTTTTCTTCGGAGGGCTCCAGCTCCAGGTCACCTACAAGCTGTTCCACCAGATCCTTTAAGGTTACGATGCCTATCATGCCTCCATATTCGTCCAGAACGACGGCCATGGAGTGGTGGCCTTTTTTCATATTCCGGAACAGTACATCGGCTTTTACGTTTTCGGGAACAAAATAGGCGGGGCGGACAGCGGAGGCAAGGACCTGTTGGCGGCTTTTGTCGGCCAGACGGAAATAATCTTTGGTGTGGAGGATTCCGATAATGTGATCTTTGGAATCTTCACAGACAGGATAGAGAGAATAGCGGTTTTTGTAAATGGTCCGGTTCCACTCTTCCATGGATTCCTCCATCCATAAAAGGGTAACTTCCGTCCGGTGGATGGCGATCTCCTCCGCAGTCATGTCATCAAATTTAAAGATATTCTGGATAAATTCCTGTTCTTCCTGATCGATGGCTCCCTTTTTGCTTCCCGCATCCACCATCAAAAGGATTTCCTCCTCGCTGACCGGATCATCCTCCTCGTTGGGATCAATATGCAGCAGCCGAAGGATGGTGTTGGTGGAGAGGGAGAGAAGCCAGACAATAGGAGCGAAGAGCCTGGAAATGGCATGGATAAGACCGGACATGGCAAGAGCCAGGGATTCCGCCTTTTTCATAGCCAGGCGCTTGGGGACCAGTTCACCGAAGACCAGCGTAAAATAAGAGAGAATCAGGGTAATCAGGATCAGGGAGGCGGTACCCAGTGCAGAGCGGGAGAGGGGAATTCCCAGATCAAAAAGCCAGTCGGCCAGGGCACCGGAGAAATTGTCCGCCGCAAAGGCGCTGCCCAGAAAACCGGACAGGGTAATTGCTACCTGGATGGTAGCCAGAAATCTGGCAGGCCGGCTTTTAAGAGCCGCAAGCCGCTGGGCTTTTTTATTGCCTTGGGAGGCCAATTTCGCAATTTTCTGTTCGTTGATGGAAATGACAGCGATCTCCGCACAGGCAAAGACAGCGTTTAGAGCAATAAGAAAAAGCTGTAAAAGGAGCATGGGTACAAGGGAATTATTCAAAAGACGGACACCTCTTTATGTGGGTGCGGTATGCTCCGCAGGGGTCAATGTGTATAAGATTATTATAAGAAAGGCCCGGAGGCTTGTCAAGCGCAGGCCCCCTGGCTGTCATACGGAATGTAGAATAAAATAAATAAAATTGAAAAAAAGTACTTGCTTTTTGAGAAAAGATATGATATATTGATATTCGCTGAAAAACAAAGGGCTATCGCCAAACGGTAAGGCAACGGACTCTGACTCCGTCATTTCAAGGTTC
>CAJUMM010000096.1 GCA_910586955.1 uncultured Lachnospiraceae bacterium | reverse complement strand
TGAGATGTTCCATGGAAAAGGCGGTGGAAAACCGGAGATGGTGCAGGGTTCTCTAAAGGGAACAGAAAAAGCCATCCGGGACCTGTTGTTCTGACAGGTCCGGAGGGCTTTTCCTTTTTCCTGGAAGATATTGTTTCCTTTACTCCTCGGAGAAATCTTCTTTCCCTACTCCGCAGATGGGACATACCCAGTCTTCCGGCAGATCTTCAAATGCCGTGCCGGGAGCAATGCCGTTGTCCGGATCGCCAACCTCCGGATCATACACGTAGCCGCAGGGATCGCATACATATTTTTTCATTTTTTCCTCCTATTCTAGTTCCGCATCCGCCCTCCCAGCACACTTCTCCTAGAAAGACTTCCGGCCGCATAATACTGCGTCCGTAATTCTTTCTGTGCGCTGTCCGGGCTTCTGCTGTTTTTAGTTCCGCAAGCTCTCTCCCAGTGCCGATCCTTAGAAGTATTTCCGGCTGCTTCGCATCCGTAAATCCTTCTGGCACTGTACGAGACCTTGCTGTTTCCAGTTCCGCAGATTCTCTCTGTTCTGTTTTACGGTTTATATTGTATCACCTTTTCTCAAAATATTCCACTGAATTTAAATTTTCTCTGGCCTTTTCCCGCCGTTTGTGGATAAGCTTAGCTATCTCCCCGCTTTCTGTGATCATATCATAGGTTCTCTCTCCGTCCGTCACATACCGCTCCGTGATCAGACCGGGGCTTCTCTCACAAAGCTCCCGGATCATTTCCTCACAGACATCTCTGGTGGAAAGGGAATCGGTACGGGCCGTATCGTCTTTCTCGGAAAGAAATACGAGGCCTGATCTGTATCCTCCCATCCCCGGGATCTCCTGGGAATAAACGGCCAGAACCATCTCTGAAAGCCTGCGGATATAGCTCACACCTCTGGTGGTGGGCATAAAGAAATAATGCTTCGTTATCATACAGGCAATCTGGGGTTTCTTTTCACTGAATCCTAAATTGGAACCATTAACATCCGGAACATTTCCTATCATAACCATATCCGGTTCCAGCAGCTCCTGCTCCAGTTTCTTCAATTCTTCCACATCAAAACCCGTTTCCTTCTGATAGTAATCCAGATAACGCTTCATTTTCCGGCTTTGAAGAATCACTCCCAAAAGAATGAGCAAGGCCCCGGGAACTCCAAAAAGTACCCCGAACACTAAAATGCCTCTGCTCAAACCCACCGCAGCCATAAGTGCGGAAACAACTGCTGCCAAAACCAGAAGCGCAATGCCGACACCGGTAAGCCCGTTGAAACCGCCTCCTTGGTTTCTCACCCTCCACAAAACATTACCCTTTTTTAAGTATTTTTCTCGTCTTGGATCTCCCGCTGGTAAAATCATAAATTTCCCTCCCTTATACACTCCAGAAACCGCTTCCCATACTTCTTCGCCTTAAAAGCGCCGATTCCCGATATTTCCAGAAGCTCCTCCTGGGAGGCAGGTTTCCGGATACATAGATGAATCAGGGTCTTGTCGGAAAAAACCACATAGGGCGGTACCTGTTCTTCCTTTGCGATCTGCATGCGCAGGGCCCGGAGAGCCTCAAAGAGCTTTTCTTCCTTCTCCGTAAATTCCTCTGCATGAAAATCCGCGGCCATGCTCTGGCGGCGGCGTCTGGCTTTGCCGCCTTTCTCCGGTTTCTTCTTCTCTGGCTCTTCCCTGGGCAGCTTCATCAGTACCTTGGTTTCTCCCCGGATAAGGCCTTCCGAAAGCTCCATAAGCTTTACCACCGCATAGGAATCTGTTGTCACATACAGATATCCCTGAAGCTGAAGATGGTTCATCACCTGGCGCAGCCGGTACAGGGGAACCTTTGCAAGAGACCCGTAAAAGGGATTGTCTTCCATCCGGTAATTGCGGATTTTCACGGTATTGGCCCCATGAACCGTATCCAGAATCACCGTCACCCCATACCTCTGGCCGCTGCTCTTTATACAGCCTGCAATTCCTCTGGCCGTCTCCGTCACGTCTACAGTTTCAAACTGGCTTAAACAGTTCCCGCAGTTTCCACAGTAATTGGCGGAGTACTCTCCGAAATACCGGAGAATATAATCCCGCAGGCATTCCCTGGTGAAGCAGTAAAAGGTCATCTTTTTCAAACGCTCCCGGTCCCGCTGCTGCACCAGGGCCAGTTCCTGAATGTCCAGCTCCTCATTGTCCCGGTTGTTTTCAATAAAAAGCTGATTGGTCACCACATCCTGTCCGCCATAGAGAAGAATGCAGTCGGCGGGCTCTCCGTCCCGGCCGGCCCGCCCGGCCTCCTGGTAATAACTCTCCATATTCTTGGGCATATTATAATGGATCACATAACGCACATTGGACTTGTCAATGCCCATGCCGAAGGCATTGGTAGCCACCATAACCGGAGAACGGTCATAGATGAAATCCTCCTGGTTTTTCCTGCGCTCCTCGTCGGACAGTCCCGCATGGTAGCGGGTGGCCAAAATCCCGTCGGACCGCAGCCGCACACAGACCTCCTCCACCAGTTTCCGGGTCAGGCAGTAAACGATGCCGCTCTCCCCCGGATGCAGTTCGAGATACTGTCGCAAAACCCCGTATTTATCCCCGGGAGACTGGACCGCAAAATAAAGGTTGGGGCGGTCAAAGCCCGTTATCCGCACCAGAGGATCACGTAAGGTTAGAATCCCCGCCACATCCTCCCGCACCTCCCGGGTAGCTGTAGCCGTAAAAGCAGCCAGCACCGGACGCCTGGGAAGCCTTTTCACAAACTCTACGATTTTCAGATAACTGGGCCGGAAATCCTGTCCCCACTGGGATACGCAGTGGGCCTCGTCTACAGCCACCATAGAAATAGAAGCATTCAGGGCAAAATCAAGAAACTCCTCCGTCACCAGCCGTTCCGGAGCCACATAGATCAGCTTGTAACGCCCCGCCGCCGCTAATCCCAGGGCTTTCCGGTACTGGCCCGGAGTCAGGGAACTGTTCAAATACGCCGCATGGACTCCCGCCTGGTTCAGGGCTTCCACTTGATCCTTCATCAAAGAAATCAGCGGCGAAATCACCAGGGTGATTCCCTCCATCAAAAGGGCCGGAATCTGAAAGCACAGAGACTTTCCCGCCCCCGTAGGCATAATCCCCAGCACATCCCGGCCGGACAGAATGGCATCCATCAGCTCCTCCTGCCCTTCCCGGAACCCGTCGTATCCGAAATATTCTTTTAAAACCTGCCGTTTATCCACCGTGCTCCTCCTCAATCTTTTGTCCGCTGGACTTTTTTCATTATACCGCATTTTCCTGTCTGCGCCAACTTCTGTGTAAAAAATTTATTTTAACAATATCTTGTAAATCCCCATTGACAACACCACTATATCTTGTTACAATAGTCCCTGTCAGCACCATTTAGCAGTTTGTATTATTGAAGGAGATTCTATGAAGATTATTAAGCGAAGCGGCGCGGAAGTCGCTTTTGACCCGGAAAAAATTGTATTGGCCGTAGCTAAGGCCAACGACAGCGTAGTTCCCAGCGCCCGCATGAATGCCGTCCAGATCAAGCGCATTGCAGAGGATGTGGAGAGTGCAGCTCTGAACATGAACCGTTCCTTAAGCGTGGAGGAGATCCAGGATCTGGTGGAGGATCAGATTATGAATCTCCGGGCTTTCGATGTAGCCAGGCGCTATATCACCTACCGTTACACCCGTGCCCTCATCCGCAAGTCCAACACTACGGACGAGCAGATCTTAAGCCTTATCGAGTGCAACAATGAGGAAGTCAAGCAGGAAAACTCCAACAAGAACCCTACGGTCAACAGTGTCCAGCGTGACTATATGGCCGGCGAGGTCAGCAAAGATATTACCAAGCGGATTCTGCTTCCCGCAGATATTGTAGCTGCCCACGAACAGGGTATCATTCATTTCCATGATGCGGATTACTTTGCCCAGCATATGCACAACTGCGATCTGGTAAACTTAGAGGACATGCTGCAGAACGGAACCGTTATCAGCGGAACCCTTATTGAAAAGCCTCACAGCTTTTCCACTGCCTGCAACATTGCCACCCAGATCATCGCCCAGGTAGCCTCCTGCCAGTACGGCGGGCAGAGCATTTCCCTCACCCATCTGGCTCCCTTCGTGGATATCAGCCGCCAGAAAATCCGCAAGCAGGTTGCGGAGGAGCTGCACTCCATCCACGAAGCCGTCACAGAGGACGAGATCACGGAGATTACGGAAAAGCGTCTCCGGGAAGAGGTCCGCAACGGCGTCCAGATGATCCAGTACCAGGTTGTCACTCTGATGACCACCAACGGCCAGGCTCCCTTCGTGACTGTATTCATGTACCTGAACGAAGCCAAGAGCGAGCAGGAGAAGCTGGATCTGGCCCTTATTATAGAAGAAACCCTGCGCCAGCGCTACCAGGGGGTAAAAAACGAAAAGGGAATCTGGATTACCCCTGCCTTCCCCAAGCTCATCTATGTACTGGAGGAGGACAATGTCCATGAGGACAGCCGTTTCTGGTACCTGACCCAGCTTGCAGCCAAGTGTACGGCCAAGCGCCTGGTGCCTGACTATATCTCTGAGAAGATTATGCTACAGAACAAAGTTGACAAGAACGGGGAGGGCCACTGCTACACCTGCATGGGATGCAGAAGTTTCCTCACCCCCTTCGTGGACGAGGAAGGCAAACCCAAATACTACGGGCGCTTCAACCAGGGTGTTGTCACCGTGAACCTGGTAGACATCGGCCTCTCCGCAGACGGCGACCTTAAGAAGTTCTGGGAAATCTTTGACGAGCGCATGGAGCTCTGCCACCGGGCCCTTCAGTGCCGCCACGAGCGTTTGACCGGAACCGTCTCAGACGCAGCTCCCATCCTCTGGCAGCACGGCGCCCTGCTGCGGCTGAAAAAAGGCGAAACCATTGATAAATACCTCCACGGCGGTTACTCCACTCTCTCCTTGGGCTATGCGGGACTGTGGGAGTGCGTCTACAGCCTGAACGGCAAGAAGCTCACAGAACCGGAGGGTGAAGAGCTGGGCCTTCAGATTATGCGCAAACTCAACGAGTACACGGCGAAGTGGAAAGCTGCGGAGCAGATTGACTACTCCCTCTACGGCACGCCTTTGGAGAGCACCACTTACAAATTCGCCAAGTGCCTGCAGCAGCGTTTCGGCGTGGTGAAAAATGTTACCGACCGGAACTACATCACCAACAGCTACCATGTTCATGTGACGGAAGAGATCGACGCCTTCGACAAGCTGGCCCTGGAGGCCAAGTTCCAGGCCCTCTCTCCCGGCGGAGCCATCTCCTATGTGGAGGTTCCCAATATGCAGAACAACCTGGAAGCCGTACTTTCCGTAATGAAGTTTATCTACGACAACATTATGTATGCGGAGCTGAACACCAAGAGCGACTACTGCCAGATCTGCGGCTACGACGGAGAGATTGATATCCAGGAGGACGAGCACGGAAAGCTTATCTGGAAATGCCCCAACTGCGGCAACACGGACCAGAACAAGATGAACGTGGCAAGACGCACCTGCGGCTACATCGGAACCCAGTTCTGGAATCAGGGAAGAACCCAGGAAATCAAGGAGCGGGTACTGCACTTATGAATTACGCTGTTATCAAAAAAAATGATGTTGCAAACGGGCCGGGAGTGCGGGTCTCCCTCTTTGTGAGCGGCTGCCGCCATCACTGCCGGAACTGTTTTAACCAGGAAGCCTGGGATTTTGATTACGGCGCTCCTTTTACGGAAGAAACCATGGAGGAAATCCTTCATGCACTGGAACCCGGCTATATAGCCGGGCTTTCCCTTCTGGGCGGGGAGCCTATGGAACCGGAAAACCAGGAAGCACTTCTCCCTCTGGTACGGAAATTCAAGGAACAGTTTCCGGAAAAGAATCTCTGGTGTTATTCCGGCTTTTCCTTTGAGCGGGATCTGCTGGGGGGGCGCATCGGCAGCCCGGATACGGTCCGGAAACTCCTCTCCTGTATGGATGTAATAGTAGACGGGAAATTTGTGGAGAGCTTAAAGGATCCTTCTCTCATATTCCGGGGATCCTCCAATCAGAATATTATAGACGTTCCCAGATCCCTGGCAGAAAACCGGATGGTTCTTCTGCCGGGAACCTGGAAACGGACCATGGGAAGCGGGGACATCCATGAGATGTAACCCCGCTTTTTCTTCCTTCACTTTAAAATGGATTCCAATACCGGCCGCCGTTTACAAACTGCAGGGCAATGGAAATACCAATGAGCACAAAGCCCAGAATTATGGTGCCGTAATCCAAAGCCGTAAACTTCCGCTCCCGGTACCAGGTCCGCTTGGGTTCCTTTCCGAAGCAGCGCAGTTCCATGGCATTGGAGACCACCTCAATGCGCTCCATACTGGATAAAATCAGCGGCATCAGAATAGCCGTAGCTCCCTTAAGCCTCTTTATCAGGCTCTCCTTTCCCGACAGTTCCACTCCTCTGGCCTGCTGTGCCAGGGAAATAGCATGAAACTCATCCAGCACATCGGGAATGTAGCGCAGAGCCAGGGATACGGAATAGGAAACCTTATAGCTCACGCCGATTTTATTTAAAGACGCCGCAAACTCGCTGGGCTGGGTGGTGGAGATAAAGAGAATCACCACCGGAATCGTGGCCGTATATTTCAGCACCACATTGGCGTGGTAGAGAAGCTGCTGCTCTGTCACACTGTATCTGCCTGCCAGGTGGAGAAGCACCGTCTTGGAGCCGTAGATCCCCACTCCGTGTTCCGGAGAGAAAAGGTAAATCAAGGCATTATTCATAAAGAGGAACACCAGGGAAAAGATAAGAATCACCTTTACATCACGGACCCTAATTTTGGACACCCCGAATAGAAGGATGGCGCACACCGTAAGCAGGATGAGATACCTGGTATCAAAGGTAATCATAGCCGCCAGCACCCAGCAGAGCATACAGGCCAGCTTGGAAGCTCCCGTCAGCCTGTGAATGGGGGAAACACGTTCTATGTAATTAAACAGCTGAATCATCCTCTTCTTTCCTCCTCCTCATAGTCTATAAAATGCTGGACAAATACATTGGGATCGGAAATTCCGCACAAAAGAGCCAGATCATAGAGGGAAGTCTCCTTTAAATTGGCCTGTTCAATGATAGCCGGATTGGTGAGAATATTGGCGGAGGTGTCGTCTGCAATCACCTCTCCCCCGGAGAAGACAATGGCCCGCTTGGCATACTCCAGCATCAGGTGCATATCATGGGTAATCATCACCACAGTAATCCCCCGGTTGTGAAGCTCATAAAGAAACTCCATAATCTCCGTATAATGCCTGTAATCCTGGCCCGCCGTGGGCTCGTCCAGAATAATCATCTGGGGATCCAGAACCAAAATAGACGCAATGGTCACCCGCTTCTTCTGCCCAAAGCTTAAGGCAGAAACCGGCCACTTCCGGAAAGGATAAAGGCCGCAGATTTTTAAAACCTCCTCCACCTTCTTTTCAATGGTCTCCTCCGGCACCTTCCGCTGCCGCAGGCCGAAAGCCACCTCGTCAAAGATCATGGTCTTGGAAATCATCTGGTTCGGGTTCTGCATCACATAGCCGATGCGATCCGCCCGTTCCTTGATGCTGTAATCCTTCATATCCGTTCCCTGGAACTTCAAGATTCCTTTCTGCTGCCGCTCAAAACCGCAGATAACCTTAGAAAAGGTGGATTTCCCCGCACCGTTGGTTCCTACAATCGCCAACAGTTCTCCCTCATTCACCTGGACATCAATCCCTTTCAGGGCATGAAACCCATTCTCATAGGTGAAATCAATGCCTTCCGCTTGTAAAAGAGCCCTGCCTCCGGTCTTCTTCTCTTTCTCTTTCCTGCAGTGATACCAGTCCCGGACCCGTCCCTTCTCCTCCTCCGAAAGTGTCAGGCTTCTGATACTGCGGGGCCTGCAGGCCGGGGTGATGGTAAGCCCGGCATATTTGAGAGCCGTCAGATACAAGGGTTCCCGTATTCCGTTTTCCAGGAGCAGATCCGTGGAGAGCAGTTCGTCCGGAGCTAAGTCCGCCACAATCTCTCCCTCCCGCATCAACACAATCCGGTCTACGTCCCGCCAAAGCACATCCTCCAGGCGGTGCTCTACAATAATCACCGTAGCTTTTGTTTCCGCCTGAATCTGATCGATGATCTCAATGGCCCGCTTTCCGGTAGCCGGATCCAGATTCGCAAGAGGCTCATCAAAAAGGAGAATCTGCACCTGGTTTACCATAACTCCGGCCATGGATACCCGCTGCTTCTGTCCCCCGGACAAGGCGTCCGGGGAATGATCCAAATGATCTGCAATTCCTACTTTCCGGGCCACCTCCCGGACTTCCCGTATCATGTCCCCCTGGCCGACACAGGCATTTTCCAGGGCAAAAGCAATGTCCTCTGCCACAGTCAGGCCGATAAACTGGCCGTCCAAATCCTGCAGCACCGTGCCGATAGTCCTGGATATCTCAAAAATACTCTGGTGTTTTGTCTCTTTCCCCCGGATAGTCAGAGTCCCCGTAGATTCCCCGGAATAGGCAAAGGGAATTAGTCCGTTCATACAGTGGGTCAAGGTAGATTTTCCACAGCCGGAAGGTCCGGCAATCAAAATTTTCTCCCCCGGATATATTTCCAGATTGATATGTTTCAGCGTGGGCTCCGCCTGGGCATCATACTGAAAGGTAAAATCTTCAAATTTTATAATCGGTTCTTTCAACTGTTCCTCCTCCCGGCCTGTCCCCTGGACAGGAAAAGGCCCGCTGCAAAACAATCTTCCCGGTTCGTTTTACAGCAGACCCTTCGATTCCTATTTTTCTGCTTTCAGAGAACCTTTTTTCGCCCTGGTAGAGGCATAGGCAAAGCAAAGGATCGTACCCACAATGGCTGTAGATAAAATATTCCCCACACTTCCCGTAACGCCCTGCAGGAACAGCTTCTCCGCCGGCTCATCATAAATCCAGATATCCAGGGCAGGCGCAATAGCTCCCCAGGCAATGAGATGGGCAATGATCTGAACCACATTAAAGATCACGGCTCCCTTTACGCCGAACTCACCTTTGGCCAGTTTCAGCTTGTATCCCAGGAATCCCATCACCAGTCCGAAAAATGCGGACCCTGCAATCCAGCTCCACCAAACGCCCCAGCCGCTTGCCAGATCACTTAAGAAATGGCCGATAAGGCTCATCAGGCACCCTGCCACGGGTCCGAACAGCATCGCCATCACGGCTACCACCGGATAATGTACGCTGATCTTCAGATTGGGAGCCGGTGTGGGAATAGCAACATAGCTGCTCAGCACAAAAAACAGTGCCGCACCGATTCCGATTGCCACGATTGTCTTTACTGAAAATTTCTTCATCTGTAACTCTCCTTTTCCCTCTTATGATATTTATCGCAAAGGCGTCTCCGCCTTCTGCAACCTAACCTGCACCTGGTACCGGACCGTGAAAACCCTCCGGCTGTTATCCTCTGGGATCCCTCCGTATCTCAATATGCCAGCTGTTTCCCGTACCAATATTGTAAGCCTTGGCAAAGCTTCCCTGATTGATAGCCACCGCCATGCAGTTTAAAGAGTTCATGTAGACCAAGGGTTCCCCTACGTAAACATCCGCAAAGGAATGGGCATATACCATGGTATTCCGGTAAAGAGTCCTGGTATCGTTGGCAATCAGCACCTCCACCCGCTCACCGAAATCAATACCCAGCTTCCGGAACAGCTCCAT
>CAJUMM010000095.1 GCA_910586955.1 uncultured Lachnospiraceae bacterium | reverse complement strand
AGATTTGTGTGCGTGACTGGAGTTCAGACGTGTGCTCTTCCGATCTTCACATCCGTATTGATTCCCTGGGCCCGGGACATATTGCCGTTGCAGCCCGTAGCCCGGATGGAGCATCCAAGCTCCGTCCCGAAAAACCAGTAGAGAACGGCAATGATGCAGACCACGAAAAGGGCCGTGACAAAAATGGTATTCTTATAAAAGGGAACTCCTTTCACCCAGCGCAGGGAAACCAGCAGATCGTATTTGTCCACGCTGATGGCCTGGTTGGCTTTTCCTCCCAGGATCCGCAGATTGATGGAGTAGAGGCCCAGCTGGGTTAAAATTCCCGACAAAATCGCCGGAATCCCCATCATGGTATGTAAAAGTCCCGTCGCCAGTCCCGCCAGCAGTCCAGCCCCGAACGCAGCCACCAGGGAAATTCCTACGGGATACCCCTTCAGCATCATCACAATGCAGACTGCACCTCCGGTAGCCATGGTTCCGTCTACCGTCAAATCCGCCAAATCCAGGACTTTGTAAGTAATGTAAACGCCGATGGCCATAATTCCCCAGATCAATCCCTGGGCGAAGGCTCCGGGCAAGGCATTAAAAAGTTTTATAATTTCCACAACGACTCCTCCTATTACAATTCCGCAGATTCCGCCAAAAACTGCTCGCAACTTTCAATATTATAACAAAAAGCGGCTCAAAAGGAAAGTCCTTTTTTGCCGCTTTTTCACTGTTTTCAAAGAAAATTTCCGGTTACTCTGCGGCCGCCTCGATTGCCACGTAGTCGGACGGAATTTCAACGTTCAGGGTCTCGCATATTTCCGCATTATACTTCTTGGTGAACTGGGGCGCATACTCGATGGGCATCTCGGCAATATCCGCCTCGCCCTTTAAGATCTTTGCCGCCATCTTTCCGGTGGCAACGCCCAGGTCATAGTAGCTGATGGACAGGGTGGCAACGCCGCAGCCGGCGCAGATGCCTTCCTCGCCTGCAATTACGGGAACGCCGGCGGGAACGCAGACATTTTTGATAACCTCTGCATTGTTGGCAGCCGTATTGTCCGTGGGCACATAGATAACGTCGCTGTTGTCTACTGCTTTTTGTACCACGGAAGAAATATCATTGGAATCCGCAAAGGAATACTGGGTACAGGTATATCCCAGCTCCTCCAGGAAATTCTGGACCGTATCCACCTGATACTGGGAATTGGCCTCTGCGGAGCAGTAAATCAGGCCCACATTCTTCTTATCCGGGAACAGATCTTTCAGCATCTGGGCCTGCTGATCCAGGGGCGCCAGATCGGAAGTACCGGAAATATTTCCGCCTACGGTTCCGTTAAAGTCTGCAATCTCCAGGGCCACGCCGTACTCGGTTACGGAAGTTCCCAGAATGGGAATGGTGTCTGTAGCTGCCTGGGCTGCCTGCAGGGCAGGGGTAGCATTGGCAAGAATCAGATCCACACCGTCGGATACAAACTGGTTGATAATGGTTCCGCAGGTGGGCGTGTCTCCCGCCGCATTCTGCAGATCAAACTCCACCTGATCGCCAAATTCCTCTTTCAGGGTGTCCATAAAGCCCTCCGTTGCCGCATCCAGGGCCACGTGAGGCGCCAGCTGGCAGATGCCTACCACGAATACATCTCCCTCGGGAGCCGCCGGCTCATCGCCGCTCTCCTGGGGAACTACTTCCTGTGTCTCCGCCGGCGCCGGGGCCGGGGCTTCTTCCTGTTTGCTGCCGCAGGCTGCCATAGACAGGGTCATAGCCAGCGCCAGAGTCAATGCCAATAACTTTTTCATACTTATCTTCCTCCTTACAATTTGGATGCCCTTCACTTTTCCGCCACAACGCTGTGACGCATTAAAGTGCCGCATCACCTTACAAATTGTATACCAATCCGGAGCGTTTGTCAATCCGTCAATGAAATTTTTATTTCGTTCTTATCTTCGTTTCCCACGGTCCAGAAAGAAGCCGTAAGAGTTTCCACTCCCTCCTTCACCTCCACATAGAGAATGACCCGGACTTCCGACTTGCCCGGGACAAAGGGCCGGGCCCCGTCTGCAAAGAGGGCATTGTAGCTGGGATCGTGATACATAATAGCTCCCCGGTCGTCCCAGTTCTCCCCGTCCAGATGGATTCTCCCGGCGGGAGTTCCGTAAAAAGCCGAACAGCCCTGGTTCTCCACCCGGAAAATCATCCGGTAAATTCCGTAACCAGGTTCCGCCCTATTCTCGCTTCCCCATTCGGTCACAGCCGTCTCTCCCATATATTCGCTGTCCTCAAATTCCATGTGCAGGCAGTCGCCTGCAGAATAATAGGAGGCCTCCGCCTTGGCGTAGACTGCATAGGACACAACCCCCATGAGGTACAGGCCGGAAAATACCAGAAAAAGGATTCCAATCACTAACTTCACGGTTCTACTCATCTGTCCCCTCCTCCAATCGAAGCGTTACGGAATGTATGGTCTCGATAAACTTCAGATCCTTATCCACACGGTCTTCCAGATACAGGGTAAATTCCCGGGCATCTTCATCTACAAGAAAGGCAAGCCACCCCTCCGCCCGGCTGTCCATGCACAGGGCATGGGAATCAAATACAGGAGTCCCGTAGGTATCTGCATAATCTTCAAATTCATAGCCGGAGATCTGTTCATAATAGAAGTCCCCGCAGCGGATGTAAGCGCCGGACAGCTTATTGCCGTCCTTCCACTCTCCGTCGCTCTCTCCCTCTATTTTCACTGCTACCAGCTTTTTACCCGGAGGAAGAAAAGGCAGATCCGCTTCATGGGCCAGAGTCCGGGCCTCCGTCACGGCCAGGGTCATTTCCTGGAACAAAAAACGCTCCCCCAGCTCATGCTCCTCCCGGGCCGCTTCCGACTCCAGAATGTTCCGCTTAAAATTCTCCTTCTGTCTCCCTCCATATAAGATGGCAAAAAACGTGCCTGCAATCAGAACCAAGACAAAAATAAGAATGGAAATCACCAGAAATGCGTTTCCGCCCTTCCCTTTGCGCTCCTGAACCTGAACCTGCCCGGTATCCGGACCGGCGGTATATGCAGCCGGCTGCTCTTCCCTGTGCCGGTAGCCCCCGTCATACTGGTCATGATACTGCTGGTGCTGCTCCTTAGGAGTCACCTTGTTATGAAAGGCTCCACATTTGGGGCAGATTCCGTAATATTTTTCCTCGTCAAAATTTTTACCGCACTGAAAACAACGCATCCTCTTTCACTTTCCCTCCAGCAAAATCTCTATCTCCACCGGTTCCTGCCACAAGGCCGGAGTATACTCCGCCAATATTTCCTTCTCCTCCCCGGGAACCTGCACGTAAATCACTCCGGTCACAGAGGTTTCCCCTGGAAGATAGGGATCCGCAAGCCAGTAAAGGCTTTCCTGCTCCTTTCCCCCATAGGTCCAGGCCCGGACCATGGTTCCCGGAAAAGAAAGGGCATACTCGGGAATTCTACGGTACGACTGGCCCCCCTTATTTTCGATCCGGAAAACAAGGCGGTACCACCTGTATCCCGGAACGGCTTTAAGCTCTTCGCCCCAGTCCGTCTCCCCAAATCCGTCTGCGGGCCCGCCTCCTATGTACTCCACATTTAGATAACTGCCGGTGGCCCGTCTCACGAACCATTCTTCTTCCGAGGCGGTTTTAAAAATATAAGCCGCGTACATAACCGTAAAAAACACAAAATTAAGAATCACCAGTCTTTTGATACGGTTCCCCATCAGTCCCCCTCCTGCAAAGAAACGGGAACCTGGTGGATGGTCCGGATCCGCTCCAGGTATCTTCCGCTCCGCTCTTCCAGGCACAGAACGAACCTTTGCGCTTCCTCATCCACCACAAAGGCCGCCCACCGCTCCGGCTTCCCGGACTCCCTGTCTTCAAAAAAATATTCTTCCAGGGCAAGCATTTCCAAGTCCCCGGCATCCCAGGAATCCGCCTGGCAGTAATAGGCGTCCCCCCACTGTATGTAAAGCTCCGAAAGACTGCTCAGTTCCGCTTCCGGATCCCCGCTTCTTTCCGTAATCTTCACGACAACCAGTTTCTTTCCCCCCGGGAGGTTCCACCCTTCCTCTAATTCCGGCCTGGAAATTCCCGGGCCTATCAGGGTCCGGGCTTCTCCTACCGCAAGAATGAGGTCTTGAATGGGAAACTCCTCCCCAGGCCGGTGCTCCTTGGTATCCGCTTCATAAGCAAAAGCCTCGTTCTTGGCGGAACTTTCCAAGTATTTCTCATTCATCCATCTAAGCAAAGTGCCTCCTGCCACACAGGACAAAAACAGCAGAACCGAGATCCAGGCGTATCTGGTTAGGATTTTTGCCGTCTCCCGTTCCTTTTTTTCCTCACTGCTCAAAGGCGGCTCCATATACTCCGGCCGGTAAAATTCCGATTCGCAGTATTCTTTATAATTCCCGCATGCCATAATCTTAATCCCAGGGCAGCAGGGGATTCTCAATCTTCTTATCCCGCAGCATCAATTCATTTACGGCCTCCCTGGCGGGCTTATCCTCAAAGAGAACGGCGTTGACCTGCTCAATAATCGGAATCTCAATCCGGTATTTCCTGGCCAGGGCCACGGCGGCTTTCGCAGAATACACGCCCTCCACCACCATCTTCACCTCATCCATGGCCTCCTTCATGGTCTTCCCCTGCCCCATGAGATAGCCGGCCTTCCGGTTGCGGCTGTGGACCGACGCACAGGTGACGATGAGATCTCCAATTCCCGAAAGCCCGTTGAAGGTCTCCATCCTTCCGCCCATAGCCAGGCCTAAGCGGCTCATCTCTGCAATTCCCCGGGTAATGAGGGCCGCCTTGGTATTGTCTCCGTACCCCAGGCCGTCGGCAATTCCTGCCGCCAGGGCGATTACATTTTTCAGGGCCCCTCCCAGCTCAATACCCAGCATATCGGGACTGGTATAGACCCGGAACACCTGATTCATGAAAATGTTCTGGATAAACTCCGCTGTCTCCCGGTCCCGGGCTCCGGCCACCACCGTAGTGGGAAGTCCCCGTCCCACCTCCTCCGCATGGCTGGGACCGGAAAGGACTGCCGCCCGGCAGGCGGGAATCTCCTCCTCAATGATGTCCGTAAGGGTCATAAGGGTCTCTTCCTCAATCCCTTTCGCCACATTGACAATGATCTGGCCCTCCTTCACATAGGGAGCCATAGCATGAGCCGTGCTTCTTGTAAAAGGCGAGGGAACGGCCAATACCAGAAGATCTGCTCCCCGGATGCTTCCCTCCAAATCCGTAGTAATCTTCATCTCCTCCGGAAGCTTTACCCCCGGAAGCTTAGAAAGATGCTCCCTCTTTTCCTTCAGCATCTCTACCTCCTGCTCCATAATGGACCAGAGGGTTACGTCGTGTCCGTTTCCAAAGAGCAGAAGGGACAGGGCTGTTCCCCAGCTTCCCGCTCCGATTACGCTTACCTTTGCCATCTTACATTTCCTCCAGTTCCGCATAGGCCTGGTACGGTCCGGGCTTCTGCTGTTTTTATAATGATTATTCCGCTTTCTCCCCGATCTTGCGCTCCGTCCCTGCCAAAAGCCTTTGGATATTGGACCGATGGCGCCAGAGGGCCATAAGGGTGAGAAAGGCGGTAATCCCGTACAACTCCATAAGGTGCCCCTGGGAAAGCCCCCAGCGGCCCTGTACTCCGTAAATAAGAACCCCGGCCATCAGCTCGATTACCACCAGGATAGAACCTAAGGATACATACCTGGTAAGTGCCACCGCCCCCAGAAAGGTCACGGCTGCAATCACCGTCAGCAGGGGATCCAGGCTGAAAAAGAGCCCTGCCGTGGCCGCAATTCCCTTGCCTCCTTTAAAGCCTAAGTAAAAGGGAAAATTGTGCCCCAGAATCACCCCCAGAGATGCGTACATGCCAAGCAGCACTCCCATATGCTCCTCCGGGTATCCGGTCCGGCCGTCAAACAGCGCCTGCACCAGCCACACGGCGAAGACGCACTTAAAGCAGTCCCCCAGAAAGGTCACGGCCCCGGCTTTCTTTCCCAGGGTACGCAGGGCATTGGTAGTCCCCGCATTGCCGCTGCCGTGCTCCCGGATATCGATTCCGTTCAGCCTCCCATAGAGATAACTGGTCTGAAATAAACCAAACACATATCCAATCAGAATACAGATAACCCGTTCCATCGCTCTAATTCTTCTCTCCTCTCTCCCGAATCAGAAATTTCAGGGAAGTACCCTTAAAGCCGAAAGCCTCCCGGATCTTGTTTTCCAGATACCGGATATAAGAAAAGTGCATCAGTTCCTTGTCGTTGACAAAAATTACAAAGGTAGGGGGCTTCACAGCCACCTGGGTGATATAGTAGAGCTTCAGCCGCTTGCCCTTGTCCGAGGGGGGCTGCTGCAGAGCCACTGCTTCCGTCATAATCTCATTGAGAACGCCGGTGGCTACCCGCAGGTTCTGGTTCTGAATCACCGTGTCAATGCGGTCAAAGAGTTTCGGAAGCCGCTGCCCTGTGACGGCGGAAATAAATATCAGCTCCCCATAGGGCATAAAAGAAAGGGTAGTACGGATCCGGCTGGTATACTCATAGATGGTTTTGTCGTTCTTCTCAATAGCGTCCCATTTATTGACGGCAATGATCATGCCCTTGCCCCGCTCATGGGCAATGCCTGCAATTTTAGCGTCCTGCTCCGTGACCCCTTCCACCGCATCAATCACCAGCACCACCACGTCCGCCCGCTCCACCGCCGTCACCGTGCGGATAATGCTGTACCGCTCCAGTTCCTCCTTGATGCGGCTCTTTCTGCGCAAGCCCGCCGTATCTATGAATACATAGTCTTTCCCCTCATGGCGCACATTGGTGTCAATGGCGTCCCGGGTGGTTCCCGCAATGTGGGAGACAATCACCCGGTTCTCCCCTATGAGCCTGTTAATAATAGAAGATTTCCCCACATTGGGCTTTCCCACAATGGCAATCTTGGGACGCTCGTCCTCCTCCTGGTCTCCCTCCCGGCTGGGAAAGTGTTTTACCACCTCATCCAGCATATCACCGATCCCCAAGCGGGAGGCTGCGGAAACGGGAATGGGATCTCCAATGCCCAGATTGTAAAATTCGTACACGTCCGGCATAAATTTCTCAAAGCTGTCCACCTTGTTCACCACCAGAAGCACCGGCTTCCTGGAACGGCGCAGCATATCCGCCACCTTGGAATCGGAATCCACCAGGCCCTGGCGCACATCCGTCAAAAAGACAATCACGTCTGCCGTATCAATGGCAATCTGGGCCTGCTCCCGCATCTGGGAGAGAATCACGTCGCTGCTGTCCGGCTCGATGCCTCCTGTATCAATCAAGGTAAAATGGTAATCCAGCCAGGTAACGTCCGCATAAATCCGGTCCCTGGTCACGCCCGGCGTATCCTTTACAATGGAAATATTCCCTCCTGCCAGGCCGTTGAACAAGGTGGATTTTCCCACATTGGGACGCCCCACAATGGCTACTATCGGTTTGCTCATGTATATTCTCCTCTTCCTGACTGCCCCTGCACTCCAAGTACTGCCTCCAAAAGGGCTTTTCCGTCTGATTTTACAATAGTTACCGGCACTTGTAAAGCCCTGGAAAGCTCTTCCAGGGTCATATCATCCAAAAAAACCGCCTCCCCGCTTTTGAACATATGCTCCGTGAGAAGAAGTTCCTCCCCCAGCTCCTCTCCCCGAAGCTGCTCTCTCAAATCCTGCCCGGTCAAAAGGCCGGCCACCGTGATCCGTTCTCCGAAAAAACGGTTCTCCACGGGATAAATGCGGAGCTTCACTCCCGGATACCTCTCTCGCAGTCCTCTTAACGCTTCCTCCAGAATGGGAGCCGCCAGCTTCCCGGTGGCAATGGAAACCTCCCGCCTGCGGCCGTCCCCCGGATACCAGGCCAGCCCCTCCGAAATCTCTTCCTTCAGAAGGCGCACCATGCCCACGCCGTTTTCCAGCTGGAGATAGCCGTCGTAGGTCTCCTCCTCCGGAATCTCCCGGCCGGCCAAAAGGTACCACTCGTCTCCGGCGTGGATAAAATGAGTTCCCCGCTCCCGGTACAGCCGCTCCTGCCAGCGGTGAATCCGCTCCAGCACCGAAACCGCGTCCTCCCTGGTAAAAGGCTCCAAGGGATAGAGTCCCTCCCGGTGATCCGTAAGACCCACGGGAACCACCGACACGCTCTGGAGGCAGGGAAGGAAAGCGGTGAGATCCCGGATACTGCGCTCCAGCTCTTCCCCGTCGTTGAGTCCCTTACAGAGTACGATCTGGCCGTTCATGGTGATGCCGGCCTCCAAAAGCCGCTCCGCCTTCTTTAACGCCTCCCCGGCAAACCGGTTGTTCAGCATCCGGCAGCGAAGCTCCGGATTGGTGGTCTGAAAGGAAATATTTACAGGCTCCAGCCGGTAGCGGATGATCCGCTCCACATCCTCCTCACTCATGTTGGTTAAAGTTACATAATTCCCCTGGAGAAAGGAAAGACGGGAATCGTCATCCTTAAAATACAGGGTGTCCCGCATTCCTGCAGGCAGCTGATCGATAAAGCAGAAGACACATTTGTTCCTGCAGGAACGGTAATCGTCCATGAGGCCTTTCTCAAACTCGATCCCCAGGTCCTCCTCAAACTCTTTTTCTATCTCCAATTCCCATTCTTCCCCGTTTTTCTTGCGGATACAGATCTCCAGGTATTCCTCGCTGGTGAGATAGCGGTAATCAAAAATATCCTGCACCTGCTGCCCGGCCACGGTCAGCAAAACGTCTCCTGCCTCCAGCTCCAGTTCCTCCCCAATGCTGCCCGGCAGGACCCGGGCAATGGTATGTTCTTTCCGGTTCATATTTTTTCCAGCTCCTTCTTACTAAACAGCATAACCGATCCAAAAATAAAAAGCAATCTCTTGACGTTGCCCCCTGTAAAATGGTATAAATTTAGTATACAGCATTTTCCGCAAAAATGCTCTTACATTCGGAGGATAATCAAATGTCAGGAAGTAACCAGTTCGACAACATTTTACCTGTGGCCCGGCTGAAAATTGCCGCCCTGGACAGTTGCCTGGACTTTGCAGCAAGAGTAGATCAATATCTGGTAAGTTTCCGCAGGAAAGCCAACACCCAGCACCGGGACAACATTCATTTCCAAGAGTATGCCCAGGATTCCTATCTGGTAAAATGTTCCTGCCCCCGCTTTGGAACCGGAGAGGCCAAAGGCCGCTTTGACGAGTCCGTCCGGGGAAGCGATCTCTTTATTATGGTGGATGTATGCAACTACAGCCTCACCTACACCGTATGCGGCCATTTAAACCATATGTCCCCGGACGATCATTTCCAGGATTTAAAGCGCATGATCTCTGCGGCTACCGGGAAGGCCCACCGGATCAACGTGGTGATCCCCTTCCTCTATGAGGGACGGCAGCACCGCAGGACCAACCGGGAGTCCTTAGACTGCGCCATTGCCCTTCAGGAGCTTCAGAATATGGGCGTGTCCAATATCATTACCTTTGACGCCCACGATCCCAGGGTCCAGAATGCCATTCCCTTAAGCGGCTTCGACAATTTCCAGCCCCCTTACCAGTTTATCAAGGCTCTGCTGCGCTCAGAACCGGAACTGAAAGTAGACAACGATCACCTGATGATCATCTCCCCCGACGAAGGCGCCATGGAACGGGCCGTATATTTCTCCAATGTTCTGGGCATTGATCTGGGCATGTTCTACAAGCGCAGAGACTATTCTACTGTGGTAAACGGGAAAAACCCCATTGTGGCCCACGAATTTCTGGGAGATTCCCTGGAGGGAAAAGACGTGATTATCATCGACGACATGATTTCTTCCGGAGGAAGCATGCTGGATGTGGCC
>CAJUMM010000094.1:5687-9865 GCA_910586955.1 uncultured Lachnospiraceae bacterium | reverse complement strand
TTGCTCTTCTCCACCTCTGCAATCGCTGCTTTTTTCATGGGAATCCGGCAGTTCCGGTTGCTGCCAAACTCTACAATTACGTCATCCTCGGTAATGTCAATCAGCACTCCGTAGAAGCCGCTGGTGGTCACTACCACATCACCCACCTCCATGGTGGAGAGCATGGCGTTCAGGCGCTTCTGCTCCTTCTTCTGGGGACGGATGGCCATAAAATACATCATTCCGAAAATCAGCACCACATAGAGAATGATCATTTCCCATCCCATTGTCGCTCCGCCTGTTGCTACTAAATTCATGTTCAGTCCTCCTAATTTAATTTCCACAGATACCCAGGATAGGTATCTGCCGTTTTTCTATTTCCTCAAGACGCTATTGCTATAGTAGCATATATGCGGATTGCTGGTCAAGAGCGTACTTGGAATATTTTTGAACCGCTTTTGAACGTGGAAGGCAGTGATTTACGGATTTCCCATCTCCATGCGGTCCAGCTTATCCTTCTTATATTCCTGGTAGCGCCCTTCTTCGATAGCCGAACGTATCTCCGTCATCATGGTGTTGTAGAAATAGAGATTGTGCAGCACGCAGAGGCGCATTCCCAGCATTTCTTTCGCTTTCAGCAGATGGCGGATGTAAGCCCTGCTGTACCGGCGGCAGGCTGGGCAGGAACACCCCTCCTCAATGGGACGGTCATCCAGCTCATATTTTGCATTGAAGAGATTGATTTTCCCATGGTTGGTGTAGAGGTGCCCGTGGCGGCCGTTCCGGCTGGGATAAACGCAGTCGAAGAAATCCACTCCCCGGTCCACGGCTTCCAGAATATTGGCCGGAGTTCCCACGCCCATGAGATAGAGGGGCTTGTCCGCCGGAAGATAAGGCGCCGTCTCCTCAATGATGTGGTACATCTGCTCATGGGTTTCCCCCACGGCCAGGCCGCCGATGGCGTAGCCGTCCAGATCAAGCTCCCGGATGGCCTTGGCATGCTCCACCCGGATATCCGCATAAATGGCTCCCTGATTGATGCCAAACAGAAGCTGCTCTTTGTTGATGGTGTCCGGCAGGCCGTTTAAGCGTTTCATTTCCTCCCGGCAGCGCTTAAGCCAACGGGTAGTCCGGGCCACGGAACGCTCCACATACTCCCGGTCTGCCAGGGCAGGGGCGCACTCATCAAAAGCCATGGCAATGGTGGATGCCAGGTTGGACTGGATCCGCATACTCTCCTCCGGCCCCATAAAGATCTTCCGCCCGTCCACATGGGAGTTGAAGTATACGCCTTCCTCCTTGATCTTCCGCAGGGAAGACAGGGAAAACACCTGGAAGCCGCCGGAATCCGTGAGAATGGGCCTGTCCCAGGACATAAACTTGTGAAGGCCCCCCAGTTTTTTCACCACCTGATCTCCCGGGCGCACATGGAGATGATAGGTGTTGGACAGCTGTACCTGGGTCCCGATCTCTTCTAAGTCCGAAGTGGCTACGGCCCCTTTGATGGCCGCTGCTGTCCCTACGTTCATAAATACCGGTGTCTGCACCGTCCCGTGAACCGTTGCCAGTTCTCCCCGCTTTGCATTTCCGTCTCTTTTTATCACACGATACATAAATTTTCATCCTTTTGCTTTTTCGTTTTTAGGCCAGCCAGTGGTCCTCTATTTCCTTTTTCAAGTCTTCGAACATGGAGAAATACACCATCTTGGTCCGCCTCACAATATCCAGGGCCACCGCCTGCTGATAAGCATGGGCCACGTTATTTCTCGCCCCAAGGGCTTCCATCCACAAGCCTTCATCCTGAAACAATCCGGCCTGATAGGCAGATTTTAGAATCTGCCGGGGAGAGCCTGTCTTCGCTTCCGCCACCCCGTTATCTTCCAGAATCTCTTTCATAAGCTTCCAGGACTGTTCAAAACAGATTTCATATAGAGCCACCAAACCAGTTAGGACCACATTGCTATAGGGCTCCTCATAGGCAAATACATCTCTGAGATTTTGAAATGCCCTGCAGAAATTATCATACCTTAACGGACGGTCCGAAGGGCCTGTCATACGGGGTACCCGTAGGGTATACTTTTTCATATATTATTTTCCCCTCCCTTTCAATGGATTCCAGCAATTCCTCCATCACCGGTTTGTCCAGATTTACCACGTCGAAAAACAAAAGGGTGGAAGTCTCTTCCTCCACATCCAGGGAAAAGCGGACTACATCGCCGCCGCTGGCCGCCAGATCGATATCACTGGTTCTCTTATAGTCTCCCCGGGCCCTGGAACCAAATAAAACCACCCGGTCCAGACGGTATTTCTCTGCCAATGCGCAGATCTCTTCCAGGACCTGTTCCCGTATTCCTGTGTTTTGAAGCATACGGATGACCTCCCTGATTCATTTTACTTATTATCATAGCGGACTTTTGCCCATCCGTCAAACCTTCCGTAACAAAAAAGAATCCGGCGCCATGCCAGATTCTTTTTGTCTTTCCGCTTTTGCATTCTTTTACTCTGCCGCTGCCATTGGCGTAATCACAATGTTTTCCCCGGCAATTCCGGTCTTGCGCTTTACAATATCCTCAATCTGCGCCCGGCCGGCGTCGTCCACTTCCGCCATATTCACCACCACGTCGGCTTTTCCGTCGGTGATGCTGACCACCACATCCTCAAAGCCTTTGGCCTGGAGAAGAATCTCCGCTGCGGATTCCCGCTCCGCAATGTCCGTCAGGGCGATCATACTGTTGATAGCGTCCTGCTTCTGGGCGTCGGAGATATTGGTGTTGTTGATCACTTCCAGAAGGATCTCCTTATTCTTGGAGCGGAGCTGCTCCCTGGTCACCTTCGCCTCGGAGGAGAAGCCCACACCTGCGCTGGAGCTGGCCATTACGGCCTCACCGGGATTTTCATCCTCGCCCAGCTCTGCCACGTCGGCATCCAGGCTTGCAATGTCCCCGTCGGCAAACTGAAGCTCTTCCAATCCGCTGGCAGCGTAAAGATCTTCCGCCGAGAGATCCAGGGCCAGATCCTTTTCATCCTCTGTAGAGGCTTTTGCCGAATTGGCCGTTACCTTAGCGGAATCCAGCTTGCTGCCGGAATAATTTAAGTACCCCGCCACTGCAATCATAATCGCCAATGCGGTAATTATCATCTGGTTTTTCTTAAATATGTTTTTCACTTTGAACCCTCCATCTTCATTATTTTAATTTTATGTGCCTCCACAGGAAATAATGCCTGAACTGCCTCCAGAATATTTTGTTTTACAGACGGGCTTGCGCCTCCCTGGGCAATGACAATCACACCCTCCACTTCCGGCTCCAGTTCCTTCACCACGTAGGGAATCCTCTCCCCGCCCTGTTCCCGGTAAACCGTAGACTCCGAACGGCTCACCTCCTGGGTCTTCCGGGTTCCGCCTCCGGAATCTTCCTCCTCCACCGTCTGGCTGGAGGAAGGGGCATCCTTCTCCACAATTTTCTCCGAAGAGGCTTTCAAGGTGATCATAACCTCCACTTCCCCCACCCCTTCCACCTTCTGCAAAGCCGCCTTTAAACGTTCCTCCTGCCTCTTCTCATAGGAATCCGGTTCCTCCTCCCCCATCTTTGGCTCTTCTGCCGAATCGGTTTCGGAAACCAGGCTTTCCTTATTCTTTCCCCTGTCTGTGGGGATTGCTATCACCACCAGAAGAATTCCGGACAAAAGAATAATCAGCAGCTGATCCTTTCCAGGCATTTTAATCTTCTTCCGGTTCTCCGATTGTAATCTGGATTTCAGGAATTCCAATGTCCTCTCCTTTCCGGGGATCTGCCTCATATCCCGCTTCCTCAGGGCCCGCTTCTTCCAGGCTCTCCTCTATCCGCCTTTGATACTCTTCCTCCAGTGCTTTCTGCTTCCCCCGGAACTTCATAAGCTCCGAATCAAAGGTCTGGCGGGTATAAGTTTCATCCAGGCGGCTGCCAAGGCCGGTCCATTCAAGAGCCGGGGAGATAACCAGGATAATCAGGACAATCCCCATAAAAAACTGCAGGTATTTCTTCTGGCTTTTCTCCGGCAGCACATGGAGAACCACTGTCATGAGCAAGGTGTAAAAGGCGATGTCACGGATCCAGCCGTAAAGTAATTCTTTCATTATTAGTTCTCCTATTTAAAGTTCCGCATACGCCCTGCCAGAGCCCCTTTTCTAGAAGGATTTCCGGTCACAAAATAATGTGCCC
>CAJUMM010000094.1:2446-5587 GCA_910586955.1 uncultured Lachnospiraceae bacterium | reverse complement strand
CTGCCAGAGCCCCTTTTCTAGAAGGATTTCCGGTCACAAAATAATGTGCCCGTAATTCCTTCTGGGCTCTGTTCGGGCTCCTGCTGTTTAAAGTTCCGCATGCGCCCTGGTGCTTTTAGGGTCCTCCCACAGACACCGCCACTACCACTATGGTCAGCATAAAGAGAACCGCCACGGTAAAGACTACCCGGAAGAGCAGTTTAATGCCTTCGCTTACCCCGGCCACACAGCCCACCATCCGCTTGTCGGACACAGGCTGGATAATGGCCGCCGCCAGCTCCAGAATCAAAACCAGGGTTCCCAGTTTCAAAAGGGGGGCCAGGCACAAAAGGACAATCACAATCAGCCCGGCCGCACCGATGCCGTTTTTAATGAGGACCGCGGAGCCAAGTATGGCGTCCGTCACAGTTCCCGCCGCATTGCCGATACCTGGCAGCATTTCCGCCGCCCGGCTGAAAAGTCCTCCTTTCAGGGAATCAATGGCGGGATTTATCATTCCCTGCACGGCATTAAATCCCACCACCACAGCCAGAAGGGATTTCAAAATCCATCCCACGGCTTTGGCCGTCATCTCCGACATCTGGGACAGGTACTCTTCCCCTGTCATATGATTGATAAAGACCAGCATTACATGAACCTGTATCAAAGCCATAAGCCCATGGCTGATAAGCCACTGGATCAGATAAATAAGCCCCAGAAGAAACTCATAAAAAGCGGCGGCCGTGGTCACTCCGGCGGCCATGGTCACCGCCAGGAAATAGGCCGGAATCAAAGCCGACATAAATTCCCGGGTCTCCCTAAGGACCGACTGGGCCAGCTCCTGGGCCCCGGAAAACACCTGCAGAAGGATCAGGAACAGAAGCATATAAGTAATCTCAAAACTAACCTCTGCAATCTGCTGGTTTTGAAAAATCTTGGAAAAATTGGTGAGAAGGGCCGCCGCAATCCCCAGCACCAGGATGGACAGAAGAATCTGTTTCTCCTGCTTCCAATTTTCCCCGAACTGTCCCAAAAGTGCCTCCAGGAAACTTTCCAGGGTAAAGACCTGGTTTCCCTGAATCAAATCCAGAACCGTGTCCCGGAACTCAAACTTTTCCTCCAAAATCTCATCCACCGACTCCTGGATTTCTTCAAAATCCAGCTCCTCCACCATAGACGGCTCCTCCGCCCGGACCTCCCCAGGCACCAGACCTGCCAAAACAAATCCCAGAAGAAGGAGGAGAACTCCACTCCCCGCCCTCATCCGCCCAGAAACCCGTGGATGGTATCCAAAAGGGCCGTGATAATAGGCATACTCACCGCCAGTATGGAAAGTTTGCTGAATACCCCGATCTGTCCGGCTATGGTGGAATATCCCGCATCCCGGCAGATATCTGAGGCAAACTCGGAGATATAGGTAATCCCTATAATTTTCAAAAGTACCTGGATATAGGCTGTCTGTACGGAAATAGAGCTCTGTATCAGCTTCACGCTCTCCACCACCACCTCCAGCCGTTCCACTGCCAGAAGCAGAAGAAGCACGCCGGCAGAGATACTTAAATACACGGCAAATTCCGGCTTGCTGTTCTTGAGCTGCAAAGCCAGGAACACTCCCGCAATTCCAATCATGGCTGCCTTTATCATAAGCTCTCCCCCTTCCCTTTTTCGTCCGCCCAAAGCCGGACTTTTACAGCGCAAACAGCTGCTGCATGGTTGTAAACAAGTCAAAAATATAGGGCAGAATCCACAGAAGCACCAGCACCAGGCCTGCCAGAGTGGTCAGAAAGGCCTGTTCCTCCCGGCCGCTGTGCTTCAGCACCTGGCTTAAGACCGACACCAGGATGCCCACCGCCGCTATTTTAAATATGAGATTTACGCTCATGGTTTCCCTTTCTCTCCCTCCCGGCCCGGTTTAGAGCAGCAGAATCACCAGGAAAATCCCCCCTGCCACCCCAAGGCTCTGGTACAGCTTCTGTTTGCCTGCCAGGGATTCCTGGGCATCCCGGATGCGGACCTCCAGCTGTTCCAGGTAAAGCTCTATGGATGAGATCTGCATCTCCAAATCCAGATACCCCAGGCTTTCGCCCAAAGCCCCCAGCTGTTCCAGATCCTCCATTTTGAGCCGGGTACTGCCAAGTCCCTTTCGAATCTGTCCTTTAAAAAGCTCCCCAAAGGTCCTGCCGTCCAGGTTTTCCATTTCCTCCGCCGTCTGCCTTAAAAATGAACAGAAAGGCTCCGGCATACGCAGGGAAATGGCTGTGAACGCCTCCTGGAGCGGGGTCTTCGTATACTTAATCTCCCCCCGGAGCATGTAGAGCATCTGCTTTAACAGGCGAAGCTCCATGCAGTATCTTTTTACATCCACGCTGCAGCTAATGCCAATCCCTCCTGCAGAGAGAATGATCATCAGCGCACCGGCCAGCTTCAGCATAACCGTTCCCCCCTTCCGTCCAAAACCTCCTGAATCCTTCCTGCCGGCATCCCCGGGCAGAGAACCAGAAAACGTTCAAAAACCTGCTCCTCCATCAGGCGCTGGAACAAAGGTTTGCTCCGGATATCCTTTAGGGAACCTCCATGTACCGTGGCAATAAGCCGGCAGCCGCAGAACAATGCCGTCTCAATGGCATGAATGTCCTCATATCTCCCAATCTCGTCCACGGCCAGGACCTCCGGCGCCATGGAGCGCACCATCATCATCATTCCCTCCGCCTTGGGACAGGCATCCATTACATCCGTGCGGATACCCACATCGTTGGCGGGAACCCCCTGGAAACAGCCG
Organism: uncultured Lachnospiraceae bacterium; assembly: GCA_910586955.1. GTDB lineage: Bacteria > Bacillota > Clostridia > Lachnospirales > Lachnospiraceae > Laedolimicola. The sequence continues at coordinate 2,829 of CAJUMM010000094.1, read as the reverse complement.
CAGATCTCGGAGCGCTCATCCACCACTCCTACCGTATACCCCCGCCTGTCCTCTTTCCCGTCGGAAATCTGCCGGATCAGATCCCTGAGAAGGGTCGTCTTTCCGCACCGGGGCGGGGAAATAATCAGAGTATGGCAGACCCTATCCCCCTCAAAGATAAGGGGGAGGACCTTGTCCCCACAGCCCTTTACCTGATGGGAAAACCGCACATTGAGAAAAGAAATATTGCGGATACTCCGCACCTTGTCCCCCTCCAGGACGGCTCGTCCTGCAACGCCCACCCGGTGTCCCCCCCGCAGGGTGAGAAATCCCTGGCGCAGTTCGTCCTCGTAAGCATAAAGGGAATATTTCCCTACAAACTCCATAGTCTCCTGAATCTCCCG
>CAJUMM010000094.1:0-2436 GCA_910586955.1 uncultured Lachnospiraceae bacterium | reverse complement strand
TCACAAACCAGGCCCCTCCCGGATCCCGGCTCTTTCTCCCGCTTTCTTCCAGAAAAAATTCTTCCCCGGCATACCGGATCGCCAAAGGGCCTCCGGCCCGCAGGCGGATTTCCTGGAACTTTTCAAAATGAAGCCCGGCCCGCTCCAGAATCTCCCGGATATGCAGGGAAAAAATCCGGAAAATATCATCCTTGTCCTTCATGTCCTCACCTCTTAGGACAGTATATGTGGACAGGCGCAAAAAAAGACTAGCCTTGCGGCCAGTCTTTCAAAATTACCGTTCTCCCCTGCAGGATCGGTGAGTGTGGAAGCAGACGGAATCGATGACTTTCCTAAGCTCCAGATCATAGACCACCATATTCATTCCGCCGTAGTTGGCGGAGTACTCTACACCGTCAATGAGTATGGAACTGTTGTAGCCGGTGCTCAAAAGGGAATACACCGAACGCCTGTCCCGGAATCTCCCGTCAAGCTGAAGCCTGCCCTGGACCGCCTCCTCCCGCACTCCCGTCTCCGGGGAGACAACGGCGCAGTAACTCCATCCGTACTTATCGGTAAAATCCGTTTCCAGGCCCAAAGCCCGAAGCTCTTCCTTCAGGGGCTCCGTGAGCCCTGCCGTGCCCTCATCCCGCATGGCAATAAAAACCGTGTAGCGGTCTTTCCGAATAGCCCGGAGATATTCGGTCATATCCGTAATACGGGTCAGGGCAATATTCTCCTTAAAGCGCTCATAAAATTCCCGGGTCTCTTCATATTGGGGATCCTCCACCTTAGGCAGACCGTATTCCTCCTGCAGGATCCTTCCCAGGAACTGGGATATCTTGATAGCTCCCCATAGATTGTCGTGGCCCACGGCATTTTCTTCCGGAAGCCTGGCCCCAATCTGATCGTACCAGAGCTTCTGATCCAGATTGTAGTAATCCACCTGGTTCTCCCTGGCGTAGGAGGTCAGCATATTGTTGACTCCGTCATCCATGGTATTGCCTGGAAGGCTTATAAGCACCAGGGTAATATCCTCCTCTTTGCACAGCTCCACCATCCGGTCCAGATACTCCAGCATAGCCTGGTGGGGAGGGAAGAAAGCCTCCTCATTCCCGTCAGGCGTATAGGGGGTATAAGTTTCCGGGCCGTTTTCCATTGTTGGAGAAAATCCCTTCAATTCCGAATACCTGGACTGGTTAAGCACAAGATCCTGTTCCTCCAGAAAGGTCCATCTGCTGTGAAACCGGATATTGGTCAGGTAATAGCTCAGTTTCGACTGTGCCGGATCCATCCGGCATACCGCATCCACCGCCTCCGCTTTCACGGAGGACCACTTCATAGGATCCAGGCATTTCCGGGTCATGGGTTCTATGGTATTGGTCCCTTCCAGGTGCTGGGGAAACAAAAACCGGGTGTCCAGCACCACCACCTGGGGATCCTGAAAGCGCAGGGCCTCCTTAAGCCAGTAGTAGCTTAAGAAAATGCTCTGTTCCTCACTGGCAAGATTGTAGCTGCGAATTCCGTATGTATTATAGATCTCCTGGGGCGAAAAGGCATTTACCACCACGCTGGAGCCAAGGAACAAGACATCCACGGAATCTTCTTCCATCTGGTAAAACTGGTTATAGGAGGATGTCATGGGCCAGAGATTATTTTTCAAAGTATATTTGGGAAGCAGCATCTCATTGATGTAATAAAGGGATGCGGCCAGCAGAAGGAGAAAAATCCCGCTCCTTACAACGCTTCCTAGATGAGTACGCACGTCAAAATCCTCCGTAAATAAAATCCTGAGCCGAAAATCCAAACCCATAGGTTCCAAAAATCCAGATGCTCCAGATAGCGCCAAAATAAATGCTCCACCGGATAACCAGATTCTGGCGCTCAAACCACGCACAGAGCTTTACCCCCCGCTCCTGGGCATAGCTGACCAAAAACAATACTAAGAGAGACAAAAACAGCACTTCCCACTCCTTCTGTCCCAGTCCCATGCGAAACAGGGAATCATCAAACAGCACCCAGGGATTACAGGTGCCCAACATGGATCCGATCATCCGAAGGCCCGTCCCCAGGTTTTCTGCCCGGAACAGAATCCATCCCATGGTGACCAGAAAAAAAGTCACCCAGACTTCTATAAATTTTCTGATTTTTGAACTCCCGGGAAGTCCGGCTTTTTCAAAACAGGCGTTTCGGAACTTAAGGGTAAGCTCCCCTGTGATCTGGTAAACTGCATGGAGAAGCCCCCAGCACAGATAATTCCATCCGCCTCCGTGCCAGAGGCCGCTGACGGCAAAGGTAACTGCCAGATTGCAGTATTTTGCTCCCTTCCCCTTCCGGTTTCCTCCCAGAGGAATATACACGTAATCCCGAAGCCAGCTGCTCAAGGACATATGCCAGCGGCGCCAGAATTCCCGGATGGAGGAAGCAAAGTAGGGGTGGTTGAAATTGTCAATCACT
>CAJUMM010000093.1 GCA_910586955.1 uncultured Lachnospiraceae bacterium | reverse complement strand
TCTCCACCTCCTATACTTCGTAGTTCACCCATTTCTTCTGTCCCCAGAACTGGAAGGCCGTCACGATTCCGATAAGCATTACGGTCCAGATTACCACTGCGGAGCCGTAGCCCTTATTGCCGGCCACAAAGGACTCCCGGTAGAACAGGAACATCAGGGACTGGGCACTTGTCAATGCCGGGTTGGATTCCTCCACAATCATGTAAATCAGATCATATACCTTCAGGGAAGACATAAGCCTCATAATCATAACCACGAACAGGGTGGGAGAAACCATGGGCAGCGTAATGTGGAAGAACTGCTGGATCTTGGTGGCTCCGTCCAGGCTGGCCGCCTCGTAGTAGGACTTGGAAATATTCTGCAGTCCCGACAGGAGAAGCACCGCATCATAACCGATGGCACTCCAGATAGCCACGATAGCGCAAGTCACCATAACCACATTGGGATTCGTCACCCAGTTCACGTTGTGCCCAAGCAGGGTGTTGATAATGCCGTACTCCGTATTGAACATCCACTTCCACACCATAGCCACAGCTGCAGGAGCTACAACCATGGGCAGGAAGAAGATGGCCCGGAAAGCCGTTCTTCCTTTAATCTTTGTATTCAGCATCACCGCCACAATCAGAGCCAGGAAAATTCCTAAGGGTACGGTCAGAAGGCAGAAGTAAATGGTGTTTAAGTTTGCCTTCCAGAAATCCCCGTTGGTAAACATATTGAGATAATTGGTAATGCCGTTAAATTCATACAAGCCAAAAGGCTTTGTCTTGGTAAAACTCAGTTTCAAAGTATCGATAAACGGATACAGATTCAATACCAGCAGACCGATGATGGTGGGAGCAACCATAATGTAGCCCCACATGCTCTCCGACTTGGCAAATTTGCCTGCCTTGCTGTTGTTTGCCATTGAGAAACCTCCCCTCTACTCTTCCGAAGCCGTGTTAATGCTGTTCTGGATGTTGTCAAGGCCCTCCTCAAGCGTCACCTTGCCGGAATAAATCCGTAAAAGCTCATCCGTAACCTTTGTCTTCCACACGGAACGGTACGCATTGTTTACGCTCTGAACGCCGTAGTCAAACATATCTACGCACTTCTGTACATCCAGCTTGGCGTCAAACTGGTCAAAGACGCCGATCCAGGTATCCTCCAGGCCTTCATAAGCCGGAATAGCCGCACCGGACTCTCCCTGGATGCGCTGACCTTCCTCAGAGCCTAAGAACTTCAGCACATCCTTCACAATCTCCAGATTCTTTCCCTTTGCTCCGGTTGCATAGCAGAGACCGTTGGAGATAGTCGCCCTTCCGTCGCCGCTGGCGGGATTGGGACATGCAGGCAGCACTGCCACATTCCATTTGCCCTGCATCTCCGGATAGTTCTGCATCTCGGAGAGCAGATTCCAGTTTCCTTCCAGGAACATAGACCCTTGCTCGGAGAAAAAGGCCGTTCCGGGGGAAGTCTCTGCAAAGTAATTCTGATCCGGGCACCAGTCTTCCTTCTGCAGATTGATGTAAAACTCCATGGCTTCCCGGGTAGCCGGATTGTCGAAGCCGCCCTTCTGCTTGTCTTCCGTCAGTATGTAGCCGCCGTTCTGGTATACAAAGTTCCAGTATCCCAGCTGATCGTCCCCATAGGCCATGTAGCCGTATTTTCCCGTAGCATCATAGATCTTCCGGGAGGCCTCCGTTAGGTCGTCCCAGGTCCAGGTCTCATCGGGATAAGGCACGCCTGCCTCATCAAACATCTCCGTATTGTAGACCAGGCAGACCGTATCCTTGTCCTTGGGGATACCATAATACCTGCCGTCGCTTCCCTGGATATTCGCCAGTGAAATCTCGGAAAAATGATCCTTGAAATAGTTGGGATCTTCCCCGTCATAAAGATCGGTCAAATCCGCAATTTTTCCGTAGTCCGCATATTTCAGTATCTCATTGGTGTGCATCCAGAAAATATCCGGCATCTGATTGCTGATGGCCGCCGCCTCCAGCTTGGTCCAGTACTCGCCCCAGCTTGTAACCTGAACCTCGATCACCACATCCGGGTGCTTTGCGGTATAGGCATCACACACAGCCTGCATACCATCCCTCTGGGCTACGTCCCAGATTTGAAATGTAAGATGGGTTTTGCCGTCAGAGGCCTTCCCGCAGGCAGTCATCCCAAGGGTCAGTACCACGACCAGAAACGCTGCCAGTAATTTCTTTCTGTTCTTCACAAATTTCCCTCCTTTATATGGATATGTTCGTACTGTAGAACAGATTTTCCCGGTAAAAAAACCATCCGTTCTGTACTAAAATAGTGAATAAAACAATTCCACCCTGGCCAGGCGTTGAAACAGATTTGGGTATATTAGAGAAATACACCCTGAATATCGTAGAAATTATAACATTTCCACGGAACACAGGTAAATAGCATAGCTTTTATCTTTCTATACCATTATGCTAGATCTGTACAAAAAATGTATGGTGTGATAAAATTTTGATATATACGAACAGGGCAGAGCCGGACAGCCATTCAGAGAAACCCATGCCAGGCTCACCTGAGCAGGCGTTTTTGTGAATGGCTATCTGGCTCTGCCCGTCCATCCCTCCTACACTCACAACTTTACCCCAAAAAGAAAGGAGTCCCAGTCCCCATGAGCAATTTCCTCTTCAACATCTTTCCCAACGAGCGCTACATGGATCTCACCCTCTTCCAATACGGCTGGGAACAGTGTGCCCCCGCCCACTCCTACGGCCCGGCTTCCCGGAACCACTATCTCTTCCACTACATCATAAGCGGCAAAGGTGTCTTCTACAGCACAGACGAACGTGACAACACCCACCTCTACAAACTGAAAGCCCATCAGGGATTCCTGATCTCGCCCCAGCAAATCTGTACCTACATTGCAGATAAAGAAACACCCTGGGAGTATGCCTGGGTAGAATTTGACGGGCTCCGGGTAAAGGAATTTCTGGAAACGGCCGGACTTACCATAACCTCTCCCATCTACCGCAGCAGCAACCCGGATCTGCGGCAGCAGATGGCCGATGAAATGCTTTCTATCGTACATGGGAAGGATCTCTCCTCCCTCTATCAGATCGGCCATCTGTACCTGTTCCTGGATCTGATGATCCGTTCCTCCTTCAACCACAAGGAGCTTTCCGAAGGCCGTCTGCGGGATTTCTATATCCGGGAGGCCATCTCCTTTATTGAACAGAATTACAGCCACTCCATTACTGTGGAGGACATTGCCCTCTTCTGCAATTTAAACCGCAGCTATCTGGGGAAAATTTTCAGGGAAGAATTAAACCGGACGCCTCAGCAGTTTCTTATCTATTACCGGATGAACCGGGCGGCGGAACTTCTGAAGTTTTCAGAAACCCCTGTGGGAGAAATTGGGAAGCTGGTAGGTTATCCCAACCAGCTCCATTTCTCCAGGGCTTTTCGAAACGTATTTGGGATTCCTCCTACCCAATGGCGCAAGGAGAACCGGCTTTATCAGCCGCCGGAATCCTAGGGTAGAAGAAAAGACGCCTTACGGCTATGAGACTTATCACAGGGAAACACTTATGCCCGCAGCATCATAAACGCACCAAGATTCCCCCTCTTTCCATGGGAAGCCCGGTGGCTGAACAAAAGCTCTGGATTACAGCAGGTGCACACATCCGTAACGGCAATCCGGTCCCGGGAAACACCTGCCTCCTCAAAGATACGTACATTGGCCTGCCAGAGATTCAGCTGGTACTTTCCATTTTCTTTTTGATAAAAGAGCTCTTTCCAACAGACCCGGTCAAAGGCCTTCCGGAACTCTTCAATCACATCTTCGCTGACCTCATAGCAGTCCTGGCAGATGGAGGGGCCGATGGCCGCAATCACATCCCCCGGCTCTGTTCCGTATTCCCGGTGCATGGCCTCCAGGGTACGCTTTCCAATCTTTCCCACGGTTCCCTTCCAGCCGGAATGAGACAGGCCGATGGCCCTGTGGACCGGATCCACCAGGAAAAGAGGCACGCAGTCCGCATAGAAAGTGGCAAGCACCAGGCCTGGCACATTTGTCACCAGGCCGTCCACGTCCCTGTAATCCTTGGGCCTTGAAAAGCCTTTCCCCCGATCTGCTTCCGTCACTACCCGGACGTTGGCGGTGTGGGTCTGGTCGGAGCAGACCAGATCCATGCAGGAAAAGCCTGCGGCCCTTGCAAGCCTCCGGTAGTTCTCCCGCACCCTCTCTTCCTGATCCCCCCGGCTAAAACTTAAATTCATGGACGCATAAATCCCTGTACTCACCCCGCCCGGGCGCAGGGAAAAGCAGTGGGTCACAAGCCCGGTTTCCTCAAGGGCCGGAAAGATCAGAAAAGGAACGCCCCCGCGCTCCGTCACCTCTGTGGTCTGTCTTCCCGCCTTTTTTACAAGTTCCATAAACATTCTCCTTAAAATCCAGCTTGCCCTCTGCCGGACACAAGCATATGGCTAACAATGATGTTACAGCATTTCATTGATAGGAAAAAGCATTGCGGTACAGGGTAATCTCCTCCCCTAACACCGCCACCACGTCAAAGCGGCAAGGCCGATCTTCCGGGATACGGCGCCGCATCCGGTAAAAGTCCGCTACCCTGCAGATGGTCCTCTGTTTCAAGGCGTCCACCGCTTCCTCCGGCTTTCCATAGACTGCGGTTCTGCGGTATTTTACCTCCAGAAAGACCAAGGTTTCCCCCTCCCGGGCGATGAGATCGATCTCTCCCTGCCTGCAGCGGAAATTCCGCTCTAAGATTTCATAGCCCAATGCGGTTAAGTATTCCGCCGCCTTCTCCTCATATGCCGCCCCTGTCCTTCTGCGGTTTTCCACATTCGTTTCTCCTTTGAAATCCTTTATGCGTCCCATTATATTCCAAGCAGCGGACAGCGTCAATCAAATTTTACCGCCTGCGCATGTCTTCGCCCGTCCCCTCGTCATAAAAGACCGGACATGGAAAGAGCCGCCCTCTATGAGATTCTCAAGGTCCGGTATTTCCCTGTCGAAGGCCATAGGGCGGCTCTTTCCTGTATATTCCGTTTTTCTATCTATCCTGTCTACTCGTCTTCCAGTTTCTTCCCGCAGTTGGTACAAAAGAGAGCGTCCGCAGCCAGATTTCCTCCGCAATGGGGACAGAACCTTGCGTCTTCCCGCAAAGACACATTCCCGTGAAAGGTCACCGCGGCGGTTTCTTCCCTGGTGGCCACAATCTGCTTCCGGACCTCACCAATCTCCTCCTCTGTCCTTTGGATTTCCTCCACGGAGCCTCTCATATTTTCCGCAGGGTTCTCTTTGTATAAAGCATAATACTGCTGCCCTATATTCAAATAAAGCCTGCTCATCTCTTTTTCCAGCTTGGCAATTCTGGCGTTCATCGCCACCACGTCATAATTTCCTTTTGCCTTCTTACCGGCTCCGTCCGCAAAAGCTTTCATCCCGTCGATAAATCCCATTTTTCGCGCCTTCCTTTCCATTTCCTTTGTAATTCCTCTTTTTCCGGCCGCCGCCCGCTAGTCTTTCTGCAGGAAATAGAGAACTGCCGCCGCCATCAAAAGGACCCCAAAAACCGGCATCAGATAGTAGCCGCTGTCTTTGCTCATCAGCGACTGCAGTTCCCTCTCCTCCTGCATAATCTGATTCAGCTTATGGATGTCCACAAAATAAACCACCAGATTCAATATGCCGCACAGCAATACCGGCAGTTTCTTATTCAGGCAGACAAACAGAATCATCAGGCCCAGGAGAAGGAGGAGAATGACTCCGTCCCCCCACTGATCCCCCTGTTTCAGCAGGGAAAAGGAATCCACTCCCGTTATCGCGGCGGCCCATTCATTGAATTTATAGCAGGGCAGAAGCACAGACAGCATCATCAGCACACTGAAAACAATCACGCTTATTTTCAGATAGCCGGACTTCAAGCCGCCAAAGTTCACCCGTCCCAGCGGATTTTTCGGACCGCCATAGATTCCAGCCCCCGCTGCCGGCGCCTCCCCTGCCTTTGTGCCGCATCCTCTGCAGAATATCTCCCCTTCTTCCATCTCTCTTCCGCATTTTTTGCAAAACATATTGTCTCCTCCTCATCTGTATTTTGGTTATTCTCTTTACCCTGCCGGTTCCTCTGTCGGTTCCTCTGCCGGTTCTTCCTCTGCTGGTTCCTCTGTCGGTTCTTCCTCTTCCGGAAACTCCGGATCCACGGGAACCTTTCCGTCCGCCACCGCGTCCAGTGTAAACTCTGTCCCTTCCGGACATCTGGTAATCAGGGTCATGGTTCCGTCGTTTGTAGCGTATCCCGCGTACTGGGAATCGTACACGACAATATCACGGATTCCAAAGGTACCTGTCAGGATCTCCGTCCGTTCCTCGTAAGCCAAAGCCTCCTCCATGGAAGCTCCCTCCTGCATAATTGCCTCAAAATCAATACTGTTTACATACGCATAAAGCGAAAGCCGGACAAATTCACAGGCCGTCTCATTCCCGGTGGAATCGCTGGTTACATACACTTCATAAGTGCCGGCAGGCAGGGTCGCCCCCTTCTCCTTGACTTTTAACCAAGATTCCCATCCCGAAGTCCCTGCTACTGCTTTTTCCTCTAATGAAGCCCAATACCCTTCAACTAATAACCAAACACCAGAAAGCGTACATTTTCCTTCTGCATCCACTTCAAGAGGTTCTACATCTTCAGACGCCTTCCCTCCTGCTTCCTTATATGCTTTTATATTCTGCCAGATTATCTGCATATCGGAAGGGCAGGCTTCCATCTTCTCGCCAAGAAGGTCTAGCAGTTCCTCTTCATTTACCAAAATGTCCCGCCAATTACCTTGCTCTGACATCTCCTTCAATTCATACATAAATGCCTGGTGATAGCTATTTGAAATTTCTGTTTCTGCCTCCTCTATCCACTCTTGCGTGGGCTTTCCGCTTAATTCCTTCACCTTCTCCAGGATTTCCGAATCCTCCATCCGGGACAGCTCCCCCAGAGTCAGCCCCAGATCCGCCCGGAGTACCTTTCCGTCGCTGAAGGCGTACACCATCTTGGGGAGGGTGTCCTTGCCGCACTCATAATATCCGGGAATGTCGTACCAGATAGAAGGATTGTTTTTATCCAAATATTCACTCCAGGTGTAGGTTCCGGCTTTGACTTTTTTATCGCTGGCCTCAAATGTGTTCTCCTCAGCCTTAGATCCGGTCTTTGCTTTAAAGCACCCGCAGCAGCCGCAGATCAATACCAGGCTCATGATGCCTGCCAGTATTCTTCCGATATTTCCTTTTGTTCTGTTCATTTCTTCTTTCCTCCCTGTACTTAATTTACTTTTGCTCCACACTTAGCGCAAAATATGGCGTCCGGCGTTAACGGTTTGCCGCATTTGTGGCAGAAGCCATAGGGGCTCTCCTGATTCAACGCATTTTCTTCCGCCCTGGACTTCTTCTCCTCTTCCTCTTTCGCTTTCCTTTCCGCCTCCTCCCGGGCTCTCCTCTCGGCCTCCTCTTTAGCCTTCCTCTCGGCCTCCTCCCGGGCTTTCCTCTCGGCTTCCTCTCTAGCCTTCCTCTCGGCCTCCTCCCGGAGCCTTCTCTCCTCTTCTCGGGCTCTTTCTTCCGCTTCTTTTTTCTCCTCTATCTGACGCTTGATTTCTTCAATCTGCTCCTGCAGCCTGCGAACGGCCTCCACCGGTTCTCGCAGCCCTTCCTCCGGATCCTCCCCATGCAAGGTACAATACCGACTGCCTATTTGAGGATATATTTTTTCGATTTCCGCTTCCAGATTCAAAATCCTGCGTTCTGCCTCTTCCTCTTCCCGGCCGGCTGTATGCAGCTCTTTGGCGCCCTCTGTTTCTGACAGCTTTTTGACAACCTCATGCTCTAACAACTTTTCCGTCATTCTCTCTTTTTCCTCCTTTTCAGGGACTTCTCTCGGCCTTTTCCCGGATGTAAATATAAGCAGAACCGCCATAAGCAGCAGCGCAGCGCCCACTGCGTAGTACAGGACTCCCGAGATCAAAAGCTCCAGCTCCACGGTTACCCCCTGCTCTTCCACCACAAGCCGACAGACGTCTTCCAGACACTGGGACAGATTCATAAAGAGGATAGGCGTCCAAGCGCCGCTCAGAAGCCGGACTATATGTCCGATCACGCTCCTTTTTCGCACTCCCAACGCTGTCATCAGTGTAAACATCATAGCCAGAGCCGATAACCCTACCGTCAGGCCCGTCACACCGTTGACCGCCAGTTCCACATCCGCGCTGCCCCAATCGATCTCATACAAGATCTGCCGGATGGTAATCAGCTCCGAGCTTCCATACCTGGGAACGGACATCCGCAAGACCGGCGCAAAAAAGAGCCCTATCTGTACAGCCTGAAGAATCAGAACGGCAAACGCAATCCGGTTCTTTTTCCCTCCTCCCTTTTCTATCGTCTGCGCAACCGGCGCAGGCGTCCTGCCCCCTATGGGCTCACCACAATTCCCGCAAAACTCAAGTCCGTCGCTTATTTCACTTCCACAATTTTTGCAAAACATGTTCTTCCCCCTATCTTGTGTCTGTCATTCTATTTTCTTTTGTTTAAAGCGGCTGTCCCTCCAGCAGATCGCGGATTCGAATCAGCTTACAGGAATCTCCATAATCGTCTATATATTCCTGGGCAAATACTTCGCTCTCCTCTTCCTCTTCCTCCTCCACATCCAGTCTCTTTACTACAGCATCATAATCCGTTACCGGATACACCATGACTGCCAATCCATCATAATCCGCCGGAACGGTTACCCGTAAAGCGTTAACCACTTCCGTAGGGCAGACAAACCCGTTCTCTTCGGGAAGAAAGCCTGACCAATCTCCCTGGTTCCACTGAACCGTCGATTGATAGCGGATAGAATAAGCTTCTCCCGCCCAATTCAGTTCTATCTCGCCTTCACGATCCCCTTGGCCAACCACTTTCCAGTCAAGAACCCTTCCCGTATACAGATCAAAAAATTGCAGTTGAGAAGTCGCGTATGTAAGCTTTGCGTCTTCGTCGTAACCCGGGCTCCAAATATTTCCCTGACAGGAAATATCAAAGACAATGGTCTGCCGTCCTTCCTCCTCGCCCTCCTCCAGGCGGACCTCGCGGATCTCCACCCTCTCGTCCACCACATCCCAGAGCTGAGAATTATTGAGATTGAGACGCATTCCCTTGGTCATTATGACGTTCTCCTGCACAAATTCCAAGCCCTTCTCCTCCGCATAGGGAACAGGTTCGGGCTCCGGTTCCGGTTCCGGCTCTGGTTCCGGTTCAGCCTCCGAGGCCTGCTCCGGCTCTTCCTCTTTGGCGGCCTCCTCCGCTGCCGGATTTTGTTCCGGCTCCAGCACCTTTTTCCCGCATCCTCCGCAGATTACTCCTGCCAAAAGAAGTAAAAGGCATGTCCTTAATATCCCTTTCTTCATTTCTTTCCTCCCCATCTTGCGCCTTACAGCGTTTCCTTTTCTCAACCGGCATAGCCGATGCTGCCATCCGGCATAGTATAGGTCCCCCCGTAGGAAAAGGGACATACTCCGTAATCCGCGATTCCGCCCATGCCGTCCGCCCAGCCCGGCTGGCCGTCCATGGTCAGCTCGCACCACTGATGGGACCACTGGTTGGCGTTGGCGTGGCTCCAGCTATAGCCCATACACTCCAGAACCATACCCAGGGCCCTGGTGGAACCAGCGCAGGTATAGACTCCTTTACAGAACAGCCCGTAAGCCGTGGCATAGTCCGGATCCTCCGTGGTGTAAACCGCATTCTGGCAGTAACCCGCCACAGCGGCGGCCGCAGCCCGTACCCGCTCCAGATCGCTGCCCGCCGGAATGGAATCCGCAATGGCCTGCGCCACGGCCCGGGCCTGGGCCTCCTTGGAATTTCCCGGGGTTTCTGTATCCTCCGGAACATTTTCCGCTCCTCCCTGCACCGTCTGCTCTTTCTGAACATCCTCCTGGGAGGGAACGGAACTATAGATTTCCGGCCTGTTTCCTTCAGCATCCACGCAGAAGGTGAGAATCAGCCGCAGTTCCTTTGTTTCCACTTGATAGAGATACTGATCCACATACCCCTGTCCGCCTTCCGCTTCCTC
>CAJUMM010000092.1 GCA_910586955.1 uncultured Lachnospiraceae bacterium | reverse complement strand
CCTGCAGGGACCGGGAACTTTTGATGATCAAGGGAAATACGTATCTGGGGGATACGGAACCCTTTGAATATTTTGAAATCGTCTCGGTGAGTGATTTCTATCGGTTTAGGAGCGTAACGGAACATGCTGGAGTATGACGCACTCTATATGCAGCTGATGAACAGCATCAAGGAGAAAATGGTGAGAGGGGAATACCGGATCGGTGATAAGCTGGATTCGGAGCGGGTGATGGCCCAGCAGTACGGGATTAACCGTCTGACGGTCCGCAAGGCTCTTAAGGGTCTGGAGGAACAGGGGCTTATCAAAGCCCAGAGGGGAAGCGGCACCTATGTGGTGCGCCTTCCCCAGGGAACGGCCCAGATCGATCAGGCTTCCGGGAATGCGGTGAGCTTAAGTATGCTGATCCGGCAGTCCGGCTATCGTTCCTTCCGGCGGGTGATCTCTTTTCACAAGATTCCGGTGGAGGGAGAGCTGGCGGATAAATTCCCCGATAGCCGGAAACTGTATGAGATGGTACGGCTTTCCTATGTGAATGAGGAGCCCTATGCGGTGCAGAAAACTTATTTTCCGGCAGAGCCTTTCTGGGATGCGGAACGGTATGATTTTGCGGAAGGCTCTCTCTATGAGTATATGGAGCTCCACGGGAGGCTTCCGAAGAAAATTGAGTCTTACCTGCAGATTGCCTTTCCGCCGGAACAGTACGCCGGGCTTTTGAAGCTGGACCGGGACAGAAAGGTGTTTGTGTTTGAATATCTGGGATACGATCAGGCAGAGGTTTTGGTGGAGTATACCTTGTCCTATTACCTGCCGGAGTACACGTCTTTCCGTTACCGGGTGGAGAAGAAGCCTTAGAAGAAAAGGAAATCCCCGGACTTTTCATTTTTGTGAAAGTCCGGGGATTTTTGTATCCTTTTTTTATTTGGCCAGCAGCATCATAATTTCATTGCTCCGGGCGATAAACTTGGTCATGGCCTCAGGCGCCAAAGGCTTGTGGCTGATAAGGGCCAGATCGTAGAGCTGTTCGCAGAACAGGTTTACCTGCTCGGATTCACTGTGGTTCAGAATGTACTGTACCAGCTTGTTGTTGGCATTCAGTACCAGGGTTTCCCCTCCGCCTCCGAACATATTGGGATCCATGCCGTACATGTTGTACATTTTCATCATATCCTGCATCCGGCGGCTCTCCTCGGAGAGAGTAATCATGGAGGAGACATTTTCATTCTTGATCTTCTCCACCTTTACATCCAGCTTGTCGTTGTTCAGGGCCTTGCGGAAAATTTCCGTCAGGGAATCCGCTGTCTCTTTCATCTCTTCTTCGGAAACGGTTTCCACAAAATCATCCGTCAGATCCGCATCAATGCGCTGGAATTTTACATGCTCATTCTTCATTTCCAAATGGGAAATAAAGGGAGAGTCAATGTTGTGTTTCAGGATAACGGCGTTCTTGCCTTCCTCCTTAAAGAGATTGATATACTGGCTCTGCTGGATCTCGTCCGTCACGTAGAAGACGGTAGTTTTTTCCGGCTCTTTCTCCTGCTCCGCTTCTTCTGTGGTTTCCTCATCGGGATTTTCCACCACATCCACTTCCGGGGTTTCCTCTTCGGGAACCAGATCCTTGATGGTCAGGTATTTGCCCTCCAAATCCTTGAACAGCAGGTAGTCCATCATTTTCTCGCAGAATTTATCGTCTTTCAGGCAGCCGAATTTGATAAAGGGATTGATATCGTCCCAGTATTTCTCGTAGTTCTCCCGATCCGTCTTGCACATGCCGGTGAGCTTGTCCGCCACCTTCTTGGTGATATAATCGGAGATTTTCTTTACGAAGCCGTCGTTCTGCAGGGCGCTTCTGGAAACGTTCAGGGGCAGATCCGGGCAGTCAATAACGCCTTTTAAGAGCATCAGGAACTCCGGAATGACTTCTTTAATGTTGTCGGCGATAAATACCTGGTTGTTGTACAGCTTAATGGTGCCCTCGATGGAATCGTACTCCGTGTTGATCTTGGGGAAGTAGAGGATTCCTTTCAGGTTAAAGGGATAGTCCATGTTCAGGTGAATCCAGAACAGGGGTTCCTTGTAGTCCATAAATACTTTCCGGTAGAAGGCCAGGTATTCTTCCTCCGTGCACTCATTGGGATGCTTGCCCCACAGGGGAGCCGTATCGCTTAAGGAGACGGGGCGCTTGTTGATCTTGACCCGGTCCCGGGCAGGGGAGATCTCCTGGGTCTCCTTGGTGCCGTCCTCCTTTTCCACCTCCTCGGTCTTGGCCTCCTCGTGGATGCGCTCCACCACCACGTCGTCCTCTTTTAAGTCCGCCTCGTCAATGGTCTCGTACTCCTGCTCGGCGTTTGCCTTCTCCAGGAAGATCTCCACCGGCATAAAGGAACAGTACTTGCTGATGACTTCCCGGGCACGGTACTCGTTGGCGAACTCCAGGCTGTCTTCATTGAGGAAGAGGGTAATCTCCGTGCCCACCTCTGTGCGGCTGCCGTCGGACATCTCGTACTCGGTCCCGCCGTCGCACTCCCAGTGTACGGCCTTGGCATCCTTCTGATAGGAAAGAGTATCGATATGGACTTCATCTGCCACCATGAAAGCAGAGTAGAAGCCCAGTCCGAAGTGGCCGATAATCTGGTCCTCATTGGTCTTGTCTTTGTATTTCTCCAGGAAATCCGTGGCGCCGGAGAAGGCGATCTGGTTGATGTACTCCTTTACCTCCTCTGCAGTCATGCCCAGGCCGGTATCAATGAATTTCAGGGTTTTTTCCTCGGGGTTTACCACGATCCGGATGCGGTTCTTAAAGTTGTCGGGATAGGTATACTCCCCCATCAGCTCCAGCTTCTTCAGCTTGGTGATGGCGTCGCAGCCGTTGGAGACCAGCTCCCGGAAGAAAATGTCGTGGTCGGAATAGAGCCATTTTTTAATAATCGGAAAAATATTTTCGCTGTTGATGGAAAGACTTCCGTGCATGTCAGCCATTTTTCATTCACTCCTTTGTCTCTGTTTGGACTTTATTTTTCTGAAATACATTGTAATATGGGAAAAAGGAAAAGTCAATAGAAAAATCAGCACTCTTTAAATGTGAGTGCTAACAAAGCGCAAATAGTATTTATTAACAGAATTGTAACAGATTCGGGTATGGATTTATAGAAATGAGAATGCTATAATAATGCACGGAAGAATCACTCACATTGCGGAGATGACATAGATGAGAAGTCAGAGGAAAGGGGAAAGGCCGGCAGGATGGCGGTCCAGGCAGGCGTTAAACCTGTTGGGAGCCGCCGCTCTGCTGGCAGGCTATATCCTGTCCCTTCCCTGGGACAGGGAAGGGGAGCAGGAAAGGTATCCGGCATTGGAATGGATCCGGGCCCAGGAGCAGGCGGACGTGGGTGCGGTGGAGCAGGAACTGGCAGAGCGGGAACAGGAGGAACTTGCGGCCCTGGAAGCAGAGCAGAAACCGGAGGCGGAGGAGAGGCCTATGGACAGGCAGAGCCTGCGCCAGCGTTTCGGCCTGGCGGTGCTTGTGGGGGACTCTGTGGCGGAAGGGTTTCTGGACTATGAGTTTCTGGAGGCCAGCTCCGTGATTGCCAGGAAGGGGCTCCGGGCGGATACGGCCGGGGAAGAGATCGGGAAGGCGCTGGAGCTTTCGCCTACGCATCTTTTTTTGTCTATGGGTCTTAACGATCTGGAGTACTGCCGGGGAGACAGCGAACGGTTCGTACAGCATTACCGGGAGCGGATTATGGAAATCCGGGAAAGCCATCCGGAGCTCCCGGTGTATATCTGCGGGATTCTCCCCATTCTTCCCGGAGCAGTGGAAAAGAAGGCGGAGCTTGGATACGTGGATGCTTATAATGAGGCTTTGAGACAGATGTGCCAAGAGCTTGATCTGCCCTTTATTGAGGGAGGCGATCTGCTGGAGGGCCGGGAGGAGTGGTATCAGAAGGACGAGATCCATTTGAAGTCGGAATTTTACCCTCTGTGGCTGGGACGTATGGAAGAAGTGGCGGGATTGTAATGGATATGTGGATCAAAGTGTCAAAATATGCCCTGATTCTTCTGCTCCTTTTGGGACTGTGGGGTATCATCCGGGGCAGCGGCAGACAGGCGGAGTATGAGGACCTGGCCGGAAAGGTTCTGGATGAAATAAATACCGGGGAGATGCAGCAGGGGGATGAGGGGATGCTGCGGAGGCTCTATGGCCTGAATGCGGGAGAGCTTAAAAATTGGACCCTCTATATTTCACGGGACAATATGGATGTGGAGGAGCTGCTTTTGCTGGAGGCAGGGACGCCGGAGGAGGCGGAGCAGGCGGAAGAGGCGGTCCGGAAACGTCTGGAGACCCAGGAACACAATTTTGAGGGCTATGGGCCGGAGCAGCTGCAGCTTTTGAAAAGAAGCGTGATTCGCGTGGAAGGTTCCTATCTCCTCTTTGTGGTTGCGGAGGATCCGGAGGCCGTGAAGGCAGGTTTCCTCCGGGCTTTGCACCCTCTTGTACACTGAGGGCATTGGAAAACAGATAGAAAGAAAGGGATAAGACGTGGTTTTCAGCAGTATTTTCTTCCTATTTACATTTCTTTCTTTGACAGTTATCATATACTATCTGGCTCCCGCCAGGTTTCGGAACGGGATTCTGCTGCTTTCGAGTCTCTTTTTCTATGCCTGGGGGGAACCTGTCTACGTATTTCTTATGCTCTACAGCATTCTTTTTAACTATGTGGCAGGGATTGATATTGCCAGGACCCTGAAGCGCAAAGGGAGGGCAAAGGGAAGCCTGTTCCTGGGGATAGCCGTCAATCTCCTGATTCTTGGTTTTTTTAAATACTATGGGTTTCTGGAGGAGAATCTGGAAGCCCTGTTTTCCGTGGATCTTCCGGATCTGAATCTTTCCCTGCCCATCGGCCTGTCCTTTTATTCCTTCCAGTCCATCTCCTATCTGGTGGACGTGTACCGGGGCCGGGCCGGGGAGCAGAAAAATATCATCCGTTTCGGCCTGTATATTTCCATGTTTCCCCAGCTTGTGGCGGGGCCCATTGTACAGTATTCGGACATCGAGGCACAGCTTAGGGAGCGTGAGACTTCTCTGGACAAGTTTGGGGAGGGCGTGATGTATTTTATCTGGGGCCTGGGGAAAAAGGTACTTCTGGCAAACGGGCTTGGCGCCGTCCATGAAGCGGTGGCCGCCCTGTCTTCCTTCTCGGTGCTTTCGGCCTGGGTGGGAGTGTTTGCCTATACCTTTCATATTTATTTTGATTTCAGCGGCTACTCCGATATGGCCCTGGGACTGGGAAAAATGTTTGGCTTTGAACTAAAAGGAAATTTTGATTATCCCTACTGTGCCAGAAGCGTGAAAGAGTTCTGGAGGCGGTGGCATATTTCCCTGGGAGCCTGGTTCCGGGAATATGTCTACATACCTTTGGGGGGCAACCGGGTTCCGGTTTTCCGGCACATCGTAAACCTGCTGGCAGTCTGGGGGCTCACCGGCCTGTGGCACGGGGCCAGCTGGAATTTTGTGCTGTGGGGCCTCTACTACGGAGTGCTGCTGATTGCAGAGAAATACCTCCTTCGGAATGTGACGGAGCGGCTTCCTATTCTGGGGACCATGTATACCATGCTGGCAGTGATGATTGGCTGGGTATTTTTCTTCTCCGGGACGCCCGGAGAGGCAGGGCGTTTCCTGGGGGCCATGTTTGGGGCCGGAGGCATTCCCCTTACGGATCAGGCTGGTATGTATTATTTTTTGACCAATGCGGTTTTGTTCTGGCTGGCCTGGCTCTTTTCCACACCTGTTTTTTACTGGCTGTGGGCGGGGCAGATGCAGGAGAGGCGGCAGGGACTGCTGGTGGCTCTTCATCTGGGGATTTTCCTGCTGTCCGCAGCCTATCTCATACAGGATACTTACAATCCCTTTTTATATTTTCGTTTTTAAGAGGTGCAGAAGATGGGACAGAAGAGAAAATGGCGGGAGCTGTCTTCCTTTGCCCGGCTGGGGCTTTTGTTTCTGGCGGTTCTGCTTGGATTTGGGATACTGAATCTGGTAAGCAGGGACCGGATCTTTTCCGAGCAGGAGAACCGGATGCTGGAGCAGCTGCCGAAAGTGAGGATTTCGGGAATACTGGACAGGAAGTTTATGCGCAGCTTTGAAAATTACCAGACGGATCAGTTTGTCTTCCGGGACGCCTTTATGCGGCTGCGCACGGCTTCCCAGCGGCTGATTGGGAAGAATGAGTCCGGCGGCGTCTACTTGGGAGACGGTGGGCAGCTCTATGAGAAACCGGCAAAGCTTACGGATCAGGTGTGGGAGAATCTGGATGCCCTCCGGGGATTTTCAGAGCGCCATCCGGAGCTGAACCGCTATGTTCTGCTGGTCCCGGATGCGGCTGCCGTGATGCCGGAGGGCCTGCCGCCCTATGCCCCTGTGGAGAACCAGTGGGAGCAGCTGTCCGGGATCCATTCCTATCTGGAGGGTGCGGTGGAGGAAATTTCCGTGCTTGAGACTTTGCGGGAACACCGGGAGGAATATCTGTATTACCGGACAGATCACCACTGGACAACCCTGGGGGCCTATTATGCCTTCTGCCAGGCGGAACAGGTTATGGGCCTGGAGCCGGCAGGAGAGCCGGAATTTTGGGAACTGGCAGGAGATTTTGAGGGGACGCTGGCTTCCCAAAGCGGTTATCAGGTGCCCTTGGATACCATTTCGGTTTTCCGGCCTAAGACTGAGGAGCGGCTGGTGGTCACTTATGTGGAGGAACAGGAGAAGAGGGCTTCCCTCTATGCCTCCAAGCGGCTGGAGACCAAGGACAAATACGGGGTATTTCTGGATGGAAACCATCCGGTTGTGGAGATCCGCACCATGGCGGAAAGCAGCAGAAAGCTGCTTTTGATCAAAGATTCCTATGCCAACTGTTTCGTGCCCTTTCTTGCGGGACAGTTCCGGGAAATCGTGCTGGTGGACCCCAGGTATTACTACGGGGAGCTGGAGGAGCTGATGGAAGCCCATGAGTTTACGGACGTGCTGTTCCTCTACAACCTGAATACCTTCCTTGAGGACAATGTGCTGCATTTTGTCCTGGAGGAGCTGGGCTCTACAGAAGGGTGAAGCAAAGGCCCTGGCTTAAAAGGAATTTCTGCACCATCTGGTCCCAGGCGTGCTCCAGGGATTTGTCCATGGTAAAGAGGTTTAAGGAGAGCCCGGTGGTACACATAAGCCCGGATTCGTCATAGCGGAGATTCAGGATCAGGCCGTTTACCTGCTCCAAAGAGAAGGAGCTGCCGGTCTGGGAAAGCAGTTTCTCCGTGTTCTCCCGGGAGAGCCGGAAGGTGAAGCGGAAGTTTAAGGGGGTGCGCTTTCCTTTGATAAGTTCCAGACAGAAGGGCCGCAGTTCCTGCCAGAGGGAAAAGCTGCGCCGGGAGGTTTTTAAGGCATCCTGTTCCTGGGCGGTATAGTAATCCGGGTGAAGGCGGCCGTCTATGTGAAAGGTGTTGTAGGTGGTGATGCTGCCTTCCACCACCAGAAAGGCGTCGAAGGAGTGCTGGAGGAGCAGTTTTCCCATAAAAACTTTGACATCCTGGATTTGCAGAGCGATCATCTGATAAACCTCCTGAATTTGAGAGATATTACTGTTAACAGTATAGCGTTATTTTCACAGGAACGCAATGAAATATGAAATGCAGACAGAGAAAGGCGGAATGAGAAAAATGAACACAAGGGAAGATGCAAAGCAACTGCTGGAACTGGTGGAAGAGGGTACCTCCCCCTTTCATGTGACGGCCTGGGTGGAGCGGCAGCTTTTGGCGGCCGGATTCGAGAAGCTTTCCATGGAGAGGGACTGGGGGCTTGATAACGGGGGAAAATACTATGTGGTGTACAACGGCTCCAGCCTGGCGGCTTTTACTATTGGAAAGCGTTTTACTTTCGGGGACGCCTTCCGCATCGGGGCAGCCCATACGGATTTCCCGGGACTCCGGGTAAAGCCAAGCCCTGAAATCTTAAAGGACGGCTACCGGCAGCTAAATGTGGAAGTGTACGGGGGAGCTATCTTGAATACCTGGCTGGATCGCCCTCTCTCGGCGGCGGGACGGGTGGTACTGCGGAGCAAGGATGTATTTCACCCGGAAATCCGGTATCTAGATATAAAGAAGCCCTTTCTGACCATTCCCAACCTGGCTATCCATCTGAACCGGGATATGAATAAAGGTGTGGAACTGAATAAGCAGAAGGATATGCTGCCTGTGCTGGGCCTGGAAGGGGAGGAGAAACAGGAGGATTTCTTCCTGGAATTTCTGGCGGACCGGCTTCATGTGGATAAGAGGGAGATCCTGGACTATGAGCTTGGCTTATACAATGGGGAGCCCGGCTGTTTTCTGGGGATGAAGGAGGAGTTTCTCTCTGCCCCCAGGCTTGACAATCTGACTTCCGTTCAGGCTATTGTAGCGGGGCTTCTTAAGGGCGGCCGGGATCGGGGCGTGAATGCGGCCGTTTTCTTTGACCACGAGGAGATTGGCAGCAGGACGAAGCAGGGAGCGGGCTCTATGTTCCTCTCCGCAGTCCTGGAGCGGATTCTCCTGGCCTACGGACGGGGCAGGGAGAAATTCCTGGAGACCTTTGGGGAGAGTATGCTTCTCTCCGTGGACGTGGGGCATGCCCTGCACCCCAACCAGGCGGATAAGAACGATCCCACCAACAAGGATGTGCTGGGAAAGGGCATCTGTATCAAAGAGAGCAGCTCCCAGTCTTATGCCACGGACAGCCAGGCAGTGGCCGTGATGCAGCAGATCTGCGAGGCTGCAGAAGTTCCCTATCAGAAGTTTGTGAACCGTTCCGACGGAACCAGCGGCAGCACCTTAGGGTCTATTGCCTCCTCTTTCCTTCCGGTGAAGACGGTGGACGTGGGCGTTCCCCTGCTGGCTATGCACTCCAGCCGGGAATTGATGGGGACGGCGGATCAGGAAAGCTTGGGCAGGGCTTTGGAGGCGTTTTACAGTTTGTAGAATGGCGGCCGGATTATGAAATGTTTCCGGAATATTTTTGAGAAAATGCTTGAAAACTAACTGGTAGTATGCTACCATCATATGTAGTATTGAAAACCAGATTCTATGGTAGAAAAAGCAAGTAAAAAAAGATTCGGGAGACAGATTATGAGTTATAAGATTGTGGTAGACAGCTGCGGAGAACTGCCAAAGAGATGTAAGCAGGATGAGCACTTTGAGAGTGTGCCTCTGGTACTGGATATTGACGGCCATCTGGTGGTGGATGATGAGACTTTTGATCAGGCGGATTTCCTGCGCAGGGTTGCGGCAAGTCCCAACTGCCCCAAGTCCTCCTGCCCTTCTCCTCAGCGCTACATGGAAGCCTATACCTGCGAGGCAGAGCATGTCTATGCCGTCACCCTCTCCGGGGAACTGAGCGGCTCCTGCAACAGCGCAGAGCTGGGAAAGAAGCTGTACCAGGAGGAGAAAGGGGAGAAGAAAATTCATGTATTCAATTCCCGTTCCGCCTCCATTGGGGAAACGCTGATTGCCCTGAAAATAGAGGCCTGCGAGAAGGCAGGCATGGCCTTCGAGGAGGTTGTAAAAACTGTGGAGGATTATATTGCGGGGCAGAATACTTACTTTGTGCTGGAATCTCTGGAAGCTTTACGCAAAAACGGCCGCCTCAGCAATCTGAAAGCCTTTGTGGCTAATGCCCTGAATATTAAGCCTGTGATGGGAGCTACTCCCATAGGGACTATCTGCCAGCTGGATCAGGCCAGGGGGATTACCAGAGCCCTAAAGAAAATGGTGGAATACATTGCGAAAGATTTGAAAAATCCATCGGAAAAGACTCTGGCTATTTCCCACTGCAACTGCAGGCAGCGGGCGGAGATGGTGAAGGAAGAGATTTTGAAACAAGTTTCCGTGAAGGATATCCTGATCCTGGATACGGCAGGAGTCAGCAGTCTCTATGCCAGCGACGGCGGAATTATTGTGGTGGTGTAAAATGAAAGAATGAGAATGTTATGGGCGGCCGACGGGCCGTCCGTATATATTTTTTCATACAAACTGGAATTGATCGAGCTCTTTAGAGCGAAGAACATTTGCGAAAAAATGAATTGACA
>CAJUMM010000091.1 GCA_910586955.1 uncultured Lachnospiraceae bacterium | reverse complement strand
CACGACGCTCTTCCGATCTCATGGCGCAGGCCGTCCCGATTTCCGCCTGGCAGCCGCACTCCGCTCCGGAGACCGACGCATTGTGCTTCACCAGGTTTCCTATGATTCCCCCTGCCGCCAGCGCCTTCACAATCTCTTGATCGGAACATCCCTCTTTCTCCTGCATATATTTTAAAACCGCCGGCACCACGCCGCAGGCGCCGCAGGTAGGTGCAGTTACTACCGTGCCGCAGGAAGCATTCTGTTCGCTTACCGCAAAGGCATAGGCGCATACCAGCCGGTTTTCTTTCGTCTCCCGGCTCTCGTCCTTAGAATACTGTCCATAGAGCTTCCGGGCTTTCCGCTCCACCTTTAAACCTCCGGGAAGCAGGCCCTCCCTGCCAAGTCCCTCCCGGATGGCGTCCTGCATCACCTGCCAAACCTGGAAAAGATATTCCCGGATTTCCTCTCCCTCCTTTTCAAACACATAATCCGAAAGCCGGATTCCCCGTCTCCGGCATTCCTCCCCAATCTCCCGGAAGGTGTTTTTTTCGTAAACCTCTATAGGCTCCATCTCCTGCCTTCCCTCAATGGAAATATCACCTCCGCCCACAGAAAACACCCGCATCCGGCCTATCTGCCGTCTGCCGGCGTCAAAAGCGAAAAGGTCCATGGTATTCTCATGCTTACATACCACATCCTCCTCTTTATGGAACAAAACCTCACAGGGAACCGGAGCGAAAGCCTGGATACAGGCCGTATCCGTCTGATGTCCTTTCCCGGTCTTTGCCAGGGATCCATATAAAATCACCCGGAAAAAAGCCGCCTCTCTATGCTCTTCCCGGAATATCCGGCAGGCTTTATGGGGCCCCATTGTATGGGAACTGGAAGGCCCCTTTCCCACTTTGTACAATTCTTTCAAAGATTTCATCCTTCTTCCTCTCTCAAAACAAAAAAACTCCGCTCTTTTCATTCTTTCCGAAAAGAGCGGAAAAAATGACAGAGCGGAGCCCGTAATTTTAAGAGAGGGTTCTTTCCCCGATTTGTACCTCTTTCCCCCGGAAGGCGAAGCCGTACTTTCTTATGCGGCTTTGTGGTATTCCTCTCTCCACAAGCACAGCCTCGTAATGCCGCTTCTCAATCTGATCTAAGGCAGACTGCACGGTATCCGAAAGTTCTTTCTCCTTCTTTGGCTGGAAAACCTTAAATTCTAAAATGTAGGCGTCATCCTCTGCCCGCAGGGGCTCCAGCATCACGTCATACCGCCCATAGCCGCTCTCCCGGTTGGTCAGCTTCTAAAAGTATCCCTCCCTGCGGAGAGTCTCAAAGTCCTGACATCCGATACTTACGGTTCTCGCCATATGCTCACATCTCTCTTTCTATTTGCCTCTCTCAGTAACACCGCCGCACTGCCAGAATGGTCTGATAGGTGGCAGAGCCTGTGGTAATTCCATGCCGTTCATCCGCAGCATGGACAATCTGCCCGCCCCCAAGATAAATGGCCACATGACCGGCATAACAGATGATATCCCCGGCCTGGGCTTCCGAATAACTGACGCCCCGGCCGGCGGAACGCTGGGAGGTGGAGTCCCTGGGAAGGCTGATTCCAAAATTGCGGAAAACGGCCCTGGTAAAACCGGAACAATCCACACCGGTACTAAGACTTGTCCCGCCGAAAACGTATTTCCCGCCCCGGAACTGAAGTGCATAGTTTGCAATGGAGCGCCCCAGGGAACTGTTTCCTGTAACTGCAATGGCTCCCCCGCCTCCTGATACTCCGGAATTTCCAGAATTACCGGAACCGCCGCCGTTTCCCGCAGCAGCAGCTGCGGCTGCCGCCTCTCTTCTCCTGCGCTCCGCTTCCAGCTTCCGGATCTGGGCATTCTGCTCCGCAATCTTGCTCTTAAACACCTGGGCCTGGCGCTGGGCCTCCTCCAGCTGGCTTTCGAAATTTGCCTCCTGGGCCTGCTTTTCCGCCAGCATCCGTTCTACTTCCGCCTTCTGGGCCTCCTGTTCCGACTGGAGAATCTCCAATTCCTTTTTCTCCTGCTCAATCTGGTCCACCAGCATGGCCACCTCTTCCTTAACCTCCTGATACTCCGTCAGGAGTTTCCGGTCCTGCTCGTGGATCTCCTGGGAGAAATCCTTCTTGTTCAGGAAATCCACAAAACTCTCCGCCTGAAGGAGAAGGGAGAGATAGTCCGTCTCGCCCTGCTCGTATATGTACTGAATGCGCAGCTTCATGGCCTCATACTGGGCCTCCTCCCGCTGTTTCGCCGCCTCATATTCCTGCTGGGCCGCCTCCAGATCTTCCTGCTTAATAGCCAGATCCGCTTCCAGAAGTTCCAGGGTGAGAATTACGTTGGTCAGCTCGGAATCCAGGGTATTGATCTCCTCCAGGATCTCGTCTCTCTGCCCCTCAATGGATTTCATCTGCTGGTTGATCTCGTTAAGCTGCTGCTGGGTCTCCCGCTGCTGCCTTCTCAGCTCATCCTCCGTCTCTGTAGCCGATGCCTTTATAGAAAAGCAGAGACATCCCACAAGAACTGCCGCTGCTGTACGCTTCCCATATACTTTCCATTTCTTCATGTAATAACCCCGCTTGTAAAAAAATTTATAGTCATTTTTTATTATAGTCCGGCATTCCCGAAAATACAAGCCTTTTCACCTGGAAACAGCTTAAGATATCCTGCCGGGATGCCGATATATGAACTATACGATTGGCATTTATTTTCATTGTGAATCTGCCAGGACAAAACCAGACAAAAAGAGGTGAAATGCGTGCGCATCCAGCATAATGTAACGGCTTTGAACGTTCACAGAAATTTAAGCGGAAATAACGGCTCCGTCGCCAAAAATCTGGAAAAGCTCAGCTCCGGATACAAGATCAACCGTGCCGGGGACGACGCGGCGGGCCTCGCTATCTCCGAAAAAATGCGCGCGCAGATCACGGGCCTTCAGCAGGCTGAACAGAATGCGGAAGACGGTATTTCCCTTGTCCAGACTGTGGAAGGGGCCACCACGGAAGTCCATGCCATCTTAAACCGTATGATGGAGCTCTCCGTCCAGTCCGCAAACGGAACCTACACTTCCCGGGAACGTTTTATGATGGACCAGGAAATACAGCAGATGAAAACGGAGATTTCCAGAATCGGGGACGCCACAACCTTTAACAGCATCCATCTCTTCCCCGGCCACAGCTCCGTGGGAACAAAGGAAACTTTTACTACCACCTACAGCCTCACGGTGGATCTGAAAAACCGGACCTGCCAGGTAGACTGTACGGATCGCTCCGGCGCCGTCTCCCCCGGGAGTTTAAGCAAAGCCGCCAGAGCCACCGGACTTCTGGCGGACAAAATTGCCAAAGAATATTTTCCCAATGCCGTAAGCCAGATCTTAAACGCCTTTCCTTCCCTGGAGGCAGAGATTGGAGCAGACACCATCGGCATGGAGCTTCATATCAGCCATATAGACGGCAAAGGCGGAATGCTTGCCTATGCACAGTTTTCCTTTTATGCAACCGGCAAGGCCGGCAATATGCTGATCAAGCTGGACTCCTCGGATTTCTCAGATGCCTCCCTTACAGGCGGAGACGCCGTTGTACTGGAATCTACCATTGCCCACGAGCTTATGCACTCGGTTATGCAGTACACCATGACCGATCAGATGAGCGGCCGGAACGGTTCGGAGAAATTCCCCGAATGGTTTATGGAGGGAACCGCACAGCTCTCCGGCGGAGGCTTCCCGACCAACTGGAACCAGGAGCTGGTGCAGATTGGAAAGTCCCTCTCCAGTGCCAGCGACACTTCCCAGGATGCGGCCATCGCCAATTATCTGCGGAAATATTCCGTAGCCGGAAGGCCTTATGGCCACGGTTATCTTGCCAGCGCCTATATCGGGCATCTTGCCAACGGCGGAGGCTCTACGGTCAGCGGAGCCGGCATTGCAGCCGGGATGGATAAAATATTTGATGAAATCATAAATCATGATGCCGGATTATACAGCGCAATCTCAAAACATACCGGCGGAAAAATCCATAACGGAAACAGCCTGGAAGGGCTATTCCGGCAATCCGATGCAAATCTTGTGGAGTTTGTCAGAAAGCTGATCTATGAATCCAAAAACGGCTCAGGTTCCGTCATAACCGGCAGTTTAAGCGATGCTTCCATGATCGGAAACAGCGCTGCCAGAAACCAGCCCTTTTATATTACGGATGTGGCTACCAGGCCTACAGGCAAAGGCATTGCCAGCACTGACGGCATTGAATTGATGGTGGGGGACCGGAACAAAGAAGAAAACATTATCCGGGTAGAACTTTACCAGATGAGCCCGGATGCCCTGGGACTTGCGGATACGGACATTCTGGAACAGGACAATGCCCGCAGCGCCATTGACGAGATAAACAGTGCCATCGATCAGATCAGCTCCATAAGAAGCTATTACGGCGCTCTTCAAAACCGGCTGGATCACACGGTTTCCAGCTTGGGCTGTACCATAGAAAACCTGACTGCGTCGGAATCCCGGATCCGGGACATGGATATGGCCAAAGCCATGATGGAATATGTGCGCAACTCTATCCTGGTCCAGAGCAGCCAATCCATGCTGGCCCAGGCAAACCAGCAGCCTTCTTCGGTTCTACAGCTTCTGGGAACTTAAAGGCAGACACAGGAGGTAAAACATTATGGGTAGAATCAACCGTTTTTTATGCCCTTCCTGCAGAATGACCTGGCAGATCCAGCTGGGCCACGGTTTCCGCCACGCACTGCTGGAAAATGTGCTGGGTGCGTTTCCAGCAGACATCCAGGAGAAAATTCTTGCAGATACAAAAGGGGAATCCTTCCCTTCTTTTGAATTCCAATACCAGGCGGCCGCATGCCCCAAATGCCGGCAGGTACTCTCCGTCCCCGTGATCCATCTCCACCGGAGCGGCAATACCTATGCTCCTGCCTGTCCGGAGTGCGGAACTTCCGTCCGGATCAAAGAGGAAGAAGAAAAGCTTATCTGTCCCCGCTGCGGGGAAAGCCCTCTTACTGCCGAAGAGATCGGCAGATGGGATTAAAGCCCTTTACTCCAAATCCTTACGGAAGGCTTCCCAGGCGTCCTCATGCTCTACATAGTACAAAGGACACATTTTCCCGCCCACGTCGTAGTGGCGCAGCACATCTTCCGGTTCCAGATCATACTCCCACAAAAGCCAGCCCACCAGATGCAGTAAGGATTGGTAGGTCGCTTCCGAAAAGGAACCGTCCTCCGAGGTATAGCAGCACTCGATGGATACGGAATCGTAATTCCTGGTTTTTACCCCATAGCCTATCTCTTCCAGGGGAAGACACTGGATGATTTCCCCCTCAATGCCGATTACAAAATGGGTGCTGGCATAAGTTTCATGGGTATCCTTAAGATTCTCAAAATAACTCCGGTTATTGGCCGCCGAAGTATTTGGATTGGCCGTATAGTGGACGAAAACATTCTTTACCTTCCCAAGCTTCTCTCCCGGCCTGGAATAGGGATTTACCGTCAGGAAATCCTCCGTAATCTCCGGCTTTTCCACCGGTTTTCTGGCCGCCCTGCGGCGGATCTGACGGATGGCAAAGGCCAGCCCGATCACAAAGAGGACCATCACAACCATGGCAAAGATGCGGGCAAGCATAGCCTTTCTCCTGCGGATCCGCCTTCTTCTCTCCCGCTCCTGCCGGCTTATCCTTTTGCGGGGCCGTTCCTGTTCCTGTGTTTCCTCACATTTTTCGTAAAATTCGTTGGACATCTTTCCTCTTCCCAATTACCATCAAATGCTGATCCGTATCAAAGATGTGATCGGCGGGAGGCAACAGGTTCAGATCCTCCCCTTTCTTAAAGCCTAAGATACTTACGCCGTAGCGCACCCGGAAATCCAGCTCCCGGATGCTGTGCCCAATCCATTCCCGGCTGGGCGGAATCTCATAGATTCCGTAATCATCCGTCAATTCCAGATAATCAAAGACGTGATCGGAGCTGTACTTTTTCGCCACCCGCTCCGCCACATCCCGATCCGGATAGATGACCTCGTCTGCACCGTTCCGAAGGAGGAACTTTGCCTGGATATCCCGCTCCGCCTTGCTGACCACATACTTTGCTCCCGCTTCTTTTAGAAGATTTGTAATCTCCAGGCTGTTCTGGAAGTTTCCGCTG
Organism: uncultured Lachnospiraceae bacterium; assembly: GCA_910586955.1. GTDB lineage: Bacteria > Bacillota > Clostridia > Lachnospirales > Lachnospiraceae > Laedolimicola. Next base: position 4,085 of record CAJUMM010000091.1, on the reverse strand, counting down.
ATGCAGACAAAACAGATATCGAAATCCCGGACGCCCAGGCTTTTCAGCATTTCTATATCCGTACAATCCCCGATCTCGGCACTTGTCACCAGAGGAACCAGATCCGAGAGCTGCTCCTCGTCCTCGTCCACAATCATTATCTCATTGCCCAGGGCCAGCATGTTCATGCAGAGCAAGTGGCCGAATTTTCCCATGCCAATCATTAAAACAGATTTCATAACATTCTCCTATTTCAGTTCTTATTCCAGTTCCGCATCCGCCCTGCCAAAGCCCCCTTTTCTAGAAGAATTTCCGGCTGCAAAATTACGCATCCGGAAATCCTTCTGGGCTTTGTCCGGGCTCCTGCTGTTTTTTATTCCAGTTCCGCATCCGCCCTGACAAAGCCCCCTTTCTTAGAAGGCTATCCCACCGGTATCCGTTCTACCGGCCGCTGGGAGGGCGGGGTCTGGCGGTTTTCCGTAAATATCAGTGCAAAAGTCAGGCTGCCCATTCTTCCACAGTACATCAGGAACATCAAAATTAATTTGCTGATCACGGAAAGACTCCCGGTGATTCCCACGGAGATTCCCACGGTTCCCAGGGCAGAGCAGACTTCGAAAAGAACGTCCGCCAAAGGCAGGCTCTCAATGGCCGTCAGGGCCAAGGTGCCGAAGAGATCCAGAAGAAGGCTTAGGGTGAGAATGGCCGCTGCCCGCTTCACCACATCCTCCTCCAGCCTCCTCCCGTAGGCTTCCGCATTTTTGCTCCGCCGCAGGGTGGAACGCAGGTAAATCAGAAGCACCGCCAAGGTGGTGGTCTTGATTCCTCCTGCCGTGGATCCCGGATTCCCTCCCACAAACATGAGCATCACCAGAAAGAGCTTGGTTCCCTCCGAGAGAGCCGCCGTATCCGCCGTATTAAAGCCGGCAGTCCTGGTGGTTGCCGACTGGAACAGGCTTAGGAGCACCTGCCTCCCCGCCGGCTGCCCGGCCAGAATGCCCTGCCGTTCTAAAAGGAAGAAGAGAAAAGCGCCTCCAAAGAGCAGGATCCCCGTCATGGTCAGCACCAGTTTGGTGTGAAGGCGGTATTGGCGGAAATGCCACTTGTTTTTCAGAAGATCATCCCATACCAGAAAACCGATTCCTCCAATGAGAATCAGGAAAATTAAAGTCAGATTTACGATTGGGTCCCCCGCATAATAGGTCATGGAGCTGAAGGGCTCCCGGGTCCCCATCAAATCAAAGCCGCCGTTGCAGAATGCGGAAATGGAATGAAAGCATCCGTAATAGATTCCTTTCCCCAATCCGAAATCCCTCACAAAGCGCAGGGAAAGGAGAAGGGCTCCCGTCCCTTCAATTACCAAAGTGCCCAAAAGGACCTTCCGCACCAGCCTTACAATCCCTCCCACCTGGAGGGTATTGACGCTTTCCTGGAGGATCCCCCGCTCCTTTAAACCGATCTTCCGGCGCAGGAGCAGGGAAAAGCAGACACTGAAAGTCATCAATCCTAAGCCTCCCAGCTGGATCATCAGGAGAATCACCAGCTGTCCGAACAAGGTCCAGTGGGAAAAGGTATCGTACACAATCAGACCTGTGACACAGGTAGCGCTGACCGCCGTAAAAGCCGCATCCAGAAGGCCGGTACTCTGCCCTTCCCTGGTAGCAAAGGGCAGGAGCAGAAGCAAAGTGCCGCAAAGAATGATTCCAAGAAAACTCAAAGCAATAATCTGTACCTTGGACATCCGCTTCAGGCGCATTTTCAGAGACATGTTGCTCACCTAAAATCCCTTCCTCCCATTTCAGCAAATGCGAAATTCCCGTTTTATGCTGCCGCCTAAATCCTTCCAAATAAAAACCCCATTCTCCAGGGTCATATATCCCCGTGGGCTTCCCTCTTTGGGGATGGAGACGGAACCGGGATTTGCGTATATATAAGTCTCATGCTCTATACACGCCGGAACATGAGTATGCCCATGAAGAAGAATATCCCCCTGTTTCAGCATGGGAAGGTTCTGCTCATGAAAGTGATGGCCGTGGGTGGCAAAGATCGTCCGTCCCTCCCAAAAGAGGATGCAGTACTCCGCCATAATGGGGAACTCCAGCACCATCTGATCTACTTCCGTATCGCAGTTTCCCCGGACGCAGAGAAGCTCTTCCTTCTTTTCGTTAAGCATAGTGATGACTTCCTTGGGTGCGTATTCCTCCGGCAGATCATTCCGGGGACCGTGATAAAGCAGATCCCCCAGAAGGAGCAGCCTGCCTGCCTCCTCCCTTTCATAGGCCTCCAGAAGCTCCCGGCAGTACCGGGCAGAACCGTGGATATCCGATGCAATCATCAGCTTCATGATTCTTTCTCCTCCAGACTCTCCAGATATTTCTTGTAATCGCTCTCAAGGACGCCCTGGTGTTTGGCTTTTTTCATATTCAGCTTGATCTGGCCTTTGGATTTGGTGGGGCCCTGGAGAGTCCCGGCTCCGCCTACGCAGCCCCCCGGACAGGCCATTCCCTCCAAAAGATAGCCGTCGTATTCTCCCTTCCTGGCTGCCTCCAGCATAGCCCGGCAGTCCCGGAGGCTCTCGGCGCTGGCCACTTTCACTTCCCGGTCCGGCTCCATCTCGTGAATGCAGTTTACCACGGCGCTGGCTACACCTCCGGTTACGGCAAAGCCCCGGCCGTCTGCACTGGACTCCGAAAAGGCATCGTCCCCTGCAAGAGCTGCAAAATCAATCCCTTTGGCCTCAAACATGCCCATGACTTCCTCAAAGGTCAAGACAAAATCTACGTCGCTGCGGATGGTTCTCCGGCTGGCCTCCAGCTTCTTAGCCGCACAGGGCCCTACAAAGACTACCTTGCAGCCTGGATGCTCTCTCTTAATCAGCCGTCCCGTCAGCACCATAGGCGTCAGGGCCATGGAAATATAGGGGGCAAACTCCGGAAACAGCTTTTTGGCCATCACCGACCAGGCGGGACAGCAGGAGGTTCCCATAAAGGGCTGTTTTTCCGGCACCTCCTCCAGGAAATCCCTGGCCTCCTGAATGGTACAGAGATCCGCGCCGATGGCCACTTCCACCACATCCGCAAAGCCCAGCTCCCGGAAGGCCTCCCGGACCTTCTCCGCAGGCAGATCCTTTCCCCACTGTCCCACAAAGGCCGGCGCCAGGGCCACATAGACCGGTGTATCGCTCTTGATAGCGTGAATGGTCTGGAAAATCTGGCTCTTATCCGCAATGGCCCCGAAGGGACAGTTTACCAGGCACATGCCGCAGGAAACGCAGCGGTCATAATCGATATCCGCCCGTCCGTACTCGTCTGTCTTGATGGCGTCCACCCCGCAGGCTTTGGCGCAGGGACGCTCCAGCTTCATAATCGCACCGTAGGGACAGGCTTTCATACACTTCCCGCATTTGATACATTTCTCCGGATCAATCACAGAACGCCCCTCCACAATGGAAATGGCATCCTTAGGACAGACCTCCTTGCAGGGATGGGCCAGGCATCCCTGGCAGGAATCCGTCACCCGCATCTCATTGTCCGGGCAGGCATGGCAGGCAAATTTAATAATATTTACCAAAGGCGGATCGTAATATTTCTCTGCAATAGCGCTCTCCTCTATCCCCTGGGAAACCGGGGCGTGCTCCGTCATCTTCCTTAAAGGAAGCCCAATGGCCAGACGCAGGCGCTCCTCCACAATAGCCCGTTCCAGGAAAACACTCTCCCGGTATGTAGCTACCTCCCCGGGAATAATTTTGTAGGGAAGATCAATGATACGGGAATAATCCCCGCCCTCATAGGCCATGCGCGCCACTTCCGTAAAGATCTTCTGGCGGATCTCTACTACGTTCGTATATACTCCTCTCATTTTCTCCTCCTTAATTTCTCACTGCTTTTGCTTTCTCACAAAGGAAATCATGGACATAGCTGCTTTCGCACCCTCCCCTACGGCTGCGGAAATCTGCAGAAGCCCTCCTGTACAGTCCCCTGCCGCATACAGTCCCGGAATATTGGTCTCCATCTGTTCTCCTACCCGGATATTGGGCCCTTCGGTTATGGCTCCCAGCTTCCGGGCCAGATCCACGGCTCCCGCACTTCCAAGAGCCACAAAAATAC
>CAJUMM010000090.1:8794-10281 GCA_910586955.1 uncultured Lachnospiraceae bacterium | reverse complement strand
TTTTCCTTTGCCTTATTCAACTGTATTCTTTTTGCAATAAAACATGGAAAGACAAGGAAAACGATTGGAAGGATTGTTTCCATAAAATCAACAAATCCGACGAATGAAAAGTGGCGTAATGCAAAATTGGCAGAGATTTCCTATCGGGTTAATGACAGAAACATGGTATCTAAAAATCGCATACAAGTTCCTTTCACATCCAAAGTAGGAACACCGGTTACCGTTCGTTATGACCGAAACCAACCAGAGAGAATATACAGTTATTCAGCGAAACGAATATTTATGGGATTTTTAATTGGCATAGGCAGCGTATTGATAGCTGTATTTATACAAATCCATTAAAGAAAGGGGATAACGGATATGCCGCATTTGGCTTATTATAACTATCTCCCAAGCAGCGAATTCCTGCACACCCGGTAGTACAGAAACCCGGCCAAGTCCGCCAGCATCCAGCCGATGGGCACCGACCACCAGATCCCGATGACGCCCACGGCGGGAATGGCCGAGAGCAGGTAGGCCAGGGCTACCCGGGTTCCCAGGGAAATGACGGTGAGAACCACGGACATGCCGGGACGGCCCACGGCCCGGTAGAGGCCGTAGAGGAGGAAGAGACAGCCGATTCCAAAGTAGAAGGAGCTCTCAATGTGAAGATAACGGATGCCGATCTCCAGGATTTCCGTCTCTTCCGGACGCACAAAGAGAAGCATCAGGGGCTTTGCAAGGATGAATACCCCCAGGCTGATGATCAGGCAGAAGAAAATGGAGCAGAGGACGGCGCTTTTGATTCCGGAGCGGATGCGCTCCGTTTTTTTTGCGCCGAAATTCTGGGCAATAAAGGTGGAAAAAGCATTTCCGAAATCCTGTACAGGCATGTAGGCAAAGGAGTCGATTTTTACCGCCGCTGCGAAAGCTGCCATCACGGCGGTTCCAAAGCTGTTCACAAGACCCTGCACCATAAGAATCCCCAGATTCATCACCGACTGCTGCAGGCAGGTGAGGACGGAAGACTGGGAGATCTCCCGGAACACCCTTTTCTTTAAATGAAACTGCTTCCGGGAAAGACGAAATTCGGGAAAGGCAAAAAAAGTGTAGAAGGCCAGACCTATGCCGGACACAAACTGGGAAAGAACGGTAGCAACAGCCGCACCTGCAACGCCCCAGTGAAAGCGGATGACGAAAAGGAGGTCCAGGCCGATATTCAGCAGGGCGCAGACAGCCAGGAAGATAAGAGGTGTGACGGAGTTTCCCGCCGCCCGCAGAAGAGAGGCAAAAAAATTGTAGAGAAAAACTGCGCTGATACCCAGGAAAATGATGCGCAGGTATTCCCGCATCATGCCGTAGATCTCCGCCGGAACCTGGAGAAGAAGGAGGAGGGGATCAGTAAAAAGAAAGACGGCCGTATTCAGCACCAAAGTGAGAACTGCGATCATAAGGAAAGAATGTACAATACCATCCCAGATCGGAAGAGCACACGTCTGAACTCCAGT
>CAJUMM010000090.1:0-8784 GCA_910586955.1 uncultured Lachnospiraceae bacterium | reverse complement strand
GAGAAGACGGCGCCGCTTCCCATGCAGAGTCCTAAGAGAATGGAGGTCAGAAAAGTCATCAGGGTATAGGAGGAACCCACGGCCGCCAGGGCGTTGGAGCCCAGAAAGCGCCCTACAATCAGAGTGTCGGCTACGTTGTAGAGCTGCTGCAGCAGGTTTCCCAGGATCATGGGAAAGGCAAAGTACAGCATGGTTTTGGTGATGGGACCCTGGGTTAAGTCTTTGGTCATGGTTTGCGCCTCCGTATACATAAAAAGATAACTTTATGGTAGTATGAAAGGGCGGAATTGTCAAATGACAGAAACAGAACACAATCGAAGAAATAAAAAGTACGAAGACTATACAAACCACCCCAAATTTGCTATAATACTTTTCATTATATACAGAACCCGCAAACGGCACCCGCCCGGCCAATAGGCGGATGCAGAAGGAAAAAAGGAGAAGAAATGGTCATATTTAAAAAGAATTACCGGGAAGTGGATCCCGGAACAGGCAAAGCTCCAAAGAATACGAAACAGGATTTCAAACAGATCCGGCGTGCCATCCTGATGGTGGTTCTGCTGGTATTTGCTTTCTTTTTTTTCAATTCCTGCTGGTTTACCATCCAGGAGGAGCAGCAGGCGGTGGTCTGCACCTTCGGAAAGCCCAAGGCGGTGACGGAGCCCGGACTGCATTTTAAGATTCCCCTGATTCAGAGCGTAACCAAGGTAAATACTACCATCCAGGGATTGACCGTAGGCTATGACGAGAGGGAAGAGTATACGGATGAGGCCATGATGATTACCTCCGACTACAACTTTATCCGGGTGGACTTTTATGCGGAGTACCGGATTTCCGATCCGGTGAAGGCCCTTTACGCCTCCCAGGATCCGGTGGCGATTCTGAACAATATCGCCCAGAACTGCATCCGGACCACCATCGGCTCCTACGGGGTGGATGCGGTGCTGACTACGGGAAAGAACGAGATCCAGGCCAATATCAAACAGATGATTATGGACAAGCTGGAGACTTACGATATCGGAGTGCAGCTTGTGAATATTACCATCCAGGATGCCCAGCCGCCCACCACGGAGGTCATTGCGGCTTTCAAAGAGGTGGAGACAGCCAAGCAGGGGAAAGAGACGGCCCTGAATAACGCCAACAAATACCGGAACGAGCAGATTCCCGAGGCGAAGGCGGAGGCGGACAAGATTCTCCAGGACGCCCAGGCCCAGAAGGAGAGCCGTATCAACGAGGCGGAAGGCCAGGTGGCCCGTTTCAATTCCATGTATGAGGAATATATCAAGTATCCCACCATCACCAAGCAGCGGATGTTCTTTGAAACCATGGAGGATGTGATGCCGGAGATGAAAGTGATCATCCAGAGCGGAGACGGAAGCCAGGTACAGCAGCTTCTGCCTTTGGAATCTTTTCAGGCAGAATAGGAGGAAGCGAAACCATGAGCAAAGTAAAAAAAGCAGGAAAAGTAGGAAAATACATACTGGCAGTTCTTCTTTTGCTTCTTCTGGGGAACAGCCTGGTAGTCTGCCGGGAAGACGAATACAAGCTCATCCGGCAGTTCGGAAAGGTCCAGCGGGTGATTGCAAGCTCCGGCCTGTCCTTTAAGCTTCCCTTTGTCCAGTCGGCGGACACGGTTCCCAAGGAGATTCTGATCTATGACCTTCCGGCTTCGGATGTGATTACCTCCGATAAGAAATCCATGATTGTGGACAGCTATGTGCTCTGGCGGGTGGCGGATCCCCTAAAATTTACCCAGACCCTGGCCAATTCCGTGTACAATGCGGAAAACCGGATCAATGCCATCGTCTACAACGCCACCAAGAATACGGTGTCCAGCATGACCCAGGATGAGGTAATCAAAAGCAGGGACGGGAAAATGACCATCACCGTAGAAAATACCGAAGGGGAAGTGGAATCCAACGATCTGATTCTGGAGGAGAAGCAGGAGGTTGTGGAGATCAAATCCCTGTCTGAGGAAATTATGGACAATATCGGAGAGGGGTACCAGCAGTACGGCATCACCATCCTGGCCGTAGAGGTGAAGATGCTTGACTTGCCCGACGACAACAAGCAGGCTGTCTACACCCGGATGATTTCCGAGCGGGAAAATATTGCCGCCCAGTATACGGCGGAGGGCGCTTCCCAGGCCCAGATGATTCAGAATACCACCGACAAGGAGGTTTCCATTATGCTATCCGAGGCCAATGCCCAGGCGGAACAGCTCATTGCCGAGGGGGAGGCGGAGTATATGCGGATACTCTCGGATGCCTATGCCGACGAGAGCCGCAGCGATTTCTACTCCTTTGTCCGCAGCCTGGACGCAGCCAAGGAAAGCCTAAAGGGCAGCAAGGAGAAAACCTTGATTTTGCCGGCGGATTCCCCCATCGCCCGGATTTTTATGGGAGAGTGACATTTTTGCGGACAGTGCTGAGTTTCTTTTTGACCGCAGAGGTATGCGTTGACAAGGGAAAAAAACCACTTTATAATATAAAAGATTGAGCAGCCCTTAGAATTGTACGAGAAGAGAAAAGGGCCGGGAGGGAAGAAATGAAACCATATGGAGTAAACGAGCTCCGGAGAATGTTTCTGGAGTTTTTCGAGAGCAAGGGCCATCTGGCCATGAAGAGTTTTTCGCTGGTGCCCCACAATGACAAGAGCCTTCTGCTGATTAATTCCGGCATGGCGCCTCTGAAGCCCTATTTTACGGGAGCGGAGATTCCTCCCAGGAAACGGGTAACGACCTGCCAGAAATGTATCCGCACGGGGGACATTGAGAATGTGGGCAAGACGGCCCGGCATGGAACCTTCTTTGAAATGTTGGGAAATTTTTCCTTTGGAGACTATTTTAAGCGGGAGGCCATTTCCTGGACCTGGGAGTTTCTCACGGAGGTGGTGGGCCTTGATCCGGACCGCCTGTACCCGTCGGTATATCTGGAGGACGACGAGGCCTTTGACATCTGGAATAAAGAGATTGGCATTCCGGCGGAGCGGATTTTCCGCTTCGGCAAGGAGGACAACTTCTGGGAGCATGGGGCAGGCCCCTGCGGTCCCTGTTCCGAGGTCTACTATGACCGGGGGGAGAAGTACGGATGCGGAAAACCCGGCTGTACGGTAGGCTGTGACTGTGACCGCTATATGGAGATCTGGAATGACGTATTCACCCAGTTCGACAATGACGGCCACAACCATTACACGGAGCTGGAGCAGAAGAATATTGATACGGGTATGGGATTGGAGCGCCTGGCGTCGGTGGTGCAGGATGTGGATTCCATTTTTGACGTGGATACGGTCCGGGCTCTCCGGGACAAGGTGTGCGAGTTTGCCCGTGCAGCCTATAAGCAGGATGAAAATAAGGATGTGTCCATCCGCCTGATCACGGATCACATCCGTTCGGCTACCTTTATGATTTCCGACGGCATTATGCCCACCAACGAGGGCCGGGGCTATGTGCTCCGCCGGCTGATCCGCCGTGCTGCCCGCCACGGGCGCCTGCTTGGCATAGAAGGCAGGTTCCTGGCGGCCTTAAGCGAGACGGTGATTGAGGGCTCCAGAGACGGATATCCGGAGCTGGAAGAAAAGAAAGAGTTTATCCTGAAAGTCCTCAATCAGGAGGAGGAGAAGTTTAACAAGACCATCGACCAGGGCTTAAGCATCCTGGCGGAGATGGAGAACGGCATGGAGGAACGGGGAGAGAAGGTGCTCTCCGGGGAATCTGCCTTTAAGCTCTATGACACTTACGGGTTCCCGGTGGATCTGACCCGGGAAATCCTGGAGGAAAAGGGCTTATCCGTAGATGAGGAAGGCTTCCGGAAATGTATGGAAGAGCAGAGGGTGAAGGCCAGGGAGGCCCGGGCCGTAACCAACTATATGGGAGCGGACGCTACGGTTTATGACGAGATTGATCCGGGTGTCACTACGGAGTTTGTGGGCTATGACCATTTGGAATATAAGTCCAGGATTACGGTTCTCACTACGGAGACGGAGCTTGTGGAGGCTCTCACTGACGGAGAGAGCGGAACCGTCTTTGTGGAGGAGACTCCTTTCTATGCCACCATGGGCGGACAGCAGGGAGACACCGGCGTGATCCGCACGGAAAACGGAGAGTTTGAGGTCCAGGAAACCATAAAACTCCGGGGCGGCAAGGTGGGCCACGTAGGCCGGGTGACAAGGGGCATGTTAAAAACTTCCGACACCGTGACCCTGGAGGTCTGCGCCCAGGGAAGGACTGCTACCTGCAGGAACCACAGCGCCACCCATCTTCTGCAGAAAGCCTTAAAGACCGTGCTGGGCAGCCATGTGGAGCAGAAGGGGTCCTTGGTGACGCCGGAACGCCTGCGCTTTGACTTCTCCCACTTTGAGGCTATGACGGCGGAGGAGCTGGCCAAAGTAGAAGACCTGGTGAATCAGGAGATTTCGGCTTCCCTGCCTGTGGTGACGGATATTATGAATATCGACGAGGCCAAGAAGACGGGAGCCATGGCTCTGTTTGGAGAGAAGTACGAGGAGAAAGTCCGGGTGGTATCCATGGGTGACTTCTCCAAGGAGCTCTGCGGCGGAACCCATGTATCCAATACAGGTGTGATCACGGCCTTTAAGATTGTGTCTGAGGCAGGCATTGCGGCAGGCGTGCGCCGGATCGAAGCCCTCACCGGGGATGGTGTCTTCGCTTATTATAAAGAAACAGAGCAGCAGCTTCTGGAGGCGGCCCGGACGGCCCGCACCACGCCGGCAGGCTTAAAAGAGAAGATTGAGCATCTTCTGGCGGAGATTAAGGAGCTTCACGGGGAGAATGAGGCCTTAAAGAGCCGGATGGCGAAGGATGCTCTGGGAGACGTGATGAACCAGGTGAAAGAAGTGAAAGGCCTCAAGGTGCTGGCCGCCAAGCTGGAGGGTGTGGATATGAACGGCCTCCGGGAGCTGGGAGATCAGCTGAAAGAGAAGCTGGGGGAAGGCGTTGTGGTCCTGGCATCCGCGGCAGAAGGAAAAGTAAGCCTGATGGCCACGGCTACCGACGGGGCCCAGAAGCAGGGCGCCCATGCGGGGAACCTCATTAAGGCGATTGCAGGCCTGGTGGGAGGCGGCGGAGGCGGCCGTCCCGGAATGGCCCAGGCAGGGGGAAAGAACCCTGCAGGTATGGATGCGGCCATAGACAAAGTGGAAGAGGTTGTGGCGGAGCAGGTGAAATAAAGGCCCGGCGGAACAAAATTTCCAAAACCTATTGACAGAGTTATCCATAAATATTATAATAGTGGTTGTGCAAAGAGTAGGAACCCAGACAGTTGTCGAATGCACAATATACAACTGGAGGGAGGTTAGGTGTGATACTATGTCGAATGTAATCGTAAAAGAGAATGAGACTTTAGACAGCGCATTACGTCGTTTTAAGAGAAACTGTGCAAAAGCTGGTATTCAGCAGGAGATTCGTAAGAGAGAGCATTACGAGAAGCCCAGTGTAAGACGTAAAAAGAAATCTGAAGCGGCCAGAAAGCGTAAATTTAATTAATTGTGCAGGATTCCCCGGTGTAAACCGGGGAATTTTTATAGGAATCAGAATGTCAGAAATGCAGGGAATAATTTCACATTTTTTGTCACTTTTACTATAGCTTTTCTATTGAAAAAAGTATAGTATATTTACGAGTTAAAATTCAGAGTTGGAGGAGATCCTATGGAGCAGATGGAGACTGTGATCACCAGGCTTTCCGAAATCGAGGGAGCGGCAGTCCGCCTGGAGGAACTGGCTGCGGAGCAGAAGAAAGAGATTGCTGCAAAGTACGGGCAGAAGACGGAAGAATTTGACCGGGAAATTGATGCCCGGACAGAGGAGAAACTTAAGCAGTTAAAAGAGAGGCTTCAGGAGGAGGCCAAGGAAAACCTGATGAAAATGCGGAGTGAGACGGAGCAGGAGCTGGCCGCTATGGAGCAGGAGTATGAGCAGAACCATGCAAAGCTGGCGGCGGAGATTCTGGAACGGATGATAGGAGAGTAGCCATGGGAAGCCGAATACATTACAGCGCCCTGGTCACGAAGCTAAGGGCTATGCAGAGCCGTCTTCTTAAGGAAGAAGATTTCCGGGCCTTAGCTGCCATGGAGAACGTGCCCCAGGCCGTAGCGTATTTAAAACAGATTCCCTCCTACCAGGCTGCCATGAAGGACCTGGAGGACTCCCAGATCCGCTGGGAGGATATTGAGCGCCTGATGGTGGGAACCCTGTATTATGATTTTTCAAAGATATACCGTTTCTGCAGTGAGAAGCAGAGACAGGTTTTAAAGCTCTATTTTGCCAAATATGAGATTGCCGTTATCAAACGGGCCCTGCGGCGGATCTTCAATCACGGGGACCGGACCGGGGAGGCCAGGGGCTTGAGGGAAACGCTGCAGAAATATACAAAGGTCCGGCTTTCGGAGCTGGCCCAGGCGGAGACGATTCCCCAGCTTTTGGAAGCCTTGCGGGATACGGATTACCAGGGTGTCCTGGCCAGGATTAAGCATTCGGAGGAGGCTTCCCTTTTTGACTATGAGATGACCCTGGATCTCTTTTACTTTTCCCGGATATGGAAGGAGTAAGATAAATTTCTCCGTGGAAAAGAGCTGGAAATGATGACCCGCACCCTGGGAAGCGGAATTGATATGCTGAATATGATGTGGATCTACCGGGCTAGAAAGTATTACCAGATGCCGGCGGCTTCTATCTATACCCTGGTGATTCCCATTACCTACCGGTTAAAGGACGAAGAGATACGGGGGATGGTTACGGCAGAGAGCCCCGGGAAGCTGGCTTCCCTTATGCACAATACCTGGTACGGGAAACGGGCTCTTTCCTTTGACTGCGGGGAGCTGGAGAAGCTGTACCGGCAGATTCTGCGGAAGGTGTACTGGGAGGAGCGGCGCAGGAATCCCTATTCCATGGCTGCGGTGACGGCTTATCTCTATGATAAGGAGCAGGAGATTGACAAGCTGACTTCCGTTCTGGAGGGTGTGCGCTACGGCCTTGCATCCCAGGAAATTTTGTCCTATGTGGGATAACGGATTGAAACAGGAGGTGGATTTTAGTGATAGTCAAAATGAAATTCTTAAGCATCACCGGCCCCAAGGACGACATTGAGCGGATGGCCGGACAGTACCTCTCCAAATATGAGATCCAGCTGGAGAATGCCCTGACGGAGCTTAAGACAGTGCGGGATTTGCGTCCCTTTACGGAGAAAAATCCCTATGAGGCGGAGCTGAGAAGAGCCAGGGAGTGGCTTCCGGCCCAGCTGCCCCCGGGAGAAAAGGTCCGGGATATGACGGCAGGCCGGGCGGAGGAAATCCTGCGGGAGCTGGAAGAACAGATTAAGGAGCTTCAGAAAGACCGGGAGGAGCTGGAACAGCAGAGAGAGGAGTGCAAGCGCTCCATGGACAGCATCTATCCTTTCCAGGAGCTTCAGTACGATGTCCATGATCTGCTGGAATTTCACTACGTAAAATACCGTTTCGGGCGGATTTCCAAGGAGTATTTTGAGAAATTCGACCGCTATGTTTATGATTCCCTGGACACGATTTTCTATAAGTGCCGGAGCGATGAGGAGTATGTCTGGGGCGTATATTTTGTTCCGGTGGCCCTGGCGGACAAGGTGGATGCCGTCTATGCCTCCATGCACTTTGAGCATATCTATGTCCCCGATGTGTATGAGGGAACCGCCCAGGAGGCCTTCCAGGAGCTCCAGGAGACATTGTCCAGGCTGGATGCAAAACTGGCGGAGAACACCAATGAGCTGGAGAGGCTTCTCAAAGATCATGCCGGAGAACTGAATGGGGCTGTGGAGTATCTGGAGAAATTTTCTGCCGGCTTTGATATCCGGAAATTTGCCGCCCTCACAAGAGAGAGGGGCAATGTGTTCTACATTCTCTGCGGCTGGATGCCCAAGGAGGATGCAGACGCTTTCCAGAAGGAAATTGAGCATGACAACAAAACCTTCGTGGTGGTGGAGGATGATCATGACAATGTGTTCAGCACGCCTCCCACGAAGCTTAAGAATGTCGGTCTCTTCCGTCCCTTTGAAATGTATGTAAAGATGTACGGGCTTCCGGCGTATAACGAGCTGGATCCTACGGTTTTCGTGGCCTTGAGCTATGCCTTTATTTTCGGAGCCATGTTCGGGGATGTGGGCCAGGGATTGCTGTTGTGCCTGGGAGGACTGATTTTGTATAAGCTCAAAGGCATGAATCTGGCGGCTATTGTGGCCAGCGCAGGCGTATTTTCCACCCTGTTCGGATTTTTGTACGGCAGCTTCTTCGGATTTGAGGATACGGTGATTCATCATGTATGGCTGCGGCCTAAAGAGGCTATGATGACCTTGCCTGTGATTGGGCAGATGAATACCGTGTTTGTAGTTGCCATTGTGTTCGGCATGTTCCTGATTCTGACCGCCATGATCCTGCATATAGCGGTGAGTATCCGCAACCGGGACCCGGAAGGCTGGTTCGACACCAACGGCGTGGCAGGTTTTATTTTCTACGGTTCCCTGGCGGCCATCCTTCTGCTGGTGATGAGCGGACATGTTCTCCCGGCCGGAATTATCCTGGCACTGGTGCTGGGACTTCCCCTGCTGGCCATGGCCTTTAAGGAGCCTCTGGCTTCCCTTCTGGAGAAAAAGGGAGCGGGTATCGAAGGGGGAGCAGGAATGTACCTGGTGCAGACCTTCTTTGAGATGTTTGAGGTGCTTTTAAGCTTTTTCTCCAACACCCTTTCATTCGTCCGGGTGGGTGCTTTCGCAGTCAGCCATGCGGCCATGATGGAAGTGGTGC
>CAJUMM010000089.1 GCA_910586955.1 uncultured Lachnospiraceae bacterium | reverse complement strand
TCTAATAATTTTCCCATTTCCATCCGTACCTCATGACGCTGAGGGTCCCTGTTAGAATAGGCAAACAAATCCAGTCCAATGATTTTAAAGCCCTGTTTCTTATAAAAAGAAATAGCGATTTCGTTACAGCTCTGGGTTTCAAGCACCGCCATGCGGGCGCCGCTTTTTACCGCTTCTTCCAGAATGGATTTCATTAACAAGGTACCGATTCCCCTATGGCGCTTTCCATGGTCAAAAACGTAAATATTACGGATGCGGTAACGGTTATTCCACTTTTCTAAGGCGCCTTCCACATATCCCAGAAGCTTTCCCTTCTCAAAGGCGCCAAATGCTGCGGCTTCCTCCGGGCATTCGCAAAAGAACGCATCACAATATGACATCTCTTTCCTTTCACCAAAAGTTTGATAGCTCATATGAAATCCCGCTTCTGTTGCCTCAATATCATAATATCCGTTAGTCCAATATTGTACTTTAAATGTTTGTCCCTTGTAAGATGCTTTATCCAACTCTGCTATTTCTATCATATTGCCGTTCACCGTTTCTTTTTGAGAAATTAAATTTTTAATCCTATGTACAAGCCCACTGAGCCAGCACACGGGAGAAATCCCGGTTTTTTAAATCTTCGGCCCGGATAAGGAAATTGAGAGGACCGCCGTTAAGGTATAGATCCATGCCGCCGATACCCTCTTGCGGATAGTCGTAGGTATCGTCATATAGCTGAAGCAGCAGTGTGTCGCAGTCACACCAGCCTTCTCCTTCATCATACAGCCGGGGATCATCCTGGAGATAATTGGGATAGCCGCCCAGCTTGCATCCGCCGCCTTTCATCTGTCTGCGTATTTTATCCAGTGCCTCCTGCTCCTGGGGCGTTTCGCCCTCCAGCACATAGGGCATAAACTCTCTCGGATCCCCATCCGGCAGACAGGCTGTGAGGGCGGCTGCAAAAAGCCGTTCAAAGCGGAAATCCTCATCGTTAACCGCCTCCTGTTCCGCACTCTGGAAGCTGACCTTCAAGGGAACATCCGGGCAGCGCCACAGATAGTCCTGTCCTTCTTCAATATCCTTTAAATCAAACCTGTTGGCCGGGCGGGGCATATTACTGCGTTTGGCCTCCGCCCAGGGAACCGTCATCTTTCCCTCACATTCTTCCATAGAAACCGTCTCGTCTATCTCTGAATAATAGACTGCCCGCCAGTAGTCCTGGGCCGGAAACGGCCCCTCCTCCAACCCAAAATCTCCAAAATGCCAGTCTTCCAGAAAAATCTGCAGCAGGCCTGATTCGGGAAAACCGTCCATATGAGGCATCTGGGCAAAATTAATTTGGGCGCACAGCCAAAGCTGGTTTCCCTCGTTATCCACGGGAATTTGGCCATCGTGAGGCACATAGGGCACTCCGCCCAGATGGCTACCGGTAACGAAGAAAGCCTCCCTGGTAAGCCGGAGACGGCACACAGGACGCCTGCTCTCTTCCTGAATCTGGTTTACAATCTTCTGGCAGAGTTGGATCTTTTCCAGGTTCGTCATATATTTCTCCCTCTTTCTATGTTTTGAAATTACATGTCCGTTTTTTAAAAATATATCCTATGCTTAATTATAAAATATTACTTTATTACTTGCAATGAAATTTATCCCCTCTCGTCCGGACAAGTGCCCATTTTACAAAAAATAAAACGGCTGTATATAACAGTACCGGCAGCCAGGCCGGTGTGGCTGGTTTTCTATACTCTCCCCCACCTTGACACCCACCCCCATCCATGCTATCATATAGTCAAATATCAGACAGTCTAATATTATCATCAAAAGAAAGAAGGCCCCCATGAACCGCAAGGAAGTACGCTCCTACGTCAATCAATACTGCCAGCTCCGGGATATACAGTTTGCCGCCTACGAGCTCTATGCAAGGAAGCACAACCTGACAGCCAAGGAATTGTTTGTGCTGGATATCATCTGGTTTGCCAGGGACGGCTGCCTGCAGTCGGAAATCTGTGAACGGCTATCCGCCACCAAACAGACCATAAGCGCAATTATCAAAAAATTCCGGAAACTGGGATATCTTTCCCTTACAGAGTCGGAAGCGGACCGCCGGAATAAAATCATCCGTTTCACGGAGGCAGGCAGGGAGTACGCCCAAAAGATTATTCCTCCTGCAGCCAATGCTGAGATCGATGCCATGGCTGAATTGGACGGAAAAGACATTGCCCAGCTGATACGCCTTACCATACGGTTTTCCAGCTGCATGAAGAAAAAATTTGAGGAACTTTAGGAGGAAAAATAAGGATGGATAAACCGATCATCAAAGAAATCGAAGCCAAAACCATTTTGTCAAAATCCAATCTGCCTGTAGGAGACTACTCTGCAAATCCCTACGTGGGCTGTACCCATGCCTGCAAATACTGCTATGCGTCCTTTATGAAACGGTTTACGGGACACGGGGAACCCTGGGGAACTTTTCTAGATGTGAAGTATTGGAAAGAACTTAAAAACCCGGAGAAATATAAGGGAAAAGATTTGTTTCTAGGTTCCGTCACGGATCCCTACAATCCCCAGGAAGAAGTATTCGGACGCACCAGAGCTTTGCTTACACAGTTAAAAGGCAGCGGCGCAAGGATCAGCATCGCCACGAAATCCGATCTCGTCCTGGGGGATCTGAACCTGATAAAGTCCTTCCCCCATGCCCGTGTTTCCTGGTCCATAAACACCCTGGATGAAAATTTCCGAAAGGATATGGATAAAGCCGTTTCCATTGAACGGCGCCTGGCCGCTATGAAAACATTTTATGAGGCAGGTGTTTGTACCGCCTGTTTTATCTCCCCCATATTTCCCGGTATTACGGATGTAAAAGAAATTATCCGGCGGGCAAAAGAGCAGTGCCATTTTATCTGGCTGGAAAACCTCAACCTGCGGGGCAGTTACAAAACTGTCATTATGGACTATATACGGGAAAAACATCCCCGGCTCCTTCCGCTGTACCGGGAAATTTATGATTACAAAGATAAAAGCTACTGGTCCGCCCTTGACGCCGAATTAAAATCCTACGCCGCCGGACTGGGACTTGACTATGTAACCAATGACGATTCCATGAGCCGGGAACTTGACGCTCCGCCTGTAATCGTCAACTATTTTTACCATGAAGAGATCAAAAAATCCGCAAGAAAGGACGCAATGTGTCCGGGAAAAGCATGTACTGCAGCCGCCGGAACAAAGCGCAGAGGTAAAAGCCATGCCGGAACTGCCGGAAATTGAAACCATAAAAAGAGTCCTGGAGCCTCAGCTTCAGGGACTTGCCATGGAAGAGATCATCGTGAGACGCCCGGAAGTCACCGCCCATCCACAGGCGGAGGAATTTTGCCGCCTTCTGAAAGGACAGATCATCTCCCATATGGAACGCCGGGGAAAATTCCTGCTGATCTGGATGGACAGCAGGGACCGTATCATTCTGCACCTGCGGATGACAGGCTGCCTTATGCTTGCCCCGGCAGGTTTTCCGGAGGAAAAGCACACCCATATTGTCTTTCGGCTAAGCAGCGGAAGGGAACTGCGTTTCTCTGACACCCGCCGTTTCGGGCGTTTCTGGCTGATTGGAAAAGACGAGGAGGATACATACAGCGGTATAGGGAAACTGGGCGCAGAGCCCCTTGGCGGAGAACTTACCGCCGCATATCTGAAGCTTCATTGGGGGAAACGCAGGAAAACCGTCAAAGAATGCCTGCTGGAGCAAACGGTCCTTGCAGGAATCGGAAATATTTATTCGGATGAAATTTTATTTACGGCCGGAATTTACCCGGCACGCCCCGCAGGCAGTTTAACCCAAAGAGAATGGGAACGCCTTGCCGCAGTGATCCCGGAACGCCTTTCCTATTTTATAGAAAAGAATAGAATCTCTCCGGAAGAATATTTTGCAAGCAAAGGACAGGAATACCGCAACACGCCTTTTCTCAACGTCTATGGCCACCAGGGAAAGCCCTGTCCCAAATGCGGGGAAGCACTCTGCCGCAGGAGGATAGGCGGCAGAAGCAGCGTGTACTGCCCTGCCTGCCAGGGAAAACCTGTGTCTCCTGACTGAGCCTTCCCGGAAGCCCTACACCCCGTATACCAGGATCCCGGCGATTCCGGAAAGAAGAATCAGCTGTATAGGGGACAGATTTTTCCCGGTCCGCCTCCTTACTGCATACATGGCTGCGGCAAGAAAGACGGTAATAGCTGCAGAGGAAGCCTCCCATTGCTGCCCTGCCCGGCAGTGAGCCACCGCCATGTACACCCCTGTGGCCAGAATAATGCCTGTAATACAAGGTTTCAGTCCCTGAAAAACGGCAGAAACATAAGGGTGTTTCCCGGCGGTTTTCCACAGAATGGTAACCAAAAGAATAATCAGGAACGACGGCAGGACCACTGCAAAGGTTGCAAGGATGCTTCCCAAAAATCCGGCCTGGATACTGCCGATATAAGTCGCCAGGTTTACCATAATAGGACCCGGCGTAGATTCGCTGACTGCAATGAGATATGTCAATTCCTCATCGGTCATCCAGCCGTAACCCAGCACAATATCCCGGATCAGGGGAACCGCACCGTAAGCGCCTCCAAAAGAAAAACAGCCTGCTTTCAGGAAACCGAAAAAAAGTTCCACATAGATCATTTTCCCCTTCCTCCCCTCCCCGCAGATAACGCCAGGCTGGCTGCGCCGGCAGCCACCAGAAGGACAACGGAAGTGATCGGCAGGGAGAATATATTGACTGCCAGCATTGCCGCAAAGCTTAAGGCCAGGATTGCACAGGGCAGCGGCTTCTTCTGCATCTTCCGTGCCATGCGGATCCCTGCATCCAGGATTAAGATACCAACGGCAATTTTAATCCCCCGGAATGCACTGGACACCATTTTCCATTCCAAAAAACCTTCAAAAAACTTGGAAATCACATATAGGATCACAAAAGACGGAAAAATAATGCCCAGGGTTGCCGCCAGAGCACCCGGAATCCCCGCCTGCCGGCAGCCCACAAATGTGGCGCAGTTGATGGCAATGGGGCCGGGGGTGGACTCCGCAATTACGGTAATGTCCATCATCTCCTCATGGGTAATCCATTTTTTCTCTTCCACGCAGCTGTTTTCTATCACGGATATCATGGCATAACCGCCGCCAAATGTAAAAAGACCGATTTTTGCAAAAGTCAAAAACAGCTCCCTGCAAAGTTTCATAACCGTCCCTCCCTATATGGAAAAAGCTTCCCTCACTTTCCCAAGCGCCTCATTGCACTATGCGAATACGGCTTGGAAACCCTCGATGACTCAGATTCATAAAAACAAAAACCAGGGCACAAAATCATCGTCTCCGATCATTTTGTGCCCTTTCCAATCCCTATCACTCATTCCGCCGGATTTTCAGGCCCTCACGGTAATCTGGGACTCCTGCTCCTGGGAAACGGTCTTCCCGTCGCTGGTATACATCAGGGTCTCCGCCCGCTCCTCTTCCTCCTGCTCCTGGAGCTTTCGTTCCTCTTCGGCCTCTTCCAACTTCTTCTCCGGATCCTGCTCCGCCTCGGCCGCTCCTTTGAGTTCCTGGCCTGCATCTCCCAAAAGCTGCATCTGGGTCGCCCTGGCGTCTTCCGAAGCCTGTTCCGCTCTGGAAAGCTCATTCAGCTTGCTGGCAATAGCGCCGGACCCCCGCCCTGCATCCGTCCCTATCTCGTTTTTCAGGACAGACGCCCTGCCTTTCATTCTGGAAGCCACTCCTTCCTGTACCTCTGCGTTTCGGACCGCACTGTCTGCGGAAATCACCGCTTCCATTCCCGCCTGTTCGGAGGTTTTGGCCTTTTCCGTCTTCTCCTTCAGCTTCTGCTGTCTCTGATCCATCTGATGCTGACGGAGCTGGTTCTGCAGATCCGTAATCTGCTGCTGGATATCCTGCTGCTTCTGGGCTTTCATTTCCGCATTGATATTGGGATCTGCGGAAATTTCTTTCAGCTGCTTTTTCAAATCCTGAATCTGTTTCTGTATGGTTTTTGTCACAGAATCCGCCGCCTGGGATACTCCCACCTGGCCTGCATGAACCGACAAACCCATTCCGTTAATTCCCTGCATCTGCCTCTCCTCCTCATAATGATGTCCGATGTCTTATGATTTACTATCGGCAGAAAAAAGGCGCCATATAAGGTAAGTCTCCCATTTCCTAAAAATAATTCACCAGGATAATGGCAAGGCCCAGAACTGTCAGCACCACCCCTGTGGCCCGGTTCAGAACCGCAGGCTCCGCCTTGTTGGCAAAGCGGGCGGCAATCCTGGCCCAGAAAAGGGTGCTGATCACACAGAGAACCAGGCTGGTCCCATCCCCTATGCCTCCGATGGCAAAGTGGCTCACGGATCCGGTAAAGGCCGTAAAGGTCATGATAAAGACGCTGGTTCCCACTGCCGTCTTGAGATCGTAGCCCAAGAGACTTGTCAGGACCAGAAGCATCATCATACCACCTCCGGCTCCTACAAACCCGCAGATAAAGCCCACCAGGGCTCCGCTGAAAAGGGAACGGATAAACCGGGTCTTTGCATCCGCCGCCTCACTTTTCTCCTTGGTGGTCATAACCGGACGGACTATAAATTTAATTCCCATCATCAGGGTCATAAACATGGAAAACCCGCCCATGGCCCGGTTCGGTACCAAGCTGGACACATAGCTTCCCACCAGGGTAAATCCAAGGACAGCCGCCATCATCACCGCCCCGTTTTTAATATCCAGATTTTTATTTTTCCCGTAAGTCCAGGCGGAAACCGCACTTGCCAGCACGTCGCTTGCCAGGGCAATCCCTACGGCCTGGTAGGCTTCCATCCCCAAAAAAGCAATCAGCATAGGCGTAATGGCAGCCGCAGCGCTCATACCTGCAAATCCCGTTCCCAGTCCCGCTCCCATACCTGCAAAAAAACAAACCAGAACTTTGGCTAACATCTACTGTTTCCTCCTCTCCTGCTCCCGCTTCCGTACCGCCGCAGTTACATTTTCGTTAATCCTCCGGAAATACAGGTTCAGCGTCTTTTTCTCTTCTCCGGAAAATCCCTGCAGCAATTCCTCAAAACATCTATTCTGGGTCTCTTTTAAAGCTCCCGCTGTCCGCTCCCCGGAAGTACTTAAGAAGATCCGCTGTATCCTCCGGTTCTCCGTATCCTCTTCCAGCCGGAGCATTCTGCGGCTCCGCAATCTCTCCAGGGCATTGGACACATTGGATTTGGAAAGCCCCCGGTTAGCCGTAATGTCCCGGGCCGTATTCATGCCGGGATTATTTTTCAGAAAAAGCAGCACATGCACGTCAATCATCAAAAGCCCGTATTCCGCAGCCTGTTCCTTAAAGCAGAGATCGTAAAACTTCTTAAAATAATTGGCATGGGCAATATAAGTGCCTGTCTCCATATCCATGTCCTTCCTTTCGCCTTTAAAAAGTTATAAATATAACAGTTATATTTATAACATATATCATACAAAAAAGCAAGGGAAATATTGCATTGAGGAATCCTTATTTTTCTGCTATACTGTCTTTGAAAAAACTGCCCTTGCCTGCAGACAGGCAAAATGGAGGTGCCCTATGCAGATTTCAAGCAGATTTACCATTGCAATTCATATACTCCTATGTATTGAAACCTTTAAAAAAGAGCATAAGGTCACAAGTGATTTCCTTGCCTCCAGCGTAAGGGTAAATCCGGTAGTCATAAGAAGGCTGCTTCTGCAGCTAAAAAAAGCGGGAATTGTAAGGGTTGCCCGGGGAACCGGGGGAACCTATATAGAAAAGCCTCTGGATAAGATTACACTCCTTGACATCTATAATGCTGTGGAATGCGTGGAAGAGGGCCGGCTTTTTCATTTTCACGAAAATCCCAATCCCCTCTGTCCCGTTGGGAAAAACATTCATTCTATCCTGGACCACAGGCTCGAAAGCATCCAGAAAGCAATGGAAAGGGAAATGAGCTCCATAACCATACTGGACGTTATAGAGGATGCCCGGAAATTCATAGGAATGCCGGTATAAAATCCTAAGAAATCATAGCCCCAAGGCCGGCAGTCAGCCGGGGGGAGGGGCTGACCGGCGCTCCCCTCCCTGCTCCCCGCCGGGCCCTCCTCCGGAAAATACTCCCATGTCAGAAAGGGAAATATGTGAGGCATCCACCAAAGCCTCCCCCTCCCCTTCCTGTCCCTCCAGGGTGGAGGGAATGATTCCCTGAAGCTGGCCGGACACGCTTTGGGCCCGCAGCAGGCAGAATTCCTCCAGAGTCTCCGCTCCGGCCAGGAACTCCTCGTAAGAGCAGAAGGCCGTGGGATCTTTCTCCACAAAAGGTGCAATCAGGGACGCTGTTTCCCCCAGCATCTCCTCAAAGCGCCCGCTTTCAAAAAAAGATTCTATAAATTCTGTATAATACTGGTGATAAAGGTCCGTATACTCCTCATTTTCAAAAATCCAGGCAGCCATAGGGCGGGATTCCGGATCCCCATCCTCCACCAGGGAATCAATGGGCCGGTTCACTTCCGCCGTAGCCCCATCCTCCCCGGCCGTTCCCATGCCCCCGAAAGCCAGATTGTAATCCCAGGGTAGCATGGAAAGCACTCCCTCCTCCTCATACAGGTAGTAGTTGTGTACCATGGTTCCCGTATAGCTGTCGCTGTTGCACACAAAGTTGTGGGCTGCAAAGTACCGGATCACCGCCTCCACATCCACCGTCTTTTCTATTTCTTCTCCGGCGCTTAAGCGCTTTAAAGAAGCAATCAGGCGGTTCTTGTCGGCTTCGGTAATGTCCGTCTTGGCATTGTCAAAAATATTGGGATAGCTCTCCGGATCCTCGTCTATATACTGGAGCTTCACATCACTGCTCCCCATACCTCCGGTCTTGCCGCCCTCCGGCTTCCCTCCAAACATTTCCGGTCTCTCTCCGGCTATCTCCGGGGGCTCTTCCCGGCCTTCCGGCTTTTCTCCCCCCATGTCCGGCGGTCCCTCCCCCTGTCTCTTAAACGGGTTTGGCCTGTCAGCTTCCGGGATCCGTCCGTCTTCCCACCCGGATTCCTGTTCAAAATCCTCCAGGAAGAAATCCGCCCCGTTTCCCCGGCCGCCCCCGAAATCCATGCTGTCCGGCTTATAGAGATTCCCGTGGTCCTTTCCGTAATTCCGTGCAAGAAAGCCGTCTTCCACCCCTTCCACAGCCAGATACAGTCCCCAGTCCTCCCCGTTTACCGTAATATAAGCAAAACTGCACAGGGGCGCCGCAGCTCCCGCAGCCGCCATCATCTGATAGCAGAGGTAATCCTTCATATAGGTATTGTCGGAAATCAGGTTATTCAAGCTTAATTTATCCAGCCCATAATAATTGAAACCGGAGCTGTAATGATCAAATTCCACCTTAAAGCTGTATCTGTCATTTCCGTAAGCCGCCACCTGGGACAGGGAGGTATTTCCCTTTCCCCGGATTCCCACCTCCCCGTAAGCCTCCCCGTCAATAACTAGAGTACAGGGACTGTATTCCTCCGATGTGGCAGAAGAAAGAAAGCCCTCCCAATCCTCCATCACAATCTCAATGCTGTGGACCCGGGAGGTATCAAAAAGCCGCTCTGCATAATCCGTCAAATCAGTTCCCCGGATCTGCCCGGAGGAAGCCAGGGCAGAAAAAGCCATCACCAGAGCAAGGGACAGGGCTATAGCCGCCCAGCAGATCCTATCTATCTTTCTGTGTCCAAGCATTTTCCACCTCACCCCATATAATCGCCATTGTAGCTTACCAGCACGGCGTTTTCCACGCCTTCCAGATCCGAAAGGTCATTTACAAAATCCGTATTGTCATCCTTCAGCCGGATCTCGTAGTTCAGCTCCACGCTTCCCTTCCGGACGCTCTTGCTCTTCACTGCGGCCTTTCGCACCTGTTTTTCCAGAAATTCCCTTGCCCGTATTTCACTGTCATGATCGGCACAGGTTATTACCAGAATAAAGGGATTATCGGAAGATTTCCGGCCGGCAAACACCAGAAGCACCAGGCCGATGGCCAGGCTGCCGCCTACAGCCAGGGGAAGCATGCCGGCGGCCAGAACAATCCCCGCCCCGATTGCCCAAAAGAGAAAGGCAATATCCGTGGGTTCCTTAATGGCCGTCCGGAACCTTACAATAGACAAAGCCCCCACCATGCCTAAGGAGAGCACCACATTGGAAGTCACTGCCAGAATTACCAGGGTGGTGATCATGGTCATGGCTAAAAGAGTCAGGGAAAAACCGGAGGAATACATTACCCCGGAATAGGTCTTTTTGTAAATCAAAAGAATAAACAGGCCCAGCCCGAAAGCCAATGCCAAAGCTACAATCATATCCAGCAGGGATACGCTGGCCATATTCTCCAGAAAACCGGATTTAAAAATATCGGAAAAACTCATGTCAAAAACCCCTTTCCTTAATTTGCCCATGTCCTTTGGGCATAAAGGTACACCCGCAGGGTGTTTC
>CAJUMM010000088.1 GCA_910586955.1 uncultured Lachnospiraceae bacterium | reverse complement strand
GAGATCTACACTCTTTCCCTACACGACGCTCTTCCGATCTCTGCCAGATAGATGGACGCTTTTTTTACAATCTCATCCACGGCATCTTCTACTTCCATCGTGCCGTCTAAAACCTTAAGCCCCATCCCATAGACCGTTTCCTCAATGACGGAGTCGCTGACACAGGCCGTCTTTAAAGAGCCGGCTATCTCTTTTAACTGCTCAAACTGCTCCGGTGAGGCCCAGGCAATGTTCAGGGAAAACATCTCCCCGCCTTCTCCGTTGCTTGCGCTGATAGAATAGCTGCCGGTGGATTCCCCTTCTTCCGGCTCCTCCTTAAGCTTCTCAAAAGATGCCTGGTTCATGGGGAAACCGCTGTCCAGATCCATATCCTGAAGCTCCCCTCCAAAGAGGAAACGGAAGAAAGACTGGGCCTCTTCTCTTTCCATAGACTGGGCAAAGATCCCCACCCGGGTCACCGGGATAAAAGCAGCTTCCTCCTGTCCCGGACAGAGAGAAAAGTCCAGGGTACCCACCTGTTCCATAACACTTGTAAGGGTATTAAACTCCGATTTCATAGCCCCCACCGTGCCGATTCCCAGCCGCATATCGCCCATTGCAAGGCTCATAGCCTGGGATCCCGCACTCATATAGTAGCGGGTAATATTTTCCTCCTGGCGAAGCTGTGAAATCCGCTCCTGGTACATCTGCATTTCGGCCTCGCTGTAGCCAGCAAGCTCCGCCTCATAGATGCGTTTTGCCTGGGTAAGAAATTCCGTAAGGGCTTCTCTGTCAATATCGCCCTTCTCATCCGTCCAGGCACCCCTGCAGGCAAGCCCCAGGCTTCCCAGAATCAGCTCTTCCATGGGAATTCCGGTGAGCCCTCCCTCCGGATGCCGGGAACGCAGCTTTTCCACCGCATCCGCCAGGGAAGCCAGATCCGTAATGCCCTCTAAGACTTCCTTTTCTCCTGTCAGAAGGGGGATCTGAAAGCGGACAGGCAGGGAGTAAAGAGCGTCTTTCGTCCTGCAGGCATCCACCAGATTGGAAAAGAGTGCGTTTTCTCCTGTCATCTCCTTTTCCATCTCCGTCAAATCTGCCAGAATCCCCTTCTCCCGGTAAGATTTCTCCGGGAGTCCGTCCAGAACCAGAAGATCCGGACCGTTTCCGGAGAGCATCCGGGTATTCAGATTTTTAATGGCATCCTCCCGGGTCATTCCGTCATCACCGGACATACCGATCTCATACCGGATATAAACCCCCGGATTCTTCTTCTGGTACAGGCTCACCGCCTGGCGTATGGTGTAATCCTCCTCCAAGCTGTAAATGGTAAGCTGCTCCTCCGGCACGGCAGGAAGATTGGGATCGTAGGTATAGCGGTACAGCTGTATTCCGTTGTATAAGATCACAAGCTCTTCGTCGGAGAAAACCTCCATGCTAAGAAGAGACATCTGTGGATCTCCCAGGGAATTGAGGCCTCCGTCCGCCACCTGCTCTATGACTGTCCCCCCAATCACATGACGGAAAAGTCCTTTGTCCAAAGCCAGATAAATCGTATCTTCTTCCGGCCCTGCTGCCATAACAACCGGATGGCTGCCCGTAACCGCACCGATTGCTTCGCCAAGATTCTCCGAAATGAAATCTTGGACCACCGGATCCTCTTCCAGGCTTTCCGTATTCAGATTGTAAACTGCAAATCCCCCAGAGGTAGTTGCCGCCAGATAGTTCTCCGTAAAGCAAATATAATCCGCCATGCCGTCCGTCTCGAATATCTGCCGGACCCCGCCGTCCTCCCGGTCAATCTCATAGACGCTCCCCCGGATGCTGAAAGCATACAGCCTGCTGTCGGGCCCAAAAGCAAATTCCGTCAGGTAATTTTCTTCATCCGTATACTGGATGGGATGTTCCTTTCCCTCCCCGTCCAGATACAAATATTTGGGCCGGTATCCGAAGCCCTCCCCTTCTTCTCCTTCCTCCTCTCCGCCGGAATAGATAAGAGCCACCGAACCGTCCGGGGCAATGGCCTGCCCGGGAATATAGTAATCCTCCTCTGTCAGTTTATTGAGAGCCGGAATTTCCCGCCGCTCCCAGCTTGCGCCCTGATCCGAGGAGACAAACAACCCTGTGCTGGCGTTCAAAAGGGCCAGTTCCCCGTTTTCCAGCCGCTTTATCAAAGCCCCCTCCCAGCTGCCCCTGCTGCCCAGGGCCTCCTCCGGCAGCTCTATCTCTTCTTCCAGATAACGTCCCATCTGGGTTTCTTTCGCCTGTTCTCCCTTTGCGGGTTCTTCTCCTTCCGAAGGCTTCGTTTCCCCTTTCCCGGAGCATCCGCTAATGACCAGCAGAATTCCCATAAGAATCCACGCCGTTATCCGTTTCCACTTGTTCTGTCTCATAGCTTCACCTTTCCTTTCCGAATTTCCAACCCCTGCTACAGCACGACCTCCACTATCTGTACCGAGACTGCATGGAAGACCTGGCCTTCGTAGTACCCCGACATCACCGCCATCCTTCCCTTCTCCAAATCCAGAGCCGAACCTTCCGTCTCCTCATGCCTTGCGCCTCCGTCCCAGATAGTCTGTTTCTCGAAAGACGTATGATCATCGTAGGCTACGGTTATCACATCCGTGTCCTCCGTTACATCCTCCCCCACAGGCACGGCCAGAATAGTTCCTCCGTCTTCCTCCTCTTCCTCCTGGGCTTTCACTATGGTAAAGGTTCCCTCTCCCACCTCTTTGATATCCCCTGTGAGAGATTCCGACGCCCCCTGTTCAGACTCCGGCTCCCGGCCAGATTCTGTACCTTCCAGTTTCTTTCCCTGGTTCTCCTCCGGAAGGGCTTCCGGTTCCGGCGCCTGATCCCCTGCAGGATTTTCCTGGGCAGGCTCTCCGGTCTCCCCTGCACCGTCTTTCTGCCCCTGCGCTTCCTTGGCAGCGCAGGCTCCCAGGGACAGGCTTAAAAGGGCCGCCAGGCCTATTATCCTAATTTGTTTCTTCCATTGTCTTTTCATCTGTTCTCCTCCTTATCCAGTCCCGCTTAAGCCCTTCCGGACTCTGTACGGGTTTTGCTTTCCCGGTTATCTTAACAGGAGAGTCTCTAAGTTTTCTCTAAAAATTTTAGAGATTTCTTAAAGATTTCTTTGCTAAAATCAGATATACTATCTTCATTAGAGGGAAAATAAAAGGAGGCTCTATGAGATTATTACTGGTGGAAGACGAAGAACGGCTGCGGGAATCCCTGGTATTCCAGTTGGAAAAGGAAGGGTTCACCGTAGATGCCTGTGGGGACGGGGAAGAAGCCCTCTATTATATTAAGCAGAATATACACGATTTAATTCTTCTGGACCGGATGCTTCCTCTTCTAGACGGAACCCAGGTATTAAAAGCCATGCGGAAGGAACACAACGGAACGCCTGTAATCTTAATCACCGCCCTTGGAACCCTGGAGGACAAAGTATCGGGCCTTGACCTGGGAGCGGATGACTATCTGGTCAAGCCTTTTGCCTTCGAAGAGCTTATGGCCCGGATCCGCTGTATCGCCCGGAGGCCCCGGAAGCTTTCCCAGGAAGAACTCCTTACCTTCCGGGATATCAGCTGTTCCATGGGGGACAGTGTCCTCACCGGCCCCGGCGGTTCCTGCAGCATGTCCCGCCGGGAACGGGATCTTCTGGAAATCTTTCTGCGGAATCCCGGCCAGACCCTCTCCCGCCCCCTGCTCCTCACCCGGGTCTGGGGCATGGACAGCGACGTGGAGGAGGGAAACCTGGACAACTACATTCATTTCCTAAGGCGCCGTCTGAAAACCGTAGGGAGCGCCGTCTCTATCCGCACCGTCCGGGGCATCGGCTACCGGATGGAAACCTGAAACCAAAGGAGAAGCCATGTTCCGAAAAACCCGCCTTCGTCTGGCCGCCCTGTGCGCCGGAATTACCCTTTTAATTCTGTCCATTATGTCCTGCTGTTTCCTGTATGTCTCAGAAAAAAGCCTGAAAGACAACAGCTTCTACACTTTCCAGCGCCGGATGGAACATCTCAGCGGACGGCTGGCAGACCAGACCCTGATTACTCCGGAATGGTTCGATGAGACAGGGGAGGGAGGAAATTACTTGATTGAGCTTAGAGACAACGGCATCCCCCTTCTTCTGAACCGGCAGAACTCTCAAAATTCCGCCTCCCTTTTTCAGGCTGCCTGGGACTATTACCAAGGACATTTTGCCATAGAAACCCTGGATGCGGAGGATATCTCCCGTCTGGAATTTTCTTTTCCCTCCCGGGGAAAAGGTCCGGCGGATTACTATGCCTGTGCTGTCATCTCCCAGCGCTCCGCGGGAACACTCCAGGCCATGATTCTCATGCCCCTTAAAGATCTTTCCCGGCAAATCCATGTCCAGAGAATCCGCTTTCTGATGCTGGTTCTCCTGGCCGCTGCCGCCCTGTTCCTCTTTTCCTGGCATTTTACCGGACGGCTCCTGCTTCCCCTGGAAGAAAACCGGAAACATCAGGCCCGGTTTGTAGCCTCTGCCTCTCACGAACTGCGCACACCTCTGGCCGTGATCCTGTCCTGTGCCTCAGCCGCCGAACGTTCCGACCGGGAAGAACAGGAACATTTCTTCTCATCCATCCGCTCAGAGGGGCTGCGCATGTCCGGTCTTATCGACGATATGCTGCTTCTCTCCAGCGCAGATGCCCAGGCCTGGACCATACAGAAAGCACCGGCGGAACTTGATACCCTGCTCCTGGAAACCTTCGAAGCCTTTGAATCCCTGGCTGCAGAAAAAAACATCAGCCTTACGGCAGAACTGCCGGAGGAGCTCTTTCCACCCTGCTTCTGCGATGGAGAACGCATCCGGCAGGTTCTGGCCATTCTTCTCCACAACGCCATCAGCTACACCCCTCCCCAGGGAAAAGTCCGTCTCTCTCTTTCCAAGACAGGGCAGTTTTTCTCCCTGGGAGTAGAAGACAACGGCCCCGGTATTCCAGAGGAGGAAAAGAAACATGTCTTTGAGCGGTTCTACCGGGCGGACGCCTCCCACAGCCGGAAAGGCCACTTCGGCTTGGGTCTCTGTATTGCCTCTGAAATTGTATCCGCCCATCACGGGAAAATCTGTCTAACAGATACTCCGGGAGGCGGCAGTACCTTCCGGGTCCTTCTGCCAAAGGAATAAATAAAACAGCCTTCATCTTTGATGAGGGCTGTTTCTATCTCCAATCCATTTTAAATTCCGGCCTCTGTCCCGGTTCCCTTCTTACCCCCTGGGATGAGCCTTTGCATACACTTCCCGGGTACGCACCGCATACATCATAGTGGTGGAGATGTCCGAATGCCCCAGCATCTCCTGGACCACATGCAGATCCGCACCGTTATCCACCAGATGGGCTGCAAAAGAATGGCGCAGAGTATGGGGCGTAATCTCCATCTGGATTCCTGCCTGCTTCACATACTGCTTCAAAAGCTTCCAGAAGCCCTGGCGGCTCATGCTCTCCCCGGAACAGTTGGGGAACAGCATCTCACACTCCTTATTGCCGATAAGCTCCTGCCTTGCGTTTCCCAAATAGTTGTCCAAAGCCTCCTTGGCTTTGGCACCGAAGGGAATCACCCGCTCCCGGTTCCGGTCCCGGCACACAATGTAATCCATCTTCCGGTTGATATCTCCCACCTTCAGGGATATCAGCTCCGTTACCCGGATCCCCGTTGCATAGAGAAGCTCCAGCATGGCCCGGTCCCGGAGCCCTTTGGACGTCCGATCCCCCGGCTGCTCCAAAAGCTTATTGATATCCGCCACAGATAGAATATCCGGAATCTTTTTCTCCACCTTGGGAGCTTTCAGATGTTCTGCCGGATCTGTCTCCACCTCTCCGCTCTTTAACAGATAGAGGTAAAAAGCCTTCATAGACGCCACATTGCGGGAAACCGTAGACGCCGCCATTCCCTTTTTTTCCAGATCCAAAATGTAGGAATTCAGGTTCGTCTCCGTCACATCCTTGACACACTCCACTTTCTGCTCCTCCAGAAAGTGCATCATCTTTACCAAATCCCTCTGATACGACAGCTCTGTGTTTTTGGATGTCTTTTTCACATTATGTAAATAGGACACAAAGCTCTTAATCTCTTGTTCCATATACGTATTGCCCCTCAAATTGTTACAAAAATATACCCACAACACCCGTTATGTTTAATATTATAGTAACAAAAATCAAGAAAAGCAATGATCTTTTTTCGTGAAAAACCCAGAAAAACCAAGGCCTGACAGGCTTTCTACAACATCTGGCCTTCCCTTTTTTCGACAACCACCAAATCTTGTTTTCCAGCCGAAAAACTTTTTTAAATTTTTTTTAAAAAAGTTTTTAAAAACAGAGGATTTACATAACTTTCAAGGAAAGCGCCGGCAAAAAAGAGCAAAGCGCCTGTAAGCCAGACCAGAAGGTAGGAGTAAAACAGTTTCTTATTGCTGCTCCACTGGCGCATCTTCAATTCCCGCTTTCCGGACATCTCACAGATCTTCCGGAACAGCCAGTAACAGGCCGGTACATAGAGAACAAAATGGGGCAGGCCGCTGGCGGCACAGAGCAGAATCCCCTGGGCTCCCATCTTCATGGCTCCCGTGGTAATCGTGATCCCAAGAGCTGCTCCAATCCAGGCCACATAGGCATAGACGGCCGCCGTGCCGAAGACGGTCAGTCCCGTAAGCCACAGAACGGTAAAGGCAGACATCCGGGATTTCAAGGTGTATAGAAATAATTCCTCGGACACAAACTCCATCCGCTTATATTTAGAAAAAAAGTAAGTACTCATAAGCGTAGTACTGTGGACGGCCGCTTTACCAAATATCGTGATATAAAGCACTCCCACTACGAAGCCGGAGAGAAACAGTCCCAGAAACAGATTCCGCTCCCGGATATGAAGCCCTTTCGTCATAAAAAATACCTCCCCTACACTGATCAGTGTATGAGAGGTATTCCCAATCCATTCCTGTCCCTTCTCCCGGAAGGTCAGCCCATATCCTCCGCCCGCTTGTAGCAGGCGTCGCAGGCTTTCAGCACCGCACTCCGGAGCCCCGCATCCTCTAAAGCCGCAACTCCGGCAATGGTAGTCCCTCCGGGGGAACATACCCGGTCTTTCAGCATAGCCGGATGCTCTCCTGTTTCCAGAACCATCTTCGCCGCACCGGCTACCGCCTGGGCCGCAAAGCGGTAGGCCTGGCCTCTGGGCATTCCGTATTTAACCGCTCCATCTGCCAAAGCCTCAATAAAAGGATAGACGAAAGCCGGGGAACTTCCGCTGGCACAGATCACGGTGCTCATAAGTCCCTCCTCTACGTCCTCATATTTTCCCACTGCTCCGAAAATCCGATGTACCATCTCAATCTCCCCGGGTTCAAACTCTTCCCGGTGAAAACTTAAGCCCGTCATTCCCTCCCCGATGAGGGCAGGCGTATTAGGCATGGCCCGGACCACCCGCCGATCGGACCCCAAGGCCTCCTTGAGGGCCTCTATGGTGACGCCCGGAGCAAGGGAAATCACTACATGCTCCGGCGTCACTGCATAGCGGATCTGCTTCAGTACCGAAGGATAGCACTGGGGCTTTACAGCCAGAATCACATACTTACAGTCATTGGCGCACTCGGCATTGGACTGGACATATTCCACCTGGGTCTCCAGAAACACCCGCCGCCTGGTCTCCTCCGTCTTCGCCGTAAAAATAATAGATCTTACCGGAAATTCTTTTAACACGCCCTTTAACAGTGCATATCCCATATTTCCCGCACCGATAAATCCGATCTCCGCCATATTTTCCACCCCTCTCTTGTGTACGGAAAAGGGATGCCGCACCGCAGCATCCCTTTTGACTGTTCTATTTTGCATAATCTGTAACCCGGCTCTCCCGGATCACGTTTACCTTGATCTGGCCCGGATACTCCAACTCAGCTTCTATCTGCTTGGAAATATCCCTTGCCAGCAATACCATAGTAGAATCGTCAATCTGTTCCGGAACTACCATGACACGAATCTCCCTACCTGCCTGAATTGCAAAAGACTTATCTACGCCCTTAAATCCGTTGGCGATATCCTCTAACTGTTTTAAGCGATTGGTATACGTCTCCAAAGTCTCCCGTCTCGCGCCCGGACGTGCAGCCGATATGGTATCTGCTGCCTGTACCAGACAGGAAATCAAGGACGTAGGCTCCGTATCCCCATGATGTGACTCTACCGCATTGATAACGGTGGCGGATTCCTTGTACTTCCTGCACAGATCCGCTCCAATTTGAATATGTGATCCTTCCACCTCGTGGTCGATGGATTTACCGATATCATGTAAAAGCCCGGCTCTCTTGGCCATGCGCACATCCACGCCAATCTCACCTGCCAGAAGTCCTGCCAGATGGGCCACCTCGATGGAATGCTTTAAGGCGTTCTGGCCGTAGCTGGTACGGAACTTCATTCTTCCCAAAAGCTTCACCAGCTCCGGATGAATGCCGTGGACTCCAACTGCCAGAGTCGCCGCCTCGCCTTCCTCGCGAATCATCACTTCTACTTCTTTCTGCGCCTTCTCAACCATCTCCTCGATGCGAGCCGGATGAATCCGGCCATCGACAATCAGCTTTTCCAAGGCAATCCTTGCCACTTCCCGGCGAATGGGATCAAAGCCCGACAAGATTACGGCCTCCGGCGTATCATCGATGATCAAATCAATACCGGTCATAGTCTCCAGGGTACGGATATTACGCCCTTCCCGGCCGATAATCCTGCCCTTCATCTCATCATTCGGAAGCTGGACGACAGAAATCGTCGTCTCCGCCACATGGTCCGCAGCACACTTCTGAATCGCCGTCACTACATATTCTTTCGCCTTTTTATCGGCCTCTTCCTTTGCTCTGCTCTCAAGCTCCTTGACCAGCACAGCTGTCTCATGTTTTACTTCGTCTTCAACAGTCTTTAATAAGTATTCTTTTGCCTGTTCGGAGGTCAGCCCGGAGATTCGTTCCAGTTCCTGCACTCTTTTTGAAGAAAGCTGTTCCAGCTCTGCAGCCTTTTTTGACAGCTTCTCCTCCTTTGCCGCATAGC
The DNA here is from genome assembly GCA_910586955.1 of uncultured Lachnospiraceae bacterium. Lineage (GTDB taxonomy): Bacteria > Bacillota > Clostridia > Lachnospirales > Lachnospiraceae > Laedolimicola. The sequence goes on along the minus strand of CAJUMM010000088.1, from coordinate 1,509 downwards.
TCGCTTCCCGGCGTTCCAGCGCTTCGGCCTTTTTATCCAATGTTTCCTCCTTGGATAAGACTCTGCGCTCATACCTCTGAAGCTCTGCCCTGCGTTCCTTGGTTTCCTTCTCCAGCTCGTTCTTTGTCTTCAGCGACTCTTCCTTCGCCTCCAACAACGCTTCCCGCTTGGAGCGTTCTGCAACTTTCAATGCGTCGTCAATTATTTCTCTTGCTTTTTCCTCTGCATTTCCCACTTTTTTCTCTATCATGGTCTTACGCACATAGACCGTCACAAGAGCCGTAACTGCAATCGACACAAGTGCAACGATTATCGGAATAAAAAACGGCACAGGAGCACCTCCTTATTTAGTTTTCATTGTACAAATACAACATTTAAATTTTATACTTATTTTTGCATTATGTCAAGCAGACATTGTTTTTTCCTGCAATTTTTATACAAATAGGTTACCTCATCACAGCCTCAGGGATGAAGCTCGTGGAGGATATCCTCGCTCTGAAACCCCCTCCGGGCCAGAAAAAGATAGAATCTGCGCAGCTCTTCCTGGGTGGCAGTCTGGGGCACAAACTGCTTTTTCTCCATCCATCTGCGTATCAGCTCCCGTTCATCCTGAGGCTCCGCCTCCGAAAAGACCTCCTCCAGCACATCTTTGGAAATCCCCTTCTTGTAGAGAAGCTCCTGTTCCACCTGACGGCGGCTTTTTTGCTTTCCCCGGCTGTCCAGATAATTGGCCGCATAGCGCTTATCGTCAATGTAGTGATATTGCCGCACATAAGCGATGGCTTCCTCCACAATCTCCGGCTCATAATTTCTCCCAAGCTTACTCCGGAGCTCCTGCTCCGTCCGATCCCCCCGCTCCAGAATGTACAGGGCCCGGTGTTTGGCCCTCTTTGCCAGTCTGCCCCGATCCGCCGTCTCTTTGGACGCTTTCTCCTGTTCTTCTTCTCTCTGCCGCTTCCGGGCTGCGGGATGCCTGCTCCACTCCTTCATCTATCTTCTCCCGGCTTACGCCTTGGACTCCTTCCCTTTCTTCTCCTTGGGTTCCGGAACGGCGGCCCCTTCCTCTGTCTCCTTGCCTCCCAGCCCGAAACTCTCCCTTACTTTCGCCTCAATTTCCTGACAGGCAGCCGGATTCTGCTTCAGATAGGACTTGGCATTCTCCCGGCCCTGTCCAATCTTCTCTCCGTTGTAGGCATACCAGGCTCCGCTCTTGTTGACCACACCCATATTGACAGCCAGATCCAGAATATCTCCCTCTTTGGAGATTCCCTCTCCAAACATAATGTCAAACTCCGCCTCCTTAAAGGGCGGGGCAATCTTATTTTTTACTACTTTAATCTTAGTGCGGTTTCCCACCATCTCTCCGCTCTGCTTCAAGGTCTCCACACGGCGCACATCCAGGCGGATGGAGGAATAGAATTTCAGTGCCCGGCCCCCTGTGGTGGTCTCGGGATTGCCGAACAAGATCGGAAGAGCACACGTCTGAACTCCAGTCACGCACACAAATCT
>CAJUMM010000087.1 GCA_910586955.1 uncultured Lachnospiraceae bacterium | reverse complement strand
AGGTGCTGGACGACTATCTTTCATCAATGTAACAAATGTTTGACAAACCTACAAAGTTTAGGAATCTTTCTCCCCGCCCTTCACAATCTTTACCAGGGTTCCCCCCAGAAGGAAGAGGGCGATAAGGTTGGGAATAGACATGAGGCCGTTAAAGGTTTCGGCAATTCCCCAGAGCAGTCCCAGATCCACGGTGGCACCCAGAATGGCAACGGCGGAATAGACCAGCATAAAGGGCCGGTTGGCCTTGGAGCCGAAAAGGAACTCAATGCACCGGGTTCCGTAGAGTCCCCAGCCCAGAATGGTGGAAAAGGCGAAGCAGCAGAGGGCCACGGCAGTGAAGATGGAAACCCAGTTCCCGTAGGTTGCAGTAAATCCGCTGATGGTCAGCTCTGCCCCGGCTGCCGAACCGTAGCCTACGGGGACGCCGCTGCAGAGAATCACCATTGCGGTCATGGTACAGATAATGATGGTATCGGTAAATACTTCAAAGATGCCGAAGTAACCCTGACGGACGGGATTGGAAATGTCTGCGGCCGCATGGGCGATGGAGCCGGTTCCCAGGCCGGCCTCATTGGAAAAGATTCCTCTGGACACGCCGTTCTTCAAGCTTAAGAACATGGTTCCCACAGCACCGCCTGTTACGGCGGAGGGAGAAAAGGCGCCCTGGAAGATGGAGGTAAAGACGTAAGGGATATTCTGTGCATGGAGCAGGATGACACCCAGGGACAGAAGGATATAGAGCAGGGCCATAAAGGGCACCAGCCGCTCGGTTACCTGCCCGATGCGCTTGATTCCCCCCAGCAGGATCAGGGCCACCAGGATCATAAGGAAAATCCCGATGATTAAATTGATGGTGGACAGGGCGTTTTCAGGAGCCAGGCCGAAGCTTAGGAGGGCAGAGTCAATGGCCGTAGTGATGGTGTTTACCTGAGTGGCGTTTCCGGTGCCAAAGACGGTCAGGACACCCAGGATGGAAAAGAGGACGGCCAGCCATTTAAAACGGGGGCCAAGTCCGTTTTTAATATAGTACATAGGGCCGCCCACCCAGTCTCCGTGCTTGTTTTTTTCACGGAAGTGGACGGCTAAGGTTACCTCGGAAAACTTGGTGCACATACCCAGGAGTGCAGAGATCCACATCCAGAATACGGCTCCGGGCCCGCCGATGGCGATGGCGCCGGCTACACCGGCAATATTTCCGGTACCTACGGTGGCGGCAAGTGCCGTACAGACAGCCTGGAAGGGGGTTACGGCGCCCTGGGCGGCTTCCTTTTTATGAAATAGCTTGCCGATGGTTTCCTGGAAGGAACGTCCGAACCTGCGGAACTGGATAAAACCGGTCCGTATGCTCAAATAAAGGCCTACGCCGATGATACAAACCATGGCGGGGATTCCCCATACAAGGTTATTGACGGCGCTGTTGATATCTGTGATTGTCTGCAGCATCTTATGAACTCCTCTTTCTTTCCCTATTAATTCAGTAATAAGAAATTGTATTTTTGCATATGATACCATATTTTGGTGGAGTTGTATAGAAGAAACCTTGAAAGGTGTGGTTCAAATAGTTGACATGTTTCAAAAAAAGGGTATAATTTAGAAGTGATAGGCACCTTTTGAAGTTTTTTGTAACAGGGATTTCGAAAGGCTTTTGGAGATCATATTATTCGGGAAAAACAAGCGGTATTACATAACTGCGGGAATCCCGGATATCATGATAATAAATTCACAAAAAGAACAGGTGGTGATTGCGTGGTACAGGAAACGGTTCAGGCGGTGAAGGACGCAGAAGCCCGGGCAGGAGAGAAGATCCGAGAGGCTCAGGAGCAGAGTGAAAAAATTGTGAATGAGGCGAAGGAAGCAGCTAAGGCACAGAAAGAAAAGGCAGTTGCCGAAGCCAGGGAGAAAGCGGAAGCCAAGATGCAGGAGACAAAAGCTGCAGGTAGCAGAATATTGGAGGAAGCGGCCCAGGAAGCAGAGAAAGAAGTGGAAGTGCTGAAGGCCCTTGCCGGGAAAAAAGAAGCAAAGGCGATAGAAGCCGTCACGTCCGGGCTGGTATAGATAGAGACTAAGAAGACGGCAGTAATAGAAAAAAATATTCTAATTTAGAGAGGAGGGATGTATATGGCAGTATTGGAGATGCAGCGGATCAGCATTTGCGCTTTAAAGAAAGATCGTAAAAAAATCCTGGAATATCTTCAGCAGAAAGGCGTTGTTGAGATTGATGCCGGCGTGGAAGAAGACGATGTGTTCCGGAAGATGGATACGGCAAGCGCCAGAGGCGTTTTCGAGAAAAATGCACAGGTTGCGGAACGCGCTTTAGAGATACTGCAGACATATGTTCCCGAGAAAAAAGGAATGCTGTCCTCCCTGGAGGGCAAAGCGCAGGTAGGAATGAGCGCTTACAACAGCGTGATAGAGAGGCAGGATGCCATTATGTCGAAAGCCCGCCAGCTGGTGGCGCTTGAACGGCAGACGGCAGAAAATAAGGCAAACATTCAAAAGCGCGAAAACCAGATGGAAGCACTGGAGCCCTGGAAGGGCCTGGACGTACCTATGAACTTTATGGGGACGAAAAAGACAACGGCGTTTATCGGTTCCATATCCTCCGTGCTGACACTGGAGACTCTGCATGAGGGTATTGCACAGGCAGTTCCCCAGATTGAGGCTTACGATGCGGAAATCATTTCCACCGACAAGGATCAGACCTATGTGTGTGTGATTTGTACGGCCAAGGATGCGCCGGCTATGGAGGAAGGGCTCCGCACCATGGGATTTGCTAGGCCGTCCCAGATCGGAAGCCTGGTTCCGGCAGAGCGCCAGGCACAGCTTGTGAAGAAGCGGGAAGCCTTGATCCAGAAGAACGAGGAGATTGCCGCAGAGATTGCTTCCTACGGGGAGGTCCGCCGGGATTTGGAAATGGTGGCGGATTATTACCGGGTCCGGCTGGCGAAGTATGAGATCCTGGGGGGATTAATCCAGTCTAAGAGCACCTTCCTGATTACCGGTTATGTGCCGAAGAAAGAGGCGGGAGCCCTGGTTGAGAAACTGGAATCGCAGTTTACCCTGACGGCGGAGCTTGGGGAGATACCGGAAGAGGAGGAAGCGCCCATTCTTTTGAAGAACAGCAAGCTGTCTTCTTCTTTTGAAGGCGTTGTGGAATCTTTCGGGCTTCCGGGAAAAGGGGAGATTGATCCCACTACCGTGATGTCGTGGTGTTATATTTTCCTGTTTGGACTGATGCTTTCCGATGCGGCATACGGCTTTATCATCTTTGCGGCCTGTGCGGTGCTGCTGAAAAAATTCCCCCATATGGGAGACGGCATGCAGAAGTCCCTTCGGATGTTTATGTACTGCGGGCTTTCCACCCTGTTTTGGGGAGCCATGTTCGGAAGTTATTTCGGTGACGTGGTAGACGTGGTGGCCCGGACATTCTTCGGGGTAGAGGCGACTATCAAACCTTTGTGGTTCGTTCCCCTGAACGATCCCATGAAGATGCTGGTGTATTCCATGCTGTTTGGCCTCATTCATATGTTCCTGGGACTTGGACTGAAAGCCTATATGCTTATCCGGGATAAAAGATATCTGGACTGCATCTGTGATGTGGGCCTTTGGGTCATCTTTCTGCTTGGACTGATTTTCATGTTTCTTCCCAGCAGTATGTTTGCCTCCATTTCCCAGATGTATTTCACTTTCCCGCCTGCAGTCAATACGCTGGCTAAGGGAATGGCCATCGGAGGAGCAGTTGGCATCTGCCTGATGTCCGGCAGGGAGAACAAGAATTTCCTGCTCCGGATTGCCTTGGGTGCATACGATTTATACAATGTGACAGGGTGGCTCAGCGACGTGCTTTCTTACTCCAGGCTTCTGGCTCTGGGACTGGCAACCGGTGTTATTGCTTCGGTTATCAACTCCATGGGCAGTATGATGGGAAGCGGAGTGGCAGGGGCAATCGTGTTTATCCTGGTCTTTGTGGTGGGGCATATCCTGAACCTGGCAATTAACCTGCTGGGGGCATATGTACACACCAACCGTCTGCAGTATGTAGAATTTTTCGGTAAGTTTTATGAGGGCGGAGGGAGACCCTTCAACCCCTTTAATATGCAAACAAAATATGTAGATCTTAAGGAGGAAAATTAATTATGTGGAGTCAATTAGGAGGCGTTTACGCATTATTGGGAGCAGCAGTTGCGGCACTTCTGGCAGGTATCGGATCTGCTATCGGCGTGGCAATCGCAGGCCAGGCGGCAGCAGGAGTTGTTACGGAGGATCCGGCAAAGTTTTCGAAGGTATTGATTTTGCAGCTTCTTCCCGGTACCCAGGGTATTTACGGACTTCTGGTAGCTTTCGTTACCCTTTCCAAGACCGGCCTTCTGGGCGGACAGATGGCAGCCATTGATGTTTCCACCGGCCTGATGATTCTGGCGGCCTGCCTTCCCATCGGTATTGTGGGCCTTATTTCCGCAATCAATCAGGGCAAGACATCCGTAGCTTCCATCGGAATCGTAGCTAAGAAACCGGAGCAGTTCGGTAAGGCAATGCTGTTCCCGGCCATGGTTGAGACCTATGCAATTCTCGCACTGCTGATTTCTATTCTGGCTGTTAACTCCATTCCGGTTTAAGCAGCAGAAATTCCTAGAAAAGGAGAGCTGATTTATGACGGGATTAGAGAAAATGATTAGCCAGATTGTAGACGAGGCGGAAGCGGAAGCCAGGAGCAGGGAAGAGGCTGCCCGGGCGGAAGCAGATAAAATCGCCGCGGATGCAAAGGCGGAGGCAGAGAAGCTGAAGGGGGATATCCTGGCAAAGTCTGAGGCGGACGCTGCGAATTATCTCGAGCGGGTCAAATCTTCCGCAGATCTCCAGAGGAGAACCCGGATCCTGCGGGCAAAGCAGGAAGTCATCTCCTCGGTGATGGAGAAGGCTTATGTGTCTCTGAATGAGCTGGATGCGGAGGCATATTTTGCACTGATCCGCAAAATGCTGGAGAAATATGTGCTGTCCGAAAACGGAGAGATCTATTTTTCGGCCGGAGATCTGGAGCGTCTTCCGGCGGGATTTGAAAAAGAAATTTCCGCTATTGCGGCGAAGAAGGGCGGAAGCCTGGTGCTGCAGAGAAGCGGAAGGGCAATCGAAAACGGATTTATCCTGGTCTACGGCGGCGTTGAGGAGAACTGTACTTTCCGGGCGCTTTTCAATACCCAGAAGGATGACCTTCAGGATAAAATCCATCAGGAGCTGTTCGCATAAGGCGCATAAGGAGGTTGAAAATGTCTGATTTGGAATACACTTATGCGGTTGCGCGAATCCGTTCCAAGGAGCTGTCGCTTTTTTCCTCGGCTACCATTGAACAGCTGATAGCCCGCAAGACCTATGAGAGCTGCCTGCAGTTCCTTCAGGAGAAGGGGTGGGGAGATTCCGACACACCTTTGGAAGCGGAGCCGATTCTGATCCGGGAGAGGGAGAAGACCTGGGAGGATATCCGGGAACTGGTGCCCGATATGTCGGCCTTTGATATCCTGGATTATCCCAATGCGTTTCATAATCTGAAAGCCGCTATCAAAGAGGTTTGTACGGAGGGCAACAGTACCAATATTTTTTATAAAGATACCAATCCGTCGGCCGAGGTTATTCTGGAGGCCGTGAAGGAACGGGATTTCTCCAGGCTTCCGGATTATATGGCGGGAGCTGCTGCGGAGGCCTTTGAGACGCTGCTTCATACAAGGGACGGACAGCTCTGTGATGTGATTGTAGACCGCGCCGCTCTGGATGCCATCTGCCGGGCCGGAAAGGCTGCGAAGGATGAGGTGATCCGGAAATATGCGGAGTCTGCCGTGGCTGTGGCGGATATCAAGATTGCAGTCCGGGCACAGAAGACCGCAAAATCTTTGGAGTTTATGAAAAGGGCGATGGCCCTGTGTGGTACGCTGAATGTGGAAGCGCTGGCCCATGCGGCGCTTGGCGGTATGGACGCGATCCGTGAATACCTGTCCGGTACGGATTATGCAGAGGGTGCAGCCGCTCTGGCTGAGTCGCCCTCCGCATTTGAGCGGTGGTGCGACAACCGCATTATTGAGTCCATACGCCCGCAGAAATATAACTCATTTTCCGTGGGTCCCATTGTGGCCTATGCCCTGGCCAGGGAGAATGAGATCAAAACGGTAAGAATTATCCTGTCCGGGAAATTGAACGGCCTGTCGGATGATTCCATCCGGGAAAGGGTAAGGGAGATGTATGTATAGGATTGCAGTGCTGGGAGACTACGACAGCATTTACGGTTTTGCGACCCTGGGTCTTGATACATTTCCGGTAACGGACCCTTCCGAGGCCGCTAAAAAGTTACACCAGCTTGCTTCCCAGGAGTACGCCGTGGTCTATATTACGGAGGGACTGGCGGCGCAGATAGGACACGAGGTGGAGAAGTACCGGGAACAGGTGCGCCCCGCCGTTATCCTGATACCGGGTGTGTCCGGTAATACGGGGATGGGAATCGAGAGTGTCCGCAAGTCTGTGGAGCAGGCCGTTGGCTCTGATATTTTGTTCAGTGAAAATAAGTAGAAGGTAGGTGATTCGTCCAAATGAGTATAGGAACAATTAAAAAAGTAGCAGGACCGCTGGTCATTGCAAGCGGAATGCGGGATGCGAATATGTTTGACGTGGTTCGTGTCAGCAATCAGCGTCTGATCGGTGAGATCATAGAGATGCACGGGGACGAGGCATCCGTTCAGGTGTACGAGGAGACTTCGGGACTTGGGCCGGGAGAGCCGGTGGAGTCCATGAATGTGCCCATGTCCGTAGAACTGGGGCCGGGACTTATCAGCAGCATCTATGACGGAATCCAGCGTCCGCTGGATGACATTATGAAACTGTCCGGCAACAATTTGAAGCGCGGCGTGGAGGTTCCCTCCCTGAAACGGGATCTTAAATGGAACTTTGTGCCGGTTGCCAAGGCAGGGGATGAGGTGGAACCGGGAGATGTGCTGGGTACCGTACAGGAGACGGAGTCCGTGGTGCAGAAGATTATGGTTCCCGTGGGAACTTCCGGTACGGTAAAGGAGATCAAAGCAGGAGAGTTTACCGTGGAAGAGGTTGTGGCGGTTGTCACAACGGCAGAGGGCGACAAGGAGCTGACCATGATGCAGCGTTGGCCGGTGCGTAAAGGCCGTCCCTATCAGGAGAAGCTGCCGCCGGAGATGCCGCTGATCACCGGCCAGCGTGTAGTAGACGGGCTGTTCCCCATTGCCAAGGGCGGTGTGGCTGCCGTACCCGGGCCTTTTGGTTCCGGCAAGACGGTTATCCAGCATCAGCTTGCCAAGTGGGCGGAGGCGGATATTGTGGTCTACATCGGCTGCGGCGAGCGGGGAAATGAGATGACCGACGTACTGAATGAGTTCCCGGAGCTGAAAGACCCGAAGACCGGCCGTTCCCTGATGGAGCGTACCGTTCTGATTGCCAATACCTCCGATATGCCCGTGGCGGCCCGTGAGGCGTCTATCTATACCGGTATTACCATTGCGGAGTATTTCCGTGATATGGGTTATTCCGTAGCCCTGATGGCAGACTCCACTTCCCGCTGGGCAGAGGCCCTTCGAGAGATGTCCGGCCGTCTGGAGGAGATGCCCGGTGAGGAGGGCTATCCCGCATACCTGGGTTCCCGTCTGGCGCAGTTCTATGAGCGTGCAGGCCGGGTGGTATCCCTGGGCAAGGACAGCCGTGTAGGCGCTCTTTCCGTAATCGGAGCCGTATCCCCGCCAGGAGGAGATATTTCGGAGCCTGTATCCCAGGCAACCCTGCGTATCGTAAAGGTATACTGGGGACTGGATTCCGCATTGGCTTACAAGCGCCACTTCCCGGCCATCAACTGGCTGACCAGCTATTCCCTGTATGTGGATGATATGGCCGACTGGTTCAATAAGAATGTGGCAGAGGATTGGATGGAGCTTCGCCAGAGCCTGATGTCTCTGCTCCAGGAAGAGGCGGAGTTAAATGAGATTGTACAGATGGTAGGTATGGATGCTCTTTCCGCACCGGACCGTCTGAAAATGGAAGCAGCCCGTTCTATCCGTGAGGATTTCCTCCATCAGAACTCCTTCCACGAGGTGGATACCTACACTTCCCTGGAGAAGCAGTACCTGATGATGAAACTGGTATTGAAATTCTATGAGGAAGGCGTGGCGGCCCTGGAAAAGGGTGCTGATGTAAACGGACTGATTAAGATGGAAGTACGTGAGCGTATCGGCCGATTCAAATATACGCTGAATGATGACATTCAGAAGGAATATGATGCGATCACCAAGGAGCTTGCAGCAGAGATTGCAAATTTACTCGGGAAGGAGGACTTCTAAATGCCAAAGGAGTATAGAACAATACAAGAAGTTGCCGGCCCGTTGATGCTGGTCCAGGGTGTGGAAAATGTAACCTACGATGAGATTGGAGAGATCGAGCTGGCAAGCGGGGAAACCCGCCGGTGCAAGGTTCTGGAGATTGACGGGACGAATGCACTGGTACAGCTTTATGAGAGTGCAACGGGTATCAACCTGTCCAACAGCAAGGTGCGCTTCCTGGGAAGAACCCTGGAGCTGGGCGTATCTGCGGATATGCTGGGCCGTGTATTTGACGGTATGGGCCGTCCCATTGATAAGGGACCGGAAATTCTGCCGGATGAGCGCCGGGATATCAACGGCCTGCCTATGAATCCCGCAGCCCGTGACTACCCCAACGAGTTTATCCAGACAGGTATCTCCGCCATTGACGGATTGAATACCCTGGTCCGTGGACAGAAGCTTCCTATCTTTTCCGCTTCCGGTCTGCCTCATGCACAGCTTGGAGCCCAGATCGCAAGGCAGGCGAAGGTACGGGGCAAGGATGAATCCTTCGCCGTGGTATTTGCTGCCATGGGTATTACCTTTGAGGAGTCCAACTTCTTTATCAACAGCTTTAAGGAGACGGGAGCTATTGACCGTACCGTCCTTTTCATCAACCTGGCAAATGACCCGGCCGTAGAGCGTATCGCAACTCCCCGTATGGCTCTGACTGCGGCGGAATACCTTGCATTTGAGCAGGGCATGCACGTACTGGTTATCCTGACGGATATTACCAACTATGCGGATGCTCTCCGTGAGGTATCGGCAGCCCGTAAGGAGGTTCCGGGACGCCGGGGCTATCCGGGTTATCTGTATACGGACCTGGCTACCCTGTATGAGCGCGCCGGCCGTCAGAAGGGCAAGGAAGGAAGTATCACCATGATTCCTATCCTGACCATGCCCGAGGGCGATAAGACCCACCCCATTCCCGACTTGACCGGTTATATCACCGAGGGCCAGGTAATCTTAAGCCGTGAGCTTTACAGTAAAGGTGTAACTCCGCCCATCGACGTGCTGCCCTCACTGTCCCGTCTGAAGGATAAGGGTATCGGTGACGGAAAGACCCGGGCGGATCACTCCAACACCATGAACCAGCTGTTTGCAGCCTATTCCCGTGGAAAAGAGGCCAAGGAGCTGATGGTAATTCTGGGAGAGGCTGCGCTTTCGGATATCGACCTGATTTACGCCAAGTTTGCGGATGCCTTTGAGAAAGAGTACGTGTCCCAGGGCTATCTGGCAAACCGGGATATTGAGGAGACCCTGAATATCGGCTGGAAGCTGCTTTCCATTCTGCCCAGGTCCGAGCTGAAACGTATTGATGACAAGTATCTTGACGAATATTACGGAAAGTTCTAGGGAGGTGGTTTAATTGGCATCTACCCAGGTAACGCCAACCCGGATGGAGCTGACCAGACAGAAGAAAAAGCTGGTGACTGCCACCAGAGGCCATAAGCTTCTGAAGGATAAGCGTGACGAGCTGATGCGGCAATTCCTGGAGATGGTCCGGGAAAATATGGCCCTGCGTCAGAAAGTGGAGGCCGGAATCAAATCGGCCAACACCAACTTCGTTATCGCCAAAGCCGGCATGTCGGAAGAAATCCTGCGGGTGGCCCTGATGGCGCCCAAGCAGGAGGTCTATCTGGAAACCTCCACCAGAAACGTGATGAGCGTGGATATTCCGGTGTTTGAGTACAAGACCAGGACAGCGGACAGCAATGATATCTATTCCTACGGCTTCGCCTTTACATCCAGCGATCTGGATGACGCAGTGAAGTCCCTGGCGGACATTCTGCCGGATATGCTGCTTCTGGCGGAGCGCGAGAAGGCCTGCCAGCTGATGGCAAGCGAGATCGAAAAGACCCGCCGCCGTGTAAACGCACTGGAGCATGTAATCATTCCGGAGGCACAGCGTAATATCAAATATATTACCATGAAGCTGGACGAGAATGAGAGAAGTTCCCAGATCCGTCTGATGAAGGTAAAAGATATGATGCTGGAGGAAGCACATCATTACAAAGAGAAACAACAGGCGATTTCATAACAAGTAAAAGGAAAAGGATGCTGAAAAGAAAGATTTTGGTATCCTTTTTCCATACCCTCAGTGTACAAGGGCACATACGCCCCAACCGCCAAAAGATGGCACTTGGGGTCCAAAGGAGTTTTGCGTCTCGGATTTGTGATTCTGCAAGGCAAGATCGGAAGAGCACACGTCTGAACTCCAGTCACGCACAC
>CAJUMM010000086.1 GCA_910586955.1 uncultured Lachnospiraceae bacterium | reverse complement strand
TGGATCCCCAGGGAGACGAGGAAGGCCCCAGGGATATGATTGCCGGCCGGGAGGGACTAATTACCAGCGTCCTGGTGCGCAGCGGTGTGGCCCAGGTAAAGGTGGGAGACGAGGTGGAGAAGGGGACTCCCCTGGTATCCGGCTGCATCGAAATCAAAAATGATGCCGGAGAAGTGACGGGATACCAGTATACGGCTGCAGATGCGGATATCTACGCCCGGACCTCCCATATCTATTACGATGAGTTCATCCTGTCCCACGAATCCCGGCAGCCCACGGGGAAAAAGCGTTTCGGAATCTATGCAAAGGTAGGAAACAAGACCTTTTCCCTGGATTTAAAACCCGGATATGAGGATTACCGGGTCCTGCACACGGAATATCCGGTGAAGATCACGGAAAACTTTTACCTTCCCCTGGTTTTCGGCCTCCGGCGGTACGAAGAGTGCGAGACATATACAGAATCTTACAGCAAAGAAGAGGCCAGAGCCCTTGCAGAAGCAAATTTAAATGAATTTTTAGAAAATTTAATACAAAAGGGGGTTCAAATTACCGAAAATAATGTTAAAATAGAAGTCGGCAGGAATACCTGTACCGCTTACGGGACCATTGTAACTGTGGAAGAGATTGGAAGCTATGTGCCCACGGAGATTTTGGAGGAGCCCGCCCTGCCGGAAGAATCCCAATAAGGAGTAGGTAGTTTGAACATTGTAGAAACCATTGTTGATGTACCGGCGGAACATGAGCGCAATGTGTTTGGCCAGTTTGACAGCTATGTGAAAAAGATAGAGCAGACCTTAAAAGTTTCCGTTATTTCCAGGGACGGGGCCGTAAAGATTCTGGGGCCTGCCCCCTGCACCGGCCAGGCAGTCCGGGTCTTTGAACAGCTTCTTGAGCTGTCCAGAAGGGGCAACGCCATACAGGAGCAGAATGTGGATTACGCCCTGTCCCTTTCCATGGAAGGCCGGGAGAAGGCTCTGGTGGAGATCGATAAGGATCTGATCTGCCATACCATAAACGGCCGTCCCATAAAGCCCAAGACCCTGGGCCAGAAGCAGTATGTGGATGAGATCCGGGAGAAAATGATTGTCTTTGGCACCGGGCCTGCGGGAACGGGAAAAACTTACCTGGCTATGGCCATGGCCATTACCGCCTTTAAAAACAACGATGTGGCCCGGATTATCTTAACCCGTCCGGCCATTGAAGCAGGGGAAAAGCTGGGCTTTCTGCCCGGGGATCTCCAGAGCAAGGTAGATCCCTATCTGCGTCCCCTTTATGACGCCCTCTACGAGATCATGGGGGCGGACACCTTTTTGAAAAATATGGAGAAGGGCCTGATTGAGGTTGCACCTCTGGCCTATATGAGAGGGCGGACGCTGGACAACGCCTTTATTATTTTGGACGAAGCACAGAATACCACACCGGCCCAGATGAAAATGTTTCTCACCCGGATTGGCTTCGGATCCAAAGTCATTGTCACCGGAGATGCCAGCCAGAAGGATCTTCCTTCCGGGGCAAAGTCCGGCCTGGAGGTAGCCCTGCGGGTGCTGGCCAAAGTGGAGGACATCGGATTCTGCGCTCTCACGGATAAGGACGTAGTGCGCCATCCCCTGGTCCAGAAGATCGTGCAGGCATATGACAGCTATGAGAAGGCACAGGAGCGCCGGAGCGCGAGAAAGGATTTTCATGACACTCACCGTAGAAAATGAGAGCAGAATTACATTGCAGGACATAAACCCGGAGGAACTGGCCGGACGGGTCGTAGAAGCCGCCCTGGACTATGAGGGCTGTCCCTATGAGGTGGAACTAAGCCTTCTCCTTACGGATAACAAAACCATCCGCCAATTTAACCGGGAACACCGGGGAATTGACCGGCCCACCGATGTTTTGTCCTTTCCCATGCTGGAATACCAGGAGCCGTCGGATTTCTCGGCGGCAGAAAGCGGCGTCTGCGGCTGCTTTAACCCGGAAACCGGGGAACTGGTCTTAGGAGACATTGTCCTCTCCCTGGAAAAAGTAAAGGAGCAGGCCCGGAAATACGGCCACAGTGAGAAACGGGAATTTGCCTTTCTCATCGTCCACAGCATGCTTCACCTTTTCGGCTACGATCACGAGAGCCCGGAAGAAGCCGCCCTTATGGAGCAGAAACAGGCGGCTGTCCTTGATTCTTTAACTATTTTACGTTAGGAGACCGTCACATGAAAGGAAAAAAATTTCTTCTGCTTCTGGTTTTGTGTGCCGTCCTTTTTTCCGGCTGCAAGGAACCGGAAACCGTTCCGGCGGACGGCCTGGCAGAACGGGAATTTAACACGGAAGATGAAATTCTGGAGGGAGAACCGGAACCGGAAGTTCCGGAAGAGGAGGAAGCCGGACCTGTGGAGCGGGAGATTGTAGATGGAAAAATCCGCAGCTACTTCACAGGGGAATGGATCGATGCGGAATTGGGAACCAAACGGCCTCTGGCCATGATGCTCAACAACACATCCGTGGCCCTGCCCATGTCCGGAGTCACCAATGCCAGCGTCATCTACGAATGTCCCGTAGAGGGACGCATCACCCGGTGGATGGGGATCTTTGAGGACTGGCAGGACTTGTCCCGGATCGGATCGGTCCGCAGCTGCCGCCGGTATTACCTCCACTTTGCCCAGGAGTTTGACGCAGTCTACGCCCATTACGGGCAGGCCATCTACGCCCTGGAGGATCTGAACAGCGGCAATTTCGACGTGCTGTCCGGAGGGACAAAGGGAATCGAACACCCGGCTACGGCCATGTACGACCGGATCTCCCGGCCCGGAAAGGCTACGGAGCATACCTTGTACGCTTTCCCCGGCGGAATTGAGAAGGATATTGAGAAAAAAGGGTATGATATGAATATGCCAGCCGATTATCCTGGCAAATTCCGGTTTGCACCCACCGGGGAAATTGAGGAGTACGCGGGATATCCCGACGCCACCTTCCTGCAGCCCGGGGGTACCGGAGGGAAGAACGGCTTCGGCGGCGTCAAGGCAACCTTTGAATACAGCGCTGCGGATCGGAAATATTACCGCTCCACCTATGGAAATCCTCACATTGATGAGCTGAACGGAGAGCAGGTGGCCGTGACTAATGTGATTTTCCAGTACTGCGACGGGGCTGTGCTGGACGGCAAGGACTATCTCCACTTCGGCACCCAGGCGGAGCACAACGGCTGCGTAGTCTTTACCAACGGAAAGATGATCGAAGGGTACTGGAAAAACCCGGGAGAGCTTGGCACTCCCGCCAAATATTACGACAAGGAAGACAGGGAGATTGTCCTGAACAACGGAAAAACCTTCGTCTGCATTGTCTGGACGGATTACCTGGATGACGTGGTGATTGAATAAGTCCAACCCAAATACATAACGCAAGGCAGGGATACGAAAAAGAGAATGGGCAGCCAGAAGAAAAAACAAAATCGTTCCAATTACATTATGCAGGGCAGTATTCTGGCTATGGCTTCCATTGTCAGCCGCATCATAGGGCTCTTATACCGCCTTCCGGTGACTAACATCATCACCGATCACGGAAACGATTACTATTCCGCTGCCTATGAAGTATACAATGTCATGCTTCTGATCTCCTCTTACAGCCTTCCCCTGGCCGTCTCCAAGCTGGTCTCCGCTAAGGCGGCCCTGGGCCAGCACCGGAACGCCTGGCGGATCTTTAAAGGAGCCCTTTTCCTGGCTCTGACCGTAGGCATTTTAGGTTCCGCCGTCACCTACTTCGGCGCAGCCTTTTTTACCGGAACCCTTCTGCACACGCCGGAGAGCGAGCTCTGCCTGAAAGTTCTCTCTTTAGCCGTCTTCCTCCTGGCTGTTATGGGAGTTCTCCGGGGTTACTTCCAGGGCATGGGAACCATGATGCCCACAGCCTTCTCCCAGGTCATTGAACAGATAGTCAATGCGGCCGTAAGTATCGGAGCCGCCAGCTTTCTGTTCCGCTACGGCGTATCCCTGGATCAGAAGGCCGGGGCCGCTTCCGGCCGCAGCGGCCCCATCTACGGCGCTGCAGGAAGCACGCTGGGAACCAGTATGGGGGCACTGGCCGGCTTGCTGTTCCTGATTGTCATTATGCTTATGTACAACCGGGTGCTACAGCGGAATATCCGCAGGGACCGGGGAAACCGCAGGGACAGTTACGGGGATATTCTTAAACTTCTGGTGCTTACCATTGTGCCTGTGATCCTGGGAACGGCGGTGTACAATATCAGCAGCATCCTGGATCAGGCGCT
Organism: uncultured Lachnospiraceae bacterium; assembly: GCA_910586955.1. Taxonomy (GTDB): domain Bacteria; phylum Bacillota; class Clostridia; order Lachnospirales; family Lachnospiraceae; genus Laedolimicola. The sequence continues at coordinate 6,446 of CAJUMM010000086.1, read as the reverse complement.
CTTTAAGCATTTAATGCTGATCATTCAGAAAGTTGAAAAAAGCACGGTGGAGATCTACTGGGGCATTTATATGGGAAAATACAAGCTCTTAAGCAACGTACCCATTGCCATTGCCTCCGCCCTGTCGGCCTCTACCATTCCGGCCCTTACAAAGGCCCGGATGGAGGGAAAGCGTGGGGAAATGCGGCGGAAAACCGACGGTGCCGTCCGCATGACCATGCTGGTCTGTATTCCCAGTGCAGCGGGTATGACGGCCCTGGCGGAACCCATCCTAAAGCTCCTGTCCTGGAACACGGATCCCGTGGCAGCCCAGCTATTTATCGTGGGTTCTTTTTCCGTAGTTTTCTACGGCCTGTCCACCCTGACCAACGGGATTTTGCAGGGCATCGACAAAATGCGGATTCCTGTGCGCAACGCCGTGATCTCCCTGGCCGTCCACTTAGGACTTCTCTTTGTGCTGGTACAGGTGTTTAAACTTCACATATACGGCGTGGTGATTGCAGACGCCTTTTTTGCCATCCTCATGTGCATTCTCAACGGCCTTGCCCTGCGCAAATACCTTCATTACCGCCAGGAGATTGTGCGGACCTTTGTGATTCCCCTTGTGTCCTCCGTCATTATGGGACTATCCTGCTGGCTTTTATATCCCTATCTGGAGAAACCTCTGGGCTTTCGGTGGGCTACCATCCTCTGTATCCTGCTGGCTGTTTTCATCTACGGCCTCTTTATCCTGATTCTCCGGGGAATTACGGAAGAGGAGCTGCGGGCATTTCCCAAAGGTTATCTGCTGGTGAAAGTCCTAAAAAAAGTCCGGCTTTTATAGAAATCTGATAAAATCTTCCTTTTTTGTCCATACTAGGCAGAAAGGAGGATTTTTTATGGCAAAAAAAGTCATTGCAGGCTGCCTTGCCGCCGCTATTCTGGGAGGCCTTGCCTACTATTCCAGTTATCTCATATCGGCACAGCAAGCCAGGAAGGAAAGTGAACTTTTCTGGAGAAATCTGGAGGCGAGAGATCAGGGAATCTTTTCCCCCAAACTTCCCCAGGCAGAGGAACCGGTCCCGGAAGAGGAACTGCCGCAGCGCCGGGAAACCCTTACGGATCCCGAAGCCGTACAGGCTTCTTCCGGAGAGTATGCCTTTTATCTGGCAGAGGAATCCGGCTATGTGATTATCTACCAGTCGGATATGCAGAGCATCTACGAGTACACCACCATCCCCGTATCCGACCTTCCCCAGGAGATTCAAAAGGAGCTGCGCAAAGGAAAAGGGGTTCCGGGAGAGAGGGAGTTATATGATTTTTTAGAGAATTACTCCAGTTAAAACTTGCTATTCCGGGGGTTATGGTGTAAATTATATAGGTATACAACAGTCATTGGGAGGCGGATTTCCTATGAAAAAAGCAGGGTTAATCTTAGAGGGCGGCGGCACCCGGGGAGTATTTACGGCCGGTGTCCTGGATTATTTTATGGAGCAGGGGCTTTATCTCCCCTATGTAATCGGCGTGTCGGCAGGGGCGTGCAACGCAGTCAATTACGTATCCCGGCAGCCGGGCCGGATGAAAACCTGTACCATTGATTTCCTGGAAGCAGGAAGCTATGTGGGATTGAAATATTTGGTAAAAAACCACAGCCTCTTTAACATGGACCTGATCTTTGATTTGTTTCCAAACAAGATCATTCCCTTTGACTACGATACCTTCTTTTCCTCCGGGCAGACCTGTTACCTGACGGCTACCGACTGCCTCACGGGAAAAGCCGCATACTTAAGAGAGACGAAAGACCGGGAACGGCTGATGGCCGCCTGCAGGGCTTCCGCAAGCCTTCCCATGGTTTCCCCCATGGTCAGTGTGGACGGAATTCCTATGCTGGACGGAGGGCTGGCAGACTCGGTTCCTATCCGGAAGGCCCTTCACGACGGAATCAAGAAAAATATCGTTATTCTTACCCGGCAGGAAGGATACCGCAAACCCCCTGCCCGCCGTTCTCTAAGGATGGCAAAGCTTTTATATCCCAAGTACCCCAATCTAATCCGGGCTGTAAAGAACAGGGCCTACTATTACAACCGGACCATGGAGCTTCTGGAGGATCTGGAAGAGCGGGGACATGTGCTGGTCATCCGGCCCCAGGTTCCGGTGATCAAAAATACCGAGGACCGGGTAGATGTGCTGACCGCCTTCTACCAACACGGCTATGAGTACGCCAGGGATAATTTTTCAAAGACAAAGGACTTCCTGAAATGGGAGCCCGGACAGGAGCAAAGAATCCATGGATGAGAAAAAAATTGCCCGGATCAACGAACTGTACCACCGCTCCAAAGCCGAAGGGCTGACGGAAGCGGAAAAGAAAGAACAGGCGGATCTGCGCAGGGAATACATCGAAACCATCCGCATGAACCTGCGGGGACAGCTAAACAATGTGGATGTCCGGGAAGCCGACGGCAGCATCACCAATCTGGGAGAAAAATATGGAAGCAAAGGACAGTAAGGATTTAAGCAAAAAAGCCCTGCGAAAAGAGATACGCTTGGAACGGGGCAGGAGGACGGATGAGGAAATCCATGAAATGAGCCTTTCCGTACTGGAACGGGTCTTAGCCCTGCCGGAATACCGGGATGCCGGGACAATCTATGCCTATGTGGACTGTAAGCATGAGGTGGAGACCCGGGATCTCATTGAAAGGGCCCTGGCTGAGGGCAAACGGGTAGCCGTTCCGAAAGTCTGCGGCCAGGAAATGATCTTTTACTATATTTCTTCCCTGGAAGAAGATCTGGAGGAGGGATATTTCGGGATCCGGGAGCCTAAGGCCGGATGCCCTGCCCAGGAACCGGATGCCCTTCTTCTGATGCCGGGAGTAGCTTTCGACGAAGCCAGGCACCGGGTGGGATACGGGGGAGGATTCTACGATCGGTTCCTGGAAGCCAATCCCCATCTGATTACCGCAGCCTTGGCCTTTGAATTTCAAATAAAAAAAGAGGTTCCCTTCGAAGATTTTGATATCCGTCCGGCAAAGATCGTGACGGAAAAACGGGTGTTATCCCAGGAGAATGAAATGACAGAATTAGAACAAATGGGCCAGAGAGCCAGAGAGGCCGCCCCTTTCCTGGCCGTCCTGAAAACAGAAGAAAAAAACAGGCTCCTCCTTCTGGCAGCAGAGCAGCTGGAAGAAGAAAGGGAAGCCATTCTCGCCGCCAATGAAAAAGATATGGAGCGGGCAAGAGAGAAAGGCATGAAGGCCGGCCTTCTGGACCGTCTGAAACTTACCCCGGAACGCATTTCCGGTATGGCGGAGGGCCTGCGGCAGATTGCAGATCTGCCGGATCCAATCGGAGAAAAGATGTGGGAGCACACTCCGGAAAACGGCCTCCGGATCTGCCAGGTGCGGGTTCCCCTGGGCGTTATCGGCATTATCTACGAAGCCAGGCCCAACGTGACTGCAGACGCCTTCGGCCTCTGCTTTAAAACAGGAAACGCCGTGGTTCTCCGGGGCGGAAGCGATGCCCTGGCTTCCAACCTGGCCATTGTGGAGGTACTTAGGAAAGCGCTCCGGGAAAGGAACCTTCCGGAGGACGCAATCCAGCTTTTGGCGGATACCAGGCGGGAGACGGCGGCAGCCTTTATGAAGCTGAATCCTTACATAGACGTACTGATCCCCAGGGGCAGCGCCGGTCTCATCGCCACGGTAGTGAACAGCAGTACCATCCCGGTCATTGAGACCGGCTCCGGAAACTGCCATATCTATGTGGACGAGACAGCGGATCTGTCCATGGCCGCCGAGATTGTATACAATGCCAAGACCCAGCGGATCGGCGTCTGCAATGCCTGTGAATCCCTGGTGGTACATCAGAATATCGCAAAAGAATTCCTTCCCCTGCTGCAGGAGAAGCTGGCTCCCAGACAGGTGGAACTGCGGGGAGATGCCCGGGCCCGGGCCCTGCTTCCCATGAAAGAAGCCTCGGAAGAAGACTGGGGCACGGAATATCTGGATTATATTCTCTCCGTGAAGACAGTGGGAAGCCTTTCGGAGGCCATTGCCCATATCAACCGTTACAACACGGGCCACTCAGAGGCCATCATCACCCGGGACGAAGCCTGCGCAGAACGCTTTCTCCGGGAAGTGGATGCCGCAGCCGTCTATGTGAACGCCTCTACCCGGTTTACGGACGGCTTTGAATTCGGTTTCGGAGCCGAGATCGGCATCAGCACCCAGAAACTCCATGCCCGGGGGCCTATGGGGCTTCTGGCTCTGACCTCCTACAAATACAAAATCTACGGAAACGGACAGATCAGGAGGTAGACTCATGAGAGTGATTGCAGGAACGGCCAGAAGCCTTCCTTTAAAATGTATGGAAGGACTGGACACCCGGCCCACCACGGACCGGATTAAGGAGACCTTGTTTAATATGTTGCAGCCGGATCTCCCCGGCTGCCGGTTCCTGGACCTCTTTGCAGGCAGCGGAGCCATCGGAATTGAAGCCTTAAGCCGGGGGGCAAAGGCTGCCGTCTTTGTGGAAAACAACCGGAAAGCCGCTGCCTGCATCCGGGAAAACCTGGCCTTTACCAGGTTTTTGGACCGGGCAAGGGTGATGGAGACCGAGGCTGCAAGTGCCTTGAACCTGCTGGCCCGGGAGGAAGCCTTTGACATTATTTTTCTGGATCCCCCCTACGGAAAAGATCTGGAAAAAGAAATTTTAAGCATCCTTTCCCATTCCTCCCTGGCAGACGAAAACACGGTTCTCATCCTGGAGGCTCCCAAGAACTACGATGCCGGATGGATGGAAGCCTATGGTTTCTCACCCTTTAAAACCAAGACCTACAAGACCAATCAGCATCTCTTTATTGGCCGCATAACAGGAGAATCGCACATATGATAAGAGCAATTTACGCCGGAAGCTTTGACCCGGTTACCAAAGGCCACCTGGACATTATAGAACGTTCCTCCCGGGTGGTGGACGAATTGATTGTGGGAGTTTTGCACAATCGGGCAAAATGTCCGTTGTTTTCTTTGGAAGAACGTGTTAAGATGTTAGAAGAAGTTACCAGAGAACTGCCAAATATAAAAATCAAGTCCTTCACGGGACTTTTGGTAGAATTTGCGAAAGAGTGTGAAGCCCATGTGATTGTCCGGGGCCTCCGGGCCATTTCGGATTTCGACTACGAACTTCAGATGGCTCAGACCAACCGGATCATCAATCCGGAGCTTGACACCATGTTTCTGACCACCAGCCTGGAATACGCCTATCTAAGCTCCACCACCGTAAAGGAAGTAGCGGAGTTCGGCGGGGATATTTCGGCCTTTGTCCCCCCCTACGTGGAAGAGCAGATCCGGCGGCGGCTGCAGAACTGAGACAGATCTTATAAAAAACAGCAGAAGCCCCAACAGCGGATGCGGAACTGGAAATAGGAGAACGATATGAGCAGCAAAATTGAACAGATTATCGAAGAGATTGAAGAGTACATCGACGGCTGCAAACCCCAGACCCTTTCAAAGACAAACATCGTGGTAAATAAGGAGGAGATCGAAGAACTTCTCCGGGAACTCCGCATGAAGACGCCGGAGGAGATACGGCGCTACCAGAAAGTCCTTGCCAACCGGGACGCCATTCTGGCAGACGCCCAGGCTAAGGCGGAGGCCATTATCAAGGAAGCCAACATACATACGTCGGAGCTGGTGAACGAACACGAGATCATGCAGCAGGCGTATGTCCAGGCCAACGAGATTATGGCGGCAGCGGAGGCGGAAGCCCAGAGGCGTCTGGACAACGCCACCATGGAAGCCAACAATTACCGGATGCAGGCCATGCGTTACACCGACGATATGCTGGGCAATCTGCAGAACCTGATTCACAAAACCATGGAAAGCCATATGGCCAAATACGAAAGCATGATGGGTTCCCTGCGCAATTTCAGTGAGATCCTGGCGAACAACCGGGCGGAACTGGCTCCCCCCTTAAACGAAGTGGAGCTTACGGACCTGGAGGAATAAAAAAGACAGCCGCCAGACAGAGGACAAGAAGGCCGGTCACCGCCTTGGCTTTCAGATACTGCTTTACGGACAATCCGCTGCCCAGAAGCATACTCTCTGTCTGAGCTAAGCCGCAGAGACCTCCGAAGGCCGTAAAGCCCAGAACGGAGACGTATTTTACCAAAGCAGAAACGGATGCGTCCGAAGTAACCTGTGCGATTCCATTTGTCATCTCCATCAGGCCTGCCAGCGTACAGGTAAGCAGGGGATAAGGACAGGGAATTTTCATCAGAAGTCTTGCCAGTATGGAAAACAGTATGATATAACAGCCCAGTTTCAGGATGCTCTCCAGTCCGTTCATCATACAGACATCTACGATTTTGAAACTGATTTGAAATCCGGGTGTCTTTTTTTCTGCGGCTGCATGGGAAAACTTCCGGTTCCGGCGCAAAAAGAAAGCCATTAATACCGGAACCCCGTAAATAA
>CAJUMM010000085.1 GCA_910586955.1 uncultured Lachnospiraceae bacterium | reverse complement strand
CATTTTTTAAACCAAATACTTCCGTTTGACATAATCTGATTATACCAGTTTAATTTTATACCTATTACTGTCATTTTTCAACAGAAAAACAGATATTTTTTCAAAAAAATATCCCATTTCGATCATTTTCTACAAAAGAGAGCCCACAGCATTTCCGCCCTCCTCTTCCTCATCGGAAAAAACCTCCTGCTGGAAAATATTCTGCATCTGGAGCCGCATCATCTCCACCAGGTACTGGGCATCCTCGGGGCTGAACAGAGAGCCCGTACCGCCAAGGACGTTTCCTCCTGCCGCCAGTTCCTCCAGCTCCGCAATAAAGGACTGTATCCCGGAAACACCGCTTCCCGTAACCGCTCCGCCTGAGATACCGCTTAAATCCATGTCCTCTCCCGCATAGGCGAGAACTTTCTGTATGTAATTCTGGGTCTCTTTGAAAGGCGGAACCCCGCCGTACTTCTCCACATTTCCGCTTCCTGCATTATAAGCGCTTAAAGCCAGAACCGTATCCCCGTTATAGCGTTCCAAAAGACCGGCAAAATATTTTGCCCCTCCCATAATATTGCTGCGGGCATCAAAGGAATCCGCCACCCCTAGGGAACGGGCCGTGGCGGGCATCAGCTGCATCACGCCCTGGGCGCCTGCGGAAGATACTGCCGTGGGATTGAAATTGGACTCTGCTTTTCCGATGGCCTTCAGAAGATTCAGGGCCACGCCGTAGCGCTGGGAGGCTTCCTGAAAAATGCTTTCCAGACTCTCTGTGGTCTTAAGAGCACTCTGAAAGGTCTCCCGGAACCCGGAGCCTGTATCTGCCGCCCTGCCGGAGCGCTGTGTATTGCCATTCTGTGTGCCGTAGGTACCGTAAAGGGACGGATCCCACTGTGCAGACAAATTATTTTCCATTGCTTCCACTTCCTCTTATATAATTATGAAAGAATCATCAAATGTATACACGCAACATTCACGCAACTATTCCTATGATAAATGAATCTCTATTTTCTGTCAAGTAATATGGAGCAAAACTCCAGAGAAAGATTTCTGGAAATTCAGTGGAAAAAACAGGAAAAACTGCAAGAAATCCCCTTTTTTCCGGCAGATTACGCCGGGAAAAAGGGGATTTCGGAGCGCTACTTTTCTTCTTTTTTTATCATCTTTTTCAGGCTGTCCAGAGAAGAGACACCGGCAGACTCCCGGTTGGCCTTTGCTGCCTCAGCCAATTCTTTCCGCAGAATAGAAATATCTTTGGGTGCGGAGATGGCCAGCTTGACCCAGTTCGATCCCACCTCTAAGACGGAAAGCTCAATGTCGCTTCCTATCATAATGGACTGATTCTTTTTCCGCTGCAATACCAGCATCTCAATCCTCCTCCCTTGCCGCTTCCTCCAGCCTGTGGCGGAAGGTATATGCCGGATCCTCCAGAATAATCTGGCGGGCATCCCTGGTCCGGTAGTTCACGGCAATGGGGGCTTTCAAATTTACCGTGCTGTCCGTCAGGGGATCCCGGATAACGCCGATGACATAATATGAAATATCCTCATCCCTGGAAGAACCGATAGCGCTGCGATCCGCCTCCGAAATCCGCGGATTGTAGTCTGCAAAAAACCGGAAGGGATTTAAAAGCACAAAGCAGAGCTCCTCATCCTCCAAGGCCTGCAGGCAGAGCATGGTATCCGTATCCCCTTCAAAGGGAATGGGGAGAAATTCTTTCTGTTCCTCAAAACCGAAGAGGCCTTCCGGAAAATAAATCTTCTCCCCGGCTTCATACTCCACCTCTCCAAAATAGCGATTCTTGATTTTCATGTCCATAAACCTCCTACTATTTCCAGGGAGTGTCCCGCAAAAGTGAAAAAAGGGCTTATTGCTAAGCCCTTACATCCAGCGGTTCATAATTGGGATCCGCACTGGGCGGAACATAAATGGGACCTCCCACATACTCAATGCGCACTTCCGGGTGCTGGGTAATGGAAAGTTCAATATCCCCCGGAATAAATTCAAAATTCCCGTTGGCCGCCTTCAAATCGAAGTTCAGCTTATCCATCTGGTAGTTGATGATGAGATCGCCTGCCTCATAATCAATCTGCACCGGAGCCGAGGGCGTAAATCCCAGTTCAAACTCTCCTGTAGGCTGCTGCATCCTGCTGGAGAAAATCTGCCCCAGTACATCCTGCCCCAGGGTGGCCTTCACCATCAGCTGTCCCTCCTGGGCAAAAGAAGCCGTGGCTTCATATGCCGCCTGGGTCCCTTTCTGGGCACTCTGGCCAATGCTGCGCGCCGTGGTGGGAACCACGGAATTGCGCGCCTCAAAGGAGTCAATATTCAACTTGACCGGACGGCTCTTGATGGTCATTCCGCCCTTATTCCGGCTGATCTCCACTTCAGCAGTTGAAGATTTGTACTCCAGACGGGCATTTTGTACCTTCAGCTCATACTGAATGGGTACTGTCGTAATATTGATTAACTGTTTCATACCATGCTTCCCCTCCAAACCATGTAAAAATTATATCCTGCCGTTCTCTATCCCATAAAATCAATAAAGGACGGTGTAAGAATACTCGTGCCTATCTTCAATGCGGCATTGTACGCATACTGTGCCCAGGAAAACTCCGTAATGGCCTCTGCCATATCTACATCTACCACATTGTGCATCTGCTCCGTCAAGGCAATCTCCTGATCCTCCAGACGGGTCTTGGTAGTCTCCAGGAAATTTGTCTTGGTTCCGATAGTAGTCAAATTATCCAAAAGGACATCACGGCCGCCGTCAAATTTCTCCAGAAGCTGCTGCAGCTCGTCGTAATCATCATCCGTAAAGTCTTCCCGCTCCAGAACGTCTGCTATCTGTCCGGCCAGGACGATCATGTTGTTGCTCATGCCCTCGTCGTCCTTGCCGTAACCAACCACATTGAGTCCGGGCAGGGCGGTGTTGAATGCGCTGGAGTTGGCCACCGTGGTCTTGCCGTTGGCATCTGTCCCGGTGGTAAGGCCAAAGCCCAAATCGATGTATACCTGCTCTGCCGCCATACGCTGCAGCTTCTCGGCATCACTTCCCGGCGCAGCGGTTGCCGGCGGAACCGGAATATCCGTATCCACATTTACCCCCCGGTACAGAAGAGTTGTGGTGGTCTTGCCGTTGGCATCCGTCTCCTTCTTCAGCTCAAAGGGAGGCTTTCCGCCGTCCGCTCCGCCGAAGACAAACTTGTCGCCATAGGAAGCGTTCATGCTCATAGTCATGGCCTCCTGGGCCTGGCGGTAAGCCGAAGCATAGGCCTGGCGGGTAGACAAGCTCTTGTTGGTACCATTCAATGCCTCCAAGCCGTACTGCTTGCTCAGCTGCTTAGCCTGGGTGTTCAGCTGGTTGATGGCATCCTCCTGGGAATTCTGGAAAGACTGCACATCATCGATCATATTCAGATAATCCTGGTTCTTCTGGTACTTCTGGTACAAGGAAGATTCCCGCATAGCACCGGTGGGATCCTCAAAGCCCTTGCTGAACTTGCGGTTGCTCATAACCTTGGTCCGGGCGGAGTCCAGATTGGAAATGGACACGCCCAGATTTGCTTTATAATTCCGAATCAAAGCTCTCGTTGTAATTCTCATACAAATTCCCTCCCATTACCTTCCGACTACGCCGGTTCCGTTAATCAGCTTATCCAGGGCCTCATCCAAGGTGGTCATCAGCCTGGCCGCCGCAGAGTAGGACTGCTGGTAGTGGAGAAGGTTGATTCCCTCCTCGTCCAGGGATACACCGGAAATGGCATCCTTCAAATCCGCCGTCTGGTTGATGACGGTAATCTTGTTATCCAAAGTGTTCTTGGCCGCCTTGAGATCGATATTCAGCACATTCTCCATGTTGGCGAAGCAGTTGTAGAAAGTACCGTTGTAGAAAGGCGTCCCTGAGCCCTCTTTCACAAACTTCTGGCTGGAGTTCAAAGCCTCGATCATTTTCAATACATTTTCATCCGCCGTGGAGCCAACTACATCGTCTCCCTCTCCCGGCACCTTATCCTTGGAGGTACGGACTCCGTACTCATTGTTGGCCCAGCCGTCCGCAATCTTGATATTGGAAACGGAGAAAGGCCTGTTGGGATCAATCTTTTCAAAGAGCGGCGTATCCTTCTTTAAAGCCGGATCCGTTTCCGGATCCTCATTCAATTCATTGAACACCTCTGCAAACTTGGCTACCAGGGAATCCAGGGTCTGCTCGTAATAGCCGATGCCGTTGATATCCGTGGGCGGGTTGTCGAAACCGCCGGATTTGTTGAGGATATCCAGGGTTCCCTTCATAACGCCTTCGGTGATGGTATTTGTGATTTCCGTAGGACCTGTTAAATTCCCTGCCCGATCCGTTGTGGTAACGGAAAGGCGCATGGGATCTCCTATCAGGTTCTTGGCGTCCAGGGCCGAGAACTTGCCGCCTGTTACAAGCTCATAAGCCTGAGCTGTGCCACCCGGTTTGTCAAGAGCCTTGTAAACAACGTTACCATCTGCATCCATCGCCACTTCGCCTGTTGCACCGGAAGCAAGCTGGACATCCAGGAAATCCTTTACCTCTTCAAATGTCTTTTGTCTCTGATCCTTAGCTTCCTGTATGGCCGCCGCATCTTGAGGCTTCTGGGCCTCCAGATTTCTGATCTGCTCATTCAATGCCGCAATCTGGCTCATCTTCTCATTGGCAGAACTGAGACCGTCGGCAGAGAAGGAACCGTACTTATTATCAGAAACCAGGAGATGCTTGGTTCCCGTCTTATCTACAAAATAAATATCCAGCTCCTCGATGGTCTTACTTACCATCTCGTCCGTGGGATCCTTTGCATTTACCACGGATACCAGCTTCTCATCCCGGTATTTCACCGTAATGGGAAGATAGCTGGCCAGCTCGTCAATGAGCTCGTTTCTCTGGTCTTTCAGCTCCAGAGCCGGATTTCCCAGAATCTGGCTGTTCCGGATGGTCTCGTTTAACTCCGCCAGGTTCTTGAGAATTTCATTGGCGTCCTTCACCGTAGTATCGGTAAACTCGCTGCTGAGATCATCCCTGGCTCCCTTTAAATCTTCCGCATTCTGATGAAAGAGATTCAAAAGCTGCTGGCAGGAAGACTTCACCATGGAATCAAATTCCTTGCTGTTGGGATTCACTGACAGATTCTGCAGCTGGGTATTCAGATTGGCCAAAGCATTTTTAATTCCCGTAGAATTGGTCTCATCCAGGAACTGGGCCAGCTTCTCATAACCGCTCACCTGGGCGTCCGTGGTGCCCAGCTTCGCCATCTGGCTGCGGTACTGGTTATCCAGGAAGGGATCCCTAAGCTGGGAGACACCTGTAATCTCCACACCGAAGCCGATGCGGGAATTGGGATTGGAGTTATAGAACTCGCCGCCTCTCAAGTACAGGCTCTGGATATCCAGACGCTGCCGGGTGTATCCCGGTGTATTTACATTGGAAATATTCTGACCGGTTACTTCCAGGGCACGCTGGCTGGCACACAAGGCCAGGGTAGCCGTGCTGAAACCGGCAAAGGTTGAACGCATCATAGCTTGACTCCTCCTCTATATCCGTCTGTCGGTAAAGTGGGGCGCGTCCGGGCGGACACTTCCGTCCCCCTCATAGGTCCGGACATTTGCACTTCCGTAGGTCTTCTGGGCTACCATCTTATTGATGGCATGGAGATTGACTTCCATCATGGTCTTGGAGCTCTCCGTAACGGACCGGAACTCTTTCACCCGGCCGGAGAGTTCATCAAAAAGCTGCTGAAGCTCTCCATGCTCTTCCCCGGACACCCGCTCCAGGATTTCCTGAAAGGTCAGTTCTGCAAAACCCAGATCCTTCTGAAGACGCTCCCGCTTCTGATCCAGTCCCCGCAGGGCCATAATCTCCGCCTGTTCCCTCTTTATAATATCCTCCAGGGCAGAAACCTGATTCTGTTTCACCACATTCAGCTTCTCCTGCTCCAGGGGAATCATCCGATCAAACAGCTCTATAAACTGCCGGATCAAATCTGCAAACTTTGTCATATCAGCCATGGGCATATGCCTCCCCGGCCAGCAGCATCCTGGATGCAGCCAAATAGGGATCTACATGATAAGTCCCCTCTTCCACCTGCCGCTTCACCGCCGCTACCTTCTCCGGAGATGCTCCCTGTCCGGCCTCGGATACCACCTGTCTGGACAGAGCCTCCGAAAAGGTCTTCTCCTTAATCTGCCTGGAGCTGGACTGGATGGTAATGGCATCGTAGTTTCCATTGCCCCTGGTCCCGCTCTGGACCTTGGAATCGGACCTGGCATAACCGGCTCCCTCCATGCGGAAGAGACTCATATTGTTTCGTGTTATCTTCATAAAATAAACTCCTTTCAGAGATAGCTCCGTCCTGTTTCTTATTTTATCTATCGGCTGAAACAGGGGAAAAATTAATACGAAAGATCATTTAATTCCGATTTACATTTTCCGGAGCTGTCCCAGGAGGACGTTGGAGATGTTGCTGCAGGAGGCCTGCACACACACTCCCCCGATATCGTAAGCCACCATGGGCATTCCATATACCACACAGGACTCCTTATCCTGTCCGATGGTAAAGGAACCGGTTTTGCGCATTTCCAGAAGCCCTTCCGCTCCGTCCCTGCCCATTCCCGTCATAATAATGCCGATGGCATTCTTTCCTATCTTTTTCGCCACCGACTGGAAAAGCACGTCTACCGAGGGCCGGTGCCCGTTTACCTTTTCCCCTTCCTGGCAGGTGACGAAATACCCTTTCAAATCTTTCTCCACACGCATCTGCAGGGCGCCGGGAGCAATCAGCACCAGGCCTCTGCGGATCCGGTCTCCGTTCTGCGCCTCCTTGACTTCCATCTTGCAGATGCGGTCCAGGCGCTCCGCATACATCTTCGTAAATCCCGGCGGCATATGCTGGGTCACCACAATCCCGGGCATATCCCCGGGAAGACGTTTCAGAACATCCAAAGTAGCCTCCGTTCCTCCGGTGGAAGCCCCGATAGCTATCACTATATTGTTTTGGATATTCAGGGACAGGCCGGAACTTAAGCTTCCGGGCGCAGCCGGAGCCGCTGCACTGGCTGCCGCAGGACTGCCGGCTGCGGGACCGGCTGCTGCTCCCGGTACGGCTTTGCCGGCCAGATTCACATTCACTTTCGCCCTGGAGGCAATGTAAATTTTACTGTTGAGTACGGTAAAGAATGTCTTGACACTGTAATCTTTGCCCATGTCCGGCTTCTGTACAAAATCCACTGCGCCGGCCGCCAGGGCATCGAACACGCTTAAGTTCAGAGAAGAAACAAGGATCACCGGAATGGGATGCTTGGGAAGCAGCTCTTTGAGAAAATCAATCCCGCTTAGCCCCGGCATCTCCACATCCATAGTAATCACGTCCGGTTTGATGGAGGGAATCTTGTTGCGGGCCTCGAAAGCGCTGGCAGCAAAGCCTACAACTTCGATGTTGCTTCTGGCCTGCAGATCCCGAATCAGCATCTGACGGAAAAAGATGGAATCATCCACCACAAATACTCTTATTTTATTCTGCATCATAGATACCTTTCTTAATCAATCGCTGCCGGATTACTCTTTCCGGTAAGTAGCCGGCATAAGATAACGGTAAGGAACCGTCTCCTTGTTTAAACTCTCCGAATGACCGATAAGAAGATAGCCCCCCGGATTGGTGGCCTGGTAAAACCGGTTTACCAGAGCCTCTTTCGTCTGCTGATCAAAATAAATCATCACGTTCCGGCAGAAAATCACATCGAATTTCAGCTTGAAACGGATGGGATCCATCAAGTTAAAGGTACGGAAGATCACGTTGTTCTTAATCATAGGCGCCACCGTATAAAGACCCGGCTCCGAAGTTTTGGCGAAGTATTTCGTCTTCCAACTGGGGGGGACCTCCTTTAAGGAACTCTCATCATACACGGCATTCTGTGCGGCTCCCAGGGCATTCTTGGAAATATCCGTAGCAAGAACCCGGGTATCCCACTGGGATGCTTTGGCACCGAAGTATTCTTTCAGCAGCATGGAAATGGTGTAGGGCTCCTCTCCTGAGGAACAGCCCGCACTCCAGATGCTTAATACTTTATTGGTCTTTGTCTTCTCCAGATAGGGAAGAATGGTGTCCGTAAAGAATTTAAAATGCACTTCCTCCCGCATGAAGTATGTATAGTTTGTAGTAAGCTTATTCAGCATCAGCTCCAAATCTTCCGGTTTCTTGGTCTTCAGAAGATAATCCACATACTCTTTGAAGCTGTTAAAACCCATGGTCATAATGGTGGTAGAAAGACGCCCCATAATGAGCTGTTTCTTCTTGGACAGATCAATGCCGTAATTACTCTTTACAAAATTAACCAATCTGTGAAAATCGCTGTCTGAAATCGTTAACATGATAACCTCCTAGGCGTTTCATTCATCCCGCCCGCATTTCCGGGCGCCAAAGTACACCTTTGCGTATTTTCTTAATAGGTGCGGATCAGTTCCTCGCAGTTCAGGAAGAGAAGCACCTCCTGGCTGCTTAAAGAAATCATCCCGTTGGTCAGTCCCTGCTGATCCTCCACGGGAAGGGGGGAGATGAGGCTCTTATCAATATCCATCACCTGCTCCACGGAATCCACAATGATTCCGATATTCACGCCGTCGATATCCAAAACAATCACACAGGTGGTGTCCGTATACTCGCTCATGGGCTTGCCCATCCGCAGCCGGATATCGATAATCGGCACAATCTGGCCCCGCAGGTTGATGATTCCCTTAATGTATTCCGGAACCATGGGCAGTTCCGTAACGGAATGATCCGTAATGATCTCAATTACATTCTCGGTGCTTACGCCCAGGGTCGTACCGTCCGCCCGAAAGGTCAGGTAGCGCTCCGTGGACACATCCTGCTCTGTACCAACGTTCTCTTCGGTGTTCATATTCTGCATCTGTTCAGTAGACATGTCTTTTCCTCCAAATCAAAATTTATGTAATCCGATTCCTATACATTCGCCGCCGCGCAGAGGCTTGGCACATCCAGAATAATGCTGATCACGCCGTCTCCTAAGATGGTGCAGCCGCCGATTCCGTAACTCTTGATGTTAAAACTGTTCAGGTATGCCGGAAGAGGCTTCACCACAATCTGGCGCTCTCCTAAAAGTTCATCCACAAACAGGCAGTAGGACAAATCGCCGGCCTCCACCCAGATGAGGATTCCCTCTTCGATATCCGTCACCTCCGTATCGATATTGTAGAGCCCATGGAGCCTTACAATCGGATAGAACTCATCCATGATCTTCACGATCTCATTTCCCTTGGAATCGTAAAGGACATTTTCTTTCGCAATCTTAATGGACTGGCGGATGTTGGAGATGGGGATGGTAAAGTCGGATTTGCCCACCCGGACTTCCATACCGTCCACAATCGCCATGGTCAGGGGGATCTTTAAAGTCGTGCGGCTTCCCTGGCCCACCTCACTGCTGATGCTGATGGTACCGCCTACGCTCTCTACATTCTTCTTCACCACGTCCATACCTACGCCCCGGCCGGAGAACTCCGTAACCTCCTCGTTGGTAGAAAAGCCCGGAAGCATCAGAAGGGAAAGGATCTCTTTCTTAGAATATTCACTCTCCGGCTTGGTGAGAATACCGTTGCGTTTAGCCTTCGCCAAAATCTTCTCCGGATCCATGCCCTGGCCGTCATCCGCAATGGTAATGACAACCTCGCTGCCCGTATGGGAGGCGGAAAGAATAATCTCCCCCTGGGGATCCTTGCCTGCGGCAATACGCTCCTCCTTTGTCTCCTCGATTCCGTGATCCATGGAGTTGCGGACAATGTGCATAATGGGATCGCCAATGCTGTCAACGATAGTCTTATCAATCTCCGTGTCCTCACCGATGATGGTCAGGCGCACATCCTTATTCAAAGCTTTCTTCATATCCCGGACAATCCGGTTCATCTTCTGGAAGGTTCCGGAAATGGAAACCATCCGCAGGGACATAGCGATATCCTGGAGATCATCCGTCAGCTTGCGCAGCTGGCGGGCAGACTTTAAGAACCCGTCCAGCTTCAGTCCCTTAAGCTCCGGACAGGAAGTCACCATAGACTCGGTAATCACAATCTCTCCCACAAGGGCCTGCAGGGCGTCCAGTTTGGCCAGGTTCACGCTGATCAGGCTCTGCTTCGCTGCCGCATGGGAGCCTCCGGCGTTTTCCTTTACAGCCGCCTTGGAAGCCACGGGCTGGGCAGCCTTTGCCGTATCCGGCGTACCGGAAGCGGCCGGTTCGGGTGCGGCTTCCACAGCCTTCTCCACCTGGGGCTGTTCCTGCGGCTTGTCTTCATTTTCGAGGGTCTCGTAGGAATGGATACTTCCCTGCTCCTGGATGGCCGAGATTACTTTCTTTACATCCTCCTCGGAATTCACCCCTACCAGGAAGCCTTTCTCAATAATCACCTCGCTGGTGGCGCTGTTGGTCTCCACGTCCTCGGGATAGAACTCAAACTCGAAATCCATGTCTTTCAGGGCATTCACCAGCATAAAGGCCCGCAGATTCTCCATTCCGCAGCCTTCGTCGTAAAAAATCTGTACAAAATAGGGACACTTGCTTCCCAGGGAATCCGTAAGTCCCTTCCCGGTCTTCTCCTGGCTTTCCGCCTTGGCAGGCTCCCCGGAAGCTTCCTCCTGAATTTCCCCCGTACCGCTAATTTTATTCAGAAAACTATTAATTTCTGAAGTCATACTGTCGATATT
>CAJUMM010000084.1 GCA_910586955.1 uncultured Lachnospiraceae bacterium | reverse complement strand
CTGGGAGCGGTTCCCGGAACGGCTGCTGTGGTTTTCAAAGCGGATCCGCCGTCCCTCCCGGATGGCCGGAAGGATGGACAGAAGTACCTGATCTTCCAGGGTATGTACCAGAAAATAGTGTTTCCAGCAGAAGCTATTGTTTTCCAGAAATTCCCGGTCCAGGATAGTGCTTCCGGCAAAGCCAAAAGGCATGGCTTCCGAACAGAATTTTACGGCCTCCAGCAAGTCCGGATAAGAGGAAGATTTTTCAAACAGAAGGGGAGGTGCCAGACGGTAGCGGAGAGTCTTCCCTTCCTTTTCCGACCGGAATGCCCCAAGGCGTTCATACTCCCTGCATTTGTTCCGCAGGGTCTGGGAGTCCGGAAGGACTCCAAAGCGGGCCGCAATTTCGTCCAGGAGTTCCGCTACGGAACGGGAGCGGCCGTCATACAAAAGGTCCAGAAGGAAAAAGTGAAGCAGAAGATCGTTGTCCGTGAAGCTCTTGGCCTTCCAGGCGGCATAGAGGGGATTGCTGTTAAGCTTCTTGCTGTTCATATGGACGGAGACCTGTTTCCCCCGGGCTGTGTAATCTGTGCGGATATAGCCGGAGAGATAGTTTTCAATCCGGCGCCGCTCGTTGTCGTAGGTCCGGCCGCTCTTTTCCCCGTATTCTCCCCGGACCTTAAAGCCGTAGAGAAAGAACTGGCGCATGTAATCCCGGATGCGCTCGAAATTTTTGATCAGTTCTTGGAAGTCTGACATGATTTGGTTCTCCTATATAAATAAATAGCTATCCGGACGCCCCATGGAGGCCCCTTTCCCTGCCGGGACACGCTTTCGCTCCCCTCCGACGCAGCGGTACTAAACTCATGGTTCGCCCAAAAGGCTCCCATTCGTTAAGTGCCGGCGTCTCCAGAGGGTCCCTTCAGGGAAAGGGGCCTCCATAGGGCGTCCGTTTCATTATAAGTACCATGTTTTATAGCAATTTTAATGGATTTCCTGCAAGTTCGCAACTTTTTTTACATGATCCCGGCCTTCTTTTTCCATATAATGAGAGTGTCAAGAGGAACAAAAAGCGGCACTTCCAAAACCCGGACGGGTGCCGGATATCGTGAATGAGAAAGACAGGTGATTGTATGTTTATAAAGGAAACGGAAAAAGGGAACTATCCCTTAAAAGTCTGGCTTGGAAAGGAGACGGATCTGGAGAAGACTTGTATGGAACAGGCGGAACATCTGATGGAGCTTCCTTTTCTTCATCAATGGGTGTGCCTGATGCCGGATACCCATGCGGGGATGGGGATGCCCATCGGTGGGGTGATTGCCGCTAAGGATACGGTGATTCCCAATGCAGTGGGCGTGGATATCGGCTGCGGCATGGCTTACATAGGAACCAATATCCCGGTGCAGGCTTTGAAAGAGACCATGACGGAAAACGGAAATCTGATTCAGGGGATTGTGGGGGATATCCTGCGGAATATTCCCGTGGGCTTTGCTCACCATAAGACTCCCATGCCCTGCTACACCATGGACAGGGCCATGGAAGAGCTGTCCCTCTATGAGGAAGACACGGAACTTCTGGGGCAGCTGGAGGCAGGCTATTTCCAGATTGGAACCCTGGGCGGCGGAAACCATTTTATTGAGCTGCAGGAGGATGATAAGGGATATCTGTCCGTGATGCTTCACTCCGGGAGCCGTCATTTTGGAAAGTCCGTCTGCGACTATTTCCACTCCAAAGCCCGGGATCTGAACCGGCGCTGGTACAGCCGGGTGCCGGATGCGTACCGGCTGGCCTTTCTTCCTGTGGATACGGCTGAGGGGCAACAGTATCTCCGGTGGATGAATCTGTCTATGGAATTTGCCAGGGAAAACCGGGAGAAAATGATGCTGGCCGTGAAAGCCATCCTGGAGAAATGGATTGGAAAGTACACGGAATTTAATTTGGAATACCGGGATGAGATTAACTGCCACCACAATTACGCAGCCTTGGAGAACCATTACGGAAAGAATGTCTGGGTCCACCGGAAAGGCGCCGTCCGGGCACGCTCCGGGGAGCTGACGGTGATTCCCGGGGCCATGGGTTCCTATAGCTATGTGGTGATGGGTCTTGGCAATCCGGAGAGCTTCTGCTCCTCCTCCCACGGCGCAGGCCGGGCCTACTCCAGGAAAGGGGCTATGTCAGCCTTTACCTGCGAAGAAGTCATGGTGGACTTAAAAAACCAGGGCGTGGTGCTGGGAAAAAGGCGCAAAGACGATGTGGCGGAAGAGAGCCGCTTTGCATACAAGGATATTGATGAAGTAATGGCCAATCAGAAAGATTTGGTAATTCCCGTGAAACGTCTGCGGACTGTAGGCGTGGTAAAGGGATAAACCTATGGGTTTCCTCCCTGGGGCCTCAGGCTTTGGCCTGGGCGGTGCCGCGGCTTTCTAAGCCGAGGGCATGCCGGATGGAACCGGGATAACGATATTCGGAGGTTCGAATCCTCCCCCAAAGAGATCCTTAACAGGAGCCGGGTAGCTAAGTGGTATAGCAATCGTAGCTTTGCACAGCGTAAACTGTGCCAACAACAAAGAAGAGGAAGAACGCAGCCTGCTTTTCCCAGCCGGAAATGCCCGGAAGGGAAGGAACGGCAGCCGTCCAAAGGCAGTATGGTTTCGGATATCGGGAGCAGACCAAAGAGACAGCTTTCTATAAGTCCTCTCTTTGGAACCCTTCCTAAAGAAACTATCCCCGTTTGGGCGGCGGGAAAGGCGGATGCACTTCCTAAAAAAGAAATGGAGGGAAAGAATATGACTTATAAAATTTTAGAACAGGAATGCGGCTATCTTTTGAAAAACGGCCGGCTGGAGAGACTGCTGTTTGCGGGAAAGCACCGCATTGCCTCCTGGCTGGGCTATGAGCTGAAGGTAGTTCCCATGACAGGTAAAGTGGATACCAAAGGAATACCGACGGAAATCCTTATGGGCCTTCCGGAATTTGCAAAGCGGGTGGTGCGGGTGCGCATTCCCGACAGCTGCATCGGTCTCCACCTGGCGGACGGGATCTACCGGCAGGTAATTATGGAGGGGGAGGCTCTCTACTGGAATGTATTTGAAGAGAACGAGATCCGCTTGATTGACGTGACCGGCAGGGAAATGTCCGAAGATCAGATCCCGGGGATGTACCGCCATCTGATCCCGGTGCGCCTTTACAAAAAAATCAGCGTGGGAGAGGGAGAGCTGGGGCTTCTGTACATAGACGGGCGCTATGAAAAGGAACTGGGCTGCGGAACATACTATTACTGGATCTATGCCCATGAGGTTTCCTGTAAAATTTACAATCTCAAAGTGCAGCAGCTGGAAATTTCCGGCCAGGAGATCCTGACTGCCGATAAGGTTGGCATCCGCCTGAACATTCTCTGCACCTACCGGATCAAAAATCCTCTGGAACTGGCGGCAAAGACGGAAAATGTCTCAAAGCTTCTCTACACCGGAGTCCAGCTGGCAGCCAGAGAGTATGTGGGAGGATTCCGGCTGGATGAGCTTCTGGCCCGGAAGGAAGAGATCGGGCAATTTCTAAGCGGCCGGATGAAAGAGGTGCAGGAGGAGTACTGTGTAGAAATTCTGGATGTGGGAATCAAGGACGTAATTCTGCCTGGGGAGATCCGGGAGATTATGAATACGGTTCTGGTGGCGGAAAAGAAAGCCCAGGCAAACGTGATTATGCGCAGGGAGGAGGTGGCTTCCACCAGAAGCCTCTTAAATACAGCCAAGCTGATGGAAGAAAACCGCATTCTCTACCGTCTGAAAGAGCTGGAATACCTGGAGCGCATCTGCGATAAAGTAGGCAGCATTTCCCTGGAAGGCGGAGGAAGCGTTCTGGAACAGCTGGCCCGGCTGGCGTCTCCTTCTGCTGAGTTGCTTTCCGGTGAAAGTATATAAAGCCGGACGCCTTGGCTGTTAGCTATGGAAACTTTGTCCCTTCCTGCGTCCGGACTGCGATACCATCCAGACTGTCCGGTTTCGTATACCTTATCTTGAAAAAGATTGACAAAAAAATAATTAGAACGGTAAAATAACAACGGAAAGATAGGGGGGCATGGGATGTATAACATTTTACTGGTGGAGGACTATTTTTTTGAAAATGACAGGGGAGGAGAAAGCCGATGCTGAAATTAATTAAACTGGAATGGAAGAAAAACCGGATCGGAACCTACATCCGGAATGCCGCGATTCTGGCCGCCATACTCGGCCTGTTTCTGTTTGCCTTTGCCTTCCTGGGAATTGCCAATGACCCGGATTTGGGAGTGCCCGATGCGGCTCCCGGAAATACATCCATCTCTGCCCCTATTGAGCTGTTTACCAACATGTCATTTCTGTTTCTTTACGGCTGCATAGCAGCCTTTTCCTCCTTTCTCACATCCGACTTTCCCGTGGATTATCATATGGGGCTTCCCGGATTTTATACACAGCTCCTTGCCAAATCTGCCGTGACGGTTACCATGGGATTTGTTTCCCTGGCGGCGGCCTTCTTTTCCGTCTTTCGGGCAGAGCGGAAGGATTTGCTGTAAAGATCGCAAGATAGATGAAACACAAGGGGGACGTTCCTGTTATCATTGGGGATAAAGGAGGAAAGAACCATGTTGGAAACTACCCTGTGTCCCGTAGCTGCGGCTGCGGACTATATTGAAAACCATCTCCAGGAAAAGCTAAATCTGGAAACGATTGCCCAGGCGGCTCACTATTCCAAATATCACCTGCACCGTCTGTTTGCGGATACCTTAGGTCTCACTGTCCATGACTATGTCAAGCGCCGCCGTCTCACGGAGGCAGCCAGGCAGCTGGCAGGCTCCTCCCGTCCGGTTCTGGAAATTGCCCTGACGGCCGGATACGGGAGCCAGCAGTCTTTTGCAGATGCCTTTAAAGCGATGTACAAGGTATCTCCAGGCCGGTACCGGGCGGAAAAGGCCTTTTATCCACTTCAGTTAGGATACGCCCTCTGGGATAATCCGAAAGTTTCCGGGGAGGAGCGGGACTGGCAGAGAAATATTGTCTTTGCAAAGGAAGAGGATATTCCCGCATGGCTTGCGCTCCTTCCCCTGATAGTGGACGGCTTTCCCTGCCTGAATGAAGCGCATTACCGAAAGGAACTGCAAAGAGCCGTCAGGGCCAGACAGGCTTTGATTTTAAAGGATGTATCTGCGCACAGGGCCATCGGGGTGATGGTATTCCGGGAGACAGCCGGAAGCATCGATTTCCTGGGGATCCATCCCCGGTACCGGAAAAAGGGCATTGCAAAAGCATTCTGCCAAAAAGCTCTTCTGGAGCTGGCTTCTACGCCGGCCGTTACCGTCACCACCTTCCGGGAAGGGGACAAGGCAGACACCGGCTACCGGAAAATGTTTCAAAACTTAGGATTTGTAAAAGGGGAACTGCTGGAAGAGTTCGGCTATCCCACCCAGCGCTTGATTCTATACCAGGAGCAGGGGGAGGGAAGAAGACATGAATAAGAGACAGGAACCTGGGAACCCTTTGGAACAGGATTTTGAGATGGGGTCTTTGCTGAAGTTTGCCTTTCCCACTGTTTTAGCTATGGTGTTTATGGGACTTTACACCATGACGGACACGGTCTTTATATCCCGGTTTGCAGATACCTATGCCTTGTCTGCCCTTAATATTGTCTGCCCGGTCATCAACCTCACCGTGGGCCTGGGAACCATGCTTGCCACAGGAGGAAGCGCCATCGCAGCCCGGGATATGGGAGCAGGAAATAAGAAAAAGGCTTGCCGGGATTTTACGCTGATTGTGGCCGCCGGTGTTTTGCTGGGTATTGTCATTGCCCTCTTGGGGCTTGTGTTTCTGGATGAGCTTATCCTGGGGCTTGGGGCAAGCCGGATTTTGTTTCCCTCCTGCAGGGAATACCTGTTTCTCCTGCTTTTATTTACGCCTGCCAGTATCCTCCAGGTCCTATTCCAAAACCTGATTGTGACGGCGGGACGGCCGGGAATGGGAATGCTTCTGGGGACGGGGGCAGGACTTGCCAATATTCTTCTGGACTACATTTTTATGGTTCCCCTTGGGATGGGAATCCAAGGAGCGGCCCTGGGCACCGGGATCGGATATCTGATCCCGGCTATAGGGGGGCTGTTCTTTTTTTCCGCCGGAAAGGGAAGCCTCAGGTTTCAAAAACCGGTCTGGGACTTCTCTCTCTTGAAGGAGTGCTGCGCCAACGGCTTCTCGGAGATGGTCAGCCAGGGAGCGGCAGCAGTGACTACATTCTTTTTCAACCGGACCATGATGGGGCTTCTGGGGGAAGACGGGGTGGCGGCCGTTACCATTATGATTTACACCCAGTTTCTTCTCACCACCCTCTATATCGGATTTTCCATGGGCACAGCCCCTGTAATCAGCTACAGCTATGGAAAACAGGACCGGAAAGGCCTGAAAAAAGTATGTTCCTTATGTGTCCGGTTTATTCTTCTCCTCTCTGTTGTGATTTTCGGAATCACCTTTGCCCTGGGGGCTCCCTTGGCAGGCCTGTTTTCTGAGAGGGGAACAGCGGTCTATGAGATTGCCCGGGAGGGATTTCTGATTTTTCCCTTCGGCTTCCTCTTCTGCGGAATCAATATTTTTGCCTCTGCTGCCTTTACGGCCCTTTCCAAAGGAAAGCTGTCCGCAGTTTTATCCTTTCTGCGGACCTTCGGCTGGATTCTCCTGCTTTTATTGACTTTGCCCAAAGCCTTTGGAGTGACCGGGGTGTGGCTTGCGGTTCCCTTGGCGGAATTGTTTACTATGGTAACATCTGCAGTTTTTCTTCGGCGGTGCAGCGCCATATTCGCAGATGACATTTCAAAAAAAGCATGTTAAAATATATCCAGGAAAAAACCATAGGACAAGGAGCGGGGCATATGGTGATCTATATCATCCGTCACGGAGAGACGGACTGGAATACAAAACGGCTTTTACAGGGGGCTACGGATATTCCCCTGAATCAAAACGGCATTGAAGTAGCGGAATTGACCGGGGAAGGCCTTAAGGAAGTTCCCTTTGACATCATTTTTACAAGTCCTTTAAAACGGGCCCGGCAGACGGCGGAAATTATCCGGGGAGAGCGAAAGATTCCCATCATTGAGGAAGAGCGGCTTCGGGAAATCTCCTTCGGGCCTTACGAGGGATACTGCTGCAGCCGGAAAGGGTACAATATTCCGGACCCGGATTTCCTTAAATTTTTCCAGGAGCCCGGAAATTATGTGCCGCCCCAGGGAGGCGAATCCATTGCCCATCTGTGCAGGCGGACCACGGAATTTCTAAGGGAGCTTGCGGGAAACCCGGATTACCGGGAGAAGACCGTCCTCCTTTCCGGCCACGGAGCGGTGGTAAAGGGACTTTTGAGCAGCCTTACCATTTCGGATCTGAATGATTTCTGGACGGGAGGCGTACATAAGAACTGCGGTGTTACGATTTTGGATGTGGAGGATGGAGATATTTCTATCCGGCAGGAGAATGTGATTTACTATGACGAGGCAAGAAGCACAAACTATTTTGAGTAAGAGAAAAACCTATCTTTCTACCCCGGTGGGGGAGCTGGAGCTTGTGGCAGATGAAAAGGGCCTGTGCCGCCTCTCTTTTGGGAGAACGGCGGAAGCTTCGGATATTTGTGAGGAGGAGACGGAAGTGCTGCGCCTGGCAAAGGAGCAGCTTTCGGAGTACTTTGCAGGCAAACGAAAAAAGTTTGATCTGCCCTTATCCCTCAAGGGCACGGATTTCCAGCTCCGGGATTGGAACGCCCTTTTGGACATTCCCTACGGGGAGACACGCAGCTACAAGGAAGTAGCCGCCGCCGTGGGATGCCCGCAGGGATTCCGGGCCGTAGGCATGGCCAACCGCTGCAATCCCGTTCCTATTATTGTCCCCTGCCACCGGGTGATCGGAGCGGATGGAAGCCTCACCGGCTATGCGGGAGCCAATAAGGCCCTGGATATCAAGGAATACCTGCTGAAACTGGAGGGTGCAAGATGGCAGAAGAAAAGAAACCACTGACACAAGAAGAGATCCGGGCCCGGCTTTTGGAACTGGCGGACCCCGGTTACCGGGAATTTCACAGTAAACTGCTGCCTGGCATAGACAATATTCTGGGGGTGCGGGTGCCTGCCCTCCGGAAGCTGGCAAAGGAAATTGCCCGGGGAGACTGGGAGGCTTTTCTTCTGGAAAACAACCGGGAATGGTACGAGAAAGATATGCTTCAGGGCCTGGTCATCGGCTGTGCAAAGGTGGATTTTGAGAAGCGGCTGGCTCTGATACAGGAGTTTCTTCCCAGAATTAACAACTGGGCAGTCTGCGATGTTTTCTGCGGTTCCCTAAAAGATACGGCCAGGCACAGGGAGGAAATGTGGGAATTTCTGAAACCCTGCCTGGATTCCGGCCGGGAATACGAGATCCGCTTTGCCCTTGTGATGATGCTGGGCTATTTTGCGGAGCAGTCCTATCTGGAGCGTTCCTTTGCAGTCTTTGATGGAGTTACCCATGAGGCTTACTATGTGCGCATGGCTCTGGCCTGGGCTGTTTCCGTCTATTTTGTTAAATTCCCGGAGGAGACCTTCCGTTATCTCAAGGAGAACCGTCTGGATGACTGGACCTATAATAAGGCCCTGCAGAAGATTACGGAATCTTACCGGGTGGATGGGCAGACGAAGGAGCGGATACGGGGGATGAGGAGGAAGTGACGACAGGTCTTTGGACTGGCCCTTAAAGTATATTAGGTGAATGGATGCAATTTTTAGTCAAATATATTTGACAAAATGTCATGCGCATAGTATGATGAACATAGAGAAAGCAGCTACAGCCCCAAGAGAATAAGAGGAACCATACATGGCAAAAAACCTGAAATTAAAAGCCGCCCGGGCGGGCCTGGATTTGTCACAGGAAGAACTGGCCCGGAAGGTCGGCGTCTCCCGGCAGACCATCAATATGATTGAGCGGGGGGATTACAATCCCACACTAAATCTCTGCCTAAGTATTTGCCATGTGCTTGGCCGGACCCTGGATGAGCTTTTCTGGCAGGAGGAATAAAAAGGATGCGGAACCGGAATTGGAGGCGGTATGTATGAGAGATGAGCGGATTTTATGGAAAGCCCTTTGCAACCCGGAGCAGATCACATCAGACGAACGGATGGAACAGCTGGAATTTAAAGGATATTATTGGGGCTATTACGCATTGCTCTTTTTGGTCTACGTAGTTACAATGCTCATCGGACAAGTGGGCGTCTGGATGGAGTCCGGCGCCATGCGCAGCTTTTTCTCCCTGATTCTGCTTTTGGGCGTATTGATTTTGGTAGAAAACGGCCGTTTTCTTTACAACTGTTACCATGGGATTCAGGAGCTTACGGATCCCCGCCTAAAGAGGAGAGGCCGGGGAAAAGTGTCCTTTTTCGGCGCCGGAATCTCTGCAGGAATCTGGGGAGTACTGAATCTTGGTTTTCTCTTTGGATGGAAGCATCCCATCCCCTGGATTTCTTTTGCCGCAGGATGCTTTTTTTACTGGCTGCTCTGTCACCTGGCCTATTATCACTACGCACTGGAGATGGAGGATGAGAAACCTTTAAAGGGAATCTCAGATAAAATCCCCCTTATCTGCGGATTGGGATTTGCCTTCTACGTAATAGCACTCCTGGTATTGGGCATGTGGGGAGCCGGTTACTATACAAGAAACGAAGCCTTTTGGGGAGCCAAAGGGGATACGGCTTCTGAGGAAATCCAGGAACTCTGGGGCGAGATAGAAAAGGGACAGCAGCGCTTTGGGGAACTGGACAGCAGAAAAACCGAGTATGCCTATTTTACGGATTTGAAAGACGGACCGGATGTATATGATTTTCCGAGTGGCCTGGTAGCTGCCCGGTCTCTTCACTGGTACACTCCCGGCGGTATTTCCTATGAACGGCTTCTAGGTTCGGAAAATCCCGAGATCCTTTGGGAATTTTACTGGGACGGGGACGAAGCCTATGTGGCCGTAGAAGATACCTGGATGCCGGAGCGGGAATATCTTGTAAAGGAAGAGATCACGGAGGAAGCCCAGTGGCAAGGTCCCCCGGCAACCATGGGTCAGGATCCCCTATTAATAGAAGACATTACCAGAGAGTTCCGTGGACAGAATACTTTCTATACCGTCCGGTATAGAAAGGACTGCGGCATTTCCTTTTTTGGAACCGAAACCGAAGATGGAAGGAAACCGGAACAGGTGACAGAACATTATACCCTAAATGAATTTGGCGTTCTTACAGCCTACGACTGTGAGATCCGGGGCCTTCAAGGGGACGGACAGACGCCTTATGTGGAGCGTTCTTCCCGGCAGCTTCTGAGTGCAGGCCAAAAGGAGGTTGAAGAGGAGGTCCGGCAGCTTCTTGATCAGTATCCAAAAGAGCAAAGTACGTATTTTTAAGAAAAGTTTAAGAAAACCCTAACCCCATTTCAAATATCTTCTTTTATACTGGAAAAGGCAGCCGGAAAGGCACGTCGAAATACAAAAGATTTCCACAGGAAATGGAAAACCGGAGGAATGTATATGCAGAAGATTTTGGTTGTGGAAGATGACAGAGCCTTAAATAACGGGATTTCCCTTGCCCTGAAAGCGGAGAGCTACGGCTTTGTGCAGGCCTTTGATTTGGAACAGGCCAGGGACCTCATAAAGACCCAGGACATTTGCCTGGTGATATTGGATTTAAACCTTCCGGACGGAAACGGTCTGGATTTTCTAAAAGAGATAAAAGAACATAGGAATATCCCCGTGGTGATTCTCACAGCGCGGGATCAGGAGACGGAAATTGTTACAGGGCTGGAATTAGGAGCAGACGATTACATTACCAAACCCTTCAGCCTTATGGTACTGCGGGCGCGGATCAACACCCAAAT
>CAJUMM010000083.1 GCA_910586955.1 uncultured Lachnospiraceae bacterium | reverse complement strand
GACGGAAGAGGCAACTATGCGCTTGGTATCAAGGAACAGTTGATTTTCCCTGAAATTGAATACGATAAGGTAGACAAGGTGAGAGGTATGGACGTTATCTTCGTAACAACCGCCAAGACCGACGAGGAAGCCCGTGAATTACTGACATTATTCAATATGCCGTTTACAAAATAGTTATAGGAGGGAAATTTCATGGCTAAGACAGCAATGAAAATCAAGCAGCAGCGGAAACAGAAATTCTCCGTGAGAGAGTACAACCGCTGCAGAATTTGCGGTCGTCCGCACGCATATCTGAGAAAATACGGAATCTGCAGAATTTGCTTCCGTGAGTTAGCATATAAAGGACAGATCCCTGGCGTTAAGAAAGCAAGCTGGTAAAGGAGGCAATAGTAATGGCATTGACAACGAACGATCCAATCGCGGATATGCTTACAAGAATCCGTAATGCAAATACTGCTAAACATGATACAGTTGACGTACCTGCTTCCAAGATGAAAATCGCGATTGCAAACATCCTGGTAGACGAGGGATACATTGCAAAATACGATCTGGTGGAAGACGGAAACTTCAAAACCATCCGCATCACCTTAAAGTACGGCAAGGACAAAAATGAGAAGATCATTTCCGGCCTGAAGAGAATTTCCAAACCGGGCCTTCGGGTGTATGCAAACAAGGAAGAGCTGCCGAAGGTACTGGGCGGACTGGGTATCGCAATCATTTCCACCAACAAGGGTGTGATCACCGACAAAGAGGCCCGGGCACAGGGCGTAGGCGGAGAAGTACTGGCATTCGTTTGGTAGGCCGGAAGCAACTGAAAACAGAAGGAGCACAGCACTCCTTCCGAAAATTTAAGTTATTAGGAGGTAAATTGGTATGTCACGTATCGGAAGACTGCCGGTTGCCATTCCTGCAGGTGTCACTGTAGACATCGCAGAAGGCAACAAAGTGACTGTAAAAGGTCCGAAGGGTACTCTGGAAAGAGTTTTACCTGCAGAGATGGAAATTAAGATGGAAGACGGTCATGTAGTTGTTACAAGACCGAATGATTTGAAGAGGATGAAATCCCTCCACGGTCTGACAAGGACTCTGATTCACAACATGGTGGTAGGCGTCAGCGAGGGATATCAGAAGGTTCTTGAGGTGAACGGTGTAGGTTACAAGGCCGCCAAGGCAGGCAAGAAACTGACACTGTCTCTGGGATACTCCCATCCGGTAGAGATGGAAGATCCGGAGGGTCTTGAGTCCGTAGTGGAAGGTAACAAGATCACGGTAAAGGGTATCGACAAAGAAAAAGTTGGCCAGTACGCGGCTGAAATCAGAGATAAGAGAAGACCTGAACCGTACAAGGGCAAGGGCATCAAGTATGCTGATGAAGTAATCCGGCGTAAAGTTGGTAAGACTGGTAAGAAATAAATAAGGAGAGTATAAAAATGGTTAGTAAAAAGTCGAGAAGCGAAGTTCGCGTGAATAAGCACAAAAAATTACGTAATCATCTCAGCGGAACGGCTGAAAGACCACGTTTGGCTGTGTTTCGAAGCAATAATCATATGTATGCTCAAATTATTGACGATACGGTCGGAAATACTCTGGTAGCTGCATCCACCCTGGAGAAGGGCGTAAAGGCAGAGCTGGAGAAGACGAACAACGTTGATGCGGCAGCATACCTTGGAAAAGTGATTGCGCAGAAAGCCCTGGATAAAGGTATCAAGTCAGTAGTCTTTGACAGAGGCGGCTTCATATATCAGGGAAAGATCCAGGCATTGGCAGATGCAGCCCGTGAGGCTGGATTGGAATTCTAGGAAAGGAAGGAAAAGACAGATGAGACATGAAATTATCGACGCAAGCCAGTTAGAATTAACTGATAAAGTAGTGTCAATTAAGCGTGTAAGCAAGACTGTCAAGGGCGGTCGTACCATGCGTTTCACCGCTTTGGTGGTTGTCGGTGACGGCAACGGACACGTTGGCGCTGGCCTTGGAAAAGCGACTGAGATTCCGGAAGCAATCCGCAAGGGCAAAGAAGATGCAGTAAAGAAACTGATCAATGTAGTCATTGACGAGAACAACAGCGTAACCCACGATTTCATCGGAAAGTTCGGCAGCGCTTCCGTGCTGCTGAAGAGAGCACCGGAAGGTACCGGCGTTATCGCAGGAGGTCCCGCACGAAGCGTGCTGGAGCTGGCGGGTATCAAGAATATCCGTACAAAGTCCCTTGGCTCCAATAATAAGCAGAATGTAGTACTTGCAACCATCGCAGGACTGAAGGCTCTGAAGACTCCGGAAGAAGTTGCAAAGAACCGCGGCAAGTCTGTAGAAGAGATTACGAACTAGGAGGAAACGCAACATGGCAGATAAATTAAAGATTACGTTAGTGAAATCTCCTATTGGTGCTGTTCCCAAGCAGAAAGCAACGGTCGAGGCACTTGGTTTGAGAAAACTGAACAAGACGGTTGAGATGCCGGACAACGAAGCCATCAGAGGTATGATTTGGCACGTAAGGCATTTGGTTAAGGTAGAAGAGGTTTAGACAATACGGAAACAGGAGGTGACTATAAATGGACTTATCAAATTTACAGTACGCGGAAGGCTCCAAACAGAGCGATAATTTCAGAAGAGGCCGCGGACATGGTTCAGGAAATGGTAAGACAGCCGGCAAGGGACATAAAGGCCAGAAGGCACGTTCCGGAGCCCCCAGACCGGGCTTTGAAGGCGGCCAGATGCCATTATACAGAAGACTTCCGAAAAGAGGCTTTACAAACAGGAATTCCAAGGTAATCGTAGGAATCAATGTAAGCGCTCTGGAAGTGTTTGAAAATGACGCAGTTGTCTCTGTTGAGACGCTGCTGGAGCAGGGCATCGTGAAGAATCCCCGGGATGGAGTGAAGATTCTTGGAAACGGAGAACTTACGAAGAAGCTGACTGTTCAGGCAAATGCTTTCTCTGAGGGCGCAAAAGCCAAAATTGAGGCTCTTGGTGGAAAAGCAGAGGTGATTTAATGTTTAAAACATTACAGAACGCATTTAAAATCAAGGAAATCCGTCAGAAGCTGTTTTACACCTTTCTGATGCTGATTGTGATCCGCTTTGGCTCTATCCTTCCGGTACCGGGAGTGAACAGAACTTTCCTGGCACAGTGGCTGGCCAATCAGACCGGGGACGCATTTAATCTGATTGATGCGTTCACCGGCGGTTCGCTTGCCAGCATGTCCTTATTTGCGTTAGGTATCAACCCATATATCACGTCTTCCATCATCATGCAGCTTCTGACCATTGCCATTCCCAAGCTGGAAGAAATGCAGAAGGATGGTGAGGACGGAAGAAAGAAAATCCAGACCATTACCCGCTACGTGACGGTGGTGCTGGCCCTTATTGAGGGTTCTGCCATGACCATCGGTTTCGGCGGGCAGGGACTTCTGGAAAACGCAACTTGGTATAATATGGCCGTGGTTGTTGCGGCACTCACCGCAGGAAGTGCGTTTCTCATGTGGATTGGTGAGCGAATCACCCAGAACGGCGTGGGAAACGGAATCTCCATCGTTCTTCTGATCAACATCGTATCCCGTATGCCGGACGATTTCGTAAGGCTTTACGAGATGTTTATGAAGAATAAGAGCGTAGCCAAGGGAGCCCTGGCGGCTGTGATTATCCTGGCGGTAATTCTTGTAACTGTGGTCTTTGTCATCGTTCTGCAGGACGGCGAGAGAAGAATTCCCGTGCAGTACAGCAAGAAGCTTCAGGGCAGAAAGGTTGTGGGGGGACAGAGTACCCATATTCCTATGAAGGTCAATACGGCCGGCGTAATTCCGGTAATCTTTGCTTCCTCCCTGATGTCATTTCCGGGCATTATTGCAGCCTTAATTGGCAAAAGCGGAGGAACGGGGCTGGGAAGCAAGATTCTCCGGGGCTTAAGCTCCGGAAGCTGGTGCAATCCCAAGGAACCGGTATATACCCTGGGCCTGTTGCTCTATATCCTGCTGGTAGTATTCTTCGCATATTTCTACACCTCCATTACGTTTAACCCTATGGAGATTGCGGATAACATGAAGAAGCAGGGCGGCTTTATTCCGGGTATCCGTCCCGGACGGCCTACAACGGAATATCTGACAAAGATTCTCAACTACATTATTTTTGTCGGAGCCATTGGCTTGATTATTGTCTGCGTGGTTCCCATCTTCTTTAACGGAGTGTTCGGCGCCAACGTTTCCTTCGGGGGAACATCGATTATCATCGTAGTAGGCGTTGTACTGGAGACCTTGAAGCAGATTGAGTCCCAGATGGCGGTTCGCTATTACAAAGGTTTTTTGAACGATTAGACTATGATTCTTTTAGCCTGTGTGGAAAATTCTTCCGCACAGGCTATCAGAGGTTTAAACTGCATAATTTTGGTAAAGATGGAGATTACTAACAGGAGGAGCGAATGAAGATCATAATGTTAGGAGCGCCGGGAGCCGGAAAAGGAACCCAGGCGAAAAAAATAGCCGACAAATACGGGATTCCCCATATTTCCACAGGCGATATTTTCCGTGCCAACATTAAAAACGGCACGGAGCTGGGAAAGAAAGCGAAAACATATATGGATCAAGGGCTTCTTGTGCCGGATGATCTGACGTTGGAACTGATTATGGACCGTTTTCAGAACCCCGATTGTGCAAAGGGCTATGTGCTGGACGGATTTCCAAGGACTATCCCTCAGGCGGAGGCGCTGACCCGGGCACTGGAGGAAAAGGGGGAAAGCATTGACTATGCAGTTAATGTGGAGGTTCCGGATGAAAACATAATCAGCCGCATGTCCGGCAGAAGGGCCTGCCTTGCCTGCGGAGCCACATACCACATCGTACATATTCCCACGAAAGTGGAGGGAATCTGTGACCGCTGCGGGGAGAAGCTGGTTCTCAGGGATGACGATAAGCCGGAGACCGTGCAGAAACGCCTGGATGTATATCACAGCCAGACGCAGCCTTTGATTGAGTACTATGCCGGACAGGGCAAACTGGCGGAGGTGGACGGCACAGCTCCCATGGAGGATGTGTTCGAAGCCATTGTCAGGATATTAGGAGCTTAGATTATGTCAGTATCAATTAAATCTGCCAGAGAAATTGATTTGATGAGGACGGCGGGGAAATTGCTGGAGGAGGTTCACAACGAGCTTGGGGCCTTTGTAAAACCGGGAATTTCTACGCTGGATATCGATCGCTACGGAGAACGGCTAATAAGGGAGAGGGGCTGCATCCCCAATTTCCTGAATTACAACGGCTTTCCCGCTTCCATCTGTGTTTCCGTAAACGACGAGGTGGTCCATGGGATTCCCAGGGCGGACCGGATTCTCCAGGAGGGGGACATTGTCAGCCTGGATGCAGGGCTGATTTACAAGGGCTATCACTCCGACGCTGCCAGGACCCACGCAGTGGGAACCATCAGTCCGGAAGCGCAGCAGCTTATAGACGCCACCAGACAGAGTTTCTTTGAAGGGATCAAGTATGCCAGAGCCGGGCATCATCTCCACGAGATTTCCAATGCCGTGAACGATTATATAGACGGTTACGGTTACGGAGTGGTGGAAGATCTGGTGGGCCACGGCATCGGGGAACACCTCCATGAGGATCCCCAGATTCCCAACTTCCGTCAGCGGAGAAGAGGCGTAAAGCTGATACCGGGAATGACCCTTGCCGTGGAGCCTATGATCAACGCCGGAGGCTGGGAAGTGGTATGGCTGGACGATGACTGGACCGTGGTTACGGAAGACGGCTCCCTGTCCGCCCATTATGAGAATACGATTCTGATCACCGGAGGCGAACCGGAGATTCTGACATTGTCGCTGTGAGGTGCCCATGGAAAAGATTGAACCGGGCATGTTTGCCAGATCCAAAGCAGGGCATGATAAAGGATGCCTGTACCTCATAGGAAAAACAGAAGGGGAATATGTATACTTGGTGGACGGAACCAGGAAAACCCTGGCGAAGCCAAAGAAAAAAAAACAGAAGCATATTCAGGTGATCTGCCGGAACCGGGAAAACTGGGATCCGGAAAAGATTCACGACGACGATATCAAGCGGGCAATCCGCCGGTACCAGGCCGGGCCCGCAGAGCCAGAAATCTGATCAAAGTGGAGGAAAGAAATGTCAAAAGCAGATGTTATTGAAATTGAAGGAACCGTAGTGGAGAAGCTGCCCAACGCCATGTTCCAGGTGGAGTTAGAGAACGGCCATCAGGTACTTGCCCATATCAGCGGAAAGCTCCGCATGAATTTTATCCGGATTCTTCCGGGGGATAAGGTAACCATTGAGATGTCCCCCTACGATCTGTCCAAGGGAAGGATCATCTGGAGGGATAAATAAAATAGAAGGTAATTCAAAAAACAGGCAAAAGACGCAGGAGAGCGCCCTTTGCCTGTTTTGTTATTGCAGGGCGTCCATATTAAATCCGGTATCCTGCAGAAAACGGCTGACCAGAAAGAGGGCAGCGCCGAGAGAGGCGGCTTTGGGGCCGCAGTTGCTTTTGTAGGGCTTGAATTGCTGTGTGGAAAAGGCACAGCCTTCTCTCACATAACCGGAGAGCAGGACAAGATCCTCCTGGGTCAGGTAAGGCTGCAGATACCCGCCTAAAATAAAATCGCAGTCAATTAGCATACGGATATTGTTGATGGTTAATGCCAGATTTTTTAAAAAGGTATGCCAGATTTCCAACGCTGCAGGTTCTCTGCGGCGTATTTTTCCGAAAAAGTCTTCCAGAGAGCACCCGGCCTGTTTCTGGAGTGCATTTGCAGAACAAAAGGTCTCCACACAGCCGCGCCTGCCGCAGTAACATAAGGGGCCGTCGGGGGAGAGGCACATGTGTTCAATTACGCTGCTGACCAGTTCCTTTCCCTGATGGATTTTTCTTTCCAACATCAGAACCCCGCCGAAATTGCGGTTTAATGCCAAATATACCATATTCCGCAAGTTGGGATGAGTCCACATTTCAGCGAAAGCGGAGGCTTCCGAGTCGTGAACCAGCAGACAAGGCAGACTAATGTACTGCTGGAAGGTGGAAAGATCAAAATCGCAGGAAGGATAAATTTTATTGTAAGTCAGATGAGTGCCCTCCGGGGATACAAGGCCCTGTACGGCAATCATAATGCCCAGAATCTGATCGTGGGGATAAGGAAGGTTTTCTATAAAATTGTTTACATAGATACAAAAATTTTTAAAATAGGCGTGGTCGGAAGCGAGGGTGTGATCATAAATGCTTTCCTGAAGAATATTGCCATAGAGATCTATGGCAACAATACGAGCATGTTCATTTAACAGTTCAATTCCGACCGCAATCCGTGCGTTGGGAGAAAAGCAGATTATCTGTGCTTTGCGCCCCCCGGTGGAATCGAAGAGTCCGCCATAGTGAATCAGGTTTAGAGCTTCCATTTCCTTTAAGCCGTGTGTGATTGTGGGCATACTAAGTTTAAGTTCCTGGGTTAAGGATTGCTTGGAGGTGCTTCTTAAACGGTATACAGCAGAAAAGATATTACTTCTGTTTGTCAAGCGGAGATCTACGCTGGTAGTAATATTTGAGTTCATAATTTTTCTATACTTCCCCAAAGTTCATTGTAGTAAATCAATCGTATCAGAAATGAAATACCACGTCAATTCAGCGATTTGAACAAAAATAAAATTTATTTTTGGTAAAAAGTACGATTGTAAGTGCAATTTTAATTTTGTATAATACTTTTAGAAAGATGTTTTGCAAAACTATTTTCTTAAAATGAATTTTCAAGGTAATAAAACGAACAGATTGGAAAGGGGAAGTGTTTATGCGAAAAGTAGTGGCTTTATTGCTTGTAACAGTAATGAGTATAGGCTTAACTGCCTGCGGCGGGAGGGCAGAGACTGCACCGGAGAACCAGGCAGCGGAAGAGACACAGGGGGAAGCGGAATCTTCCGGAGGAGATAAGGAAATTCTGGCCCTTAGCCTCCAGTCCATGGATAATAATCTGGCGGCACTTTTATCCGAGGCTTTTCAGGCAGAGTATGGCAAGGAATATGATGTGCAGGTGGCCGGAGCAGATAATGATCCCAATACGCAGATTAACCAGATCCAGAACTTTGTGCAGATGGGGGCTAAATTTATTCTGGTTATGCCTCTGGAGGCAGCCAGCCTGAGTGATGTCTTAGAGGAAGCCATCCGGGAAGGCGTGATTGTCTATTCTGCAGGAACACCTTTTGAACCGGAGTATGTAACAGCTCAGGAGATTATTGATCAGTTTACCAGCGGAGAGTATTGTGCGCTGATGGTAAAGAACTGGGTGGAAGAGACTTTCCCGGAAGCAGAGGATGGAAGCATTGGACTTGCTATTTTGGAAAATACCACCACACCGGAATATGTGCAGAGAATCAATGGATTTAAGATGATTACAGAGCCCTATTTGAAAAATGCAGATGGGGAATATGTAGATAAGGATCAGAATGTGGTGGATGAGGCTGACCGGGTAGAGAATCCCATTTACTGTCCGGCAGTGACCATTTCCGTAGAAACAGAAGCCCGCTATTTCCAGGACGGGCAGGTTGCCATGGAAAATATTCTTTTATCCAATCCGGAGGTCAAGGCAGTGATCGGAACGGATACGGATGCAGCCATGGGAGCTTCTCAGGCTATTATGGATGACTATGCCAAAGGAGGTACAGTTGAGAATCTGGACGAGATGGGATGCTTCGGAGTTTCCGTATTTGACGCAGAGGCGGCGGCTATCTGTGATTCTTCCACAGGCAACGGAGTGGTAAGAGGGGCGGTTGCCTTCGGCTCCGGTGATATTGCGGCGGCCTGCGTAGACAATGCGGGAAAAATTCTTGCAGGTGAAGTTTCAGGAGTAATTTGGGATCCGCTGACCATGGTAAGCGCAGAAAACGGAGAGCGGGTGGATGTGCCCTGCGCCCAGGAAAGCGGTACTTTGATAGATTGCAAATAGAAGCGGAAGACTGCCATGTGATAGACCGGGGAGTATATTACATCACCATGCTCCCCGGTTTTCTAAATTTATAGAAGGGAAAATAGGGAGAAAAGCTATGGCAGATATCATATTGTCGCTGGAGGGAATTGTAAAAGCCTATCCGGGGGTTCTGGCGTTAAATGAAGTATCCCTGGAGGTAGAGAGAGGGGAGATCCATGCCCTCCTGGGAGAAAACGGCGCCGGGAAATCTACTATGATTAAAATGATCACCGGGGCGGAGTATCCGGACCGGGGAACCATCTGCTTTGAGGGGAAGTCTTATGGCAAATTGACGCCTGCACAGGCGCAGAAGCTGGGAATCGGAGTGATTTACCAGGAATTTAGCCTTATTGATGCCATGAGCGTAGCAGACAATATCTTTATCAGTGAGAGAAAGGGACACCTGATTAATCGGAAGGATTTGAACTTAAGAGCGGCAGAATTGATCCGAAGGTTTCACATGGATCTGGATCCTGGAGAAACGGTCCGGAATTTAAGTCCCGCCAAAAAGCAGATTGTGGAAATTTTAAAGGCTCTGTCCAGGGAAGTGAAGCTTCTGATAATGGATGAACCTACGGCGCCTCTCTCCGTAAAAGAGGTGGAAGTTTTATTTGGGATTGTAAAAGAACTGAAAGCCCAGGGGATTACAATTATTTACATTTC
Source organism: uncultured Lachnospiraceae bacterium (assembly GCA_910586955.1). Lineage (GTDB taxonomy): Bacteria > Bacillota > Clostridia > Lachnospirales > Lachnospiraceae > Laedolimicola. Next base: position 1,463 of record CAJUMM010000083.1, on the reverse strand, counting down.
TCATCGTCTTCAGGAGCTGTTTGAAATTTCGGACCGGGTATCCGTATTTCGGGACGGAACTTATGTCAAGACCCTTCGGACCCGGGAGACGAACAGAAAGGAACTGATTTCCCTCATGGTTGGCAGGGAATTGAACGACGTCTATCCTGTCCACAAAATCCAGGCCGGGGAAGTAATTCTGGAGCTTAAGAACGTGTACGGAAACGGGGATGCGGATATCAGTTTTAAACTGCATAAGGGAGAGATTCTGGGCCTGGGCGGCCTGGTGGGAGCCGGAAGGACGGAGCTGGCGGAACTGCTTTCGGGAAGTGCGAAGATTCATTCCGGGAAGATCCTGGTTCAAGGAAAAGAGGTAGTAATTTCCGGTCCGGATAAGGCTCTCCGGTGCGGTATATGCCTTATTCCGGAAGATCGGAGAAACCAGGGCTGCCTTCAGAAAAAAAGCATTGCCTTTAATCTGGTGCTGTCTGCTCTGAAAAGAATCTCGGGAGGAATCGTTATCAGCAGGAAGAAGGAGCGGGCCCTTTTGGAGGATTATAGCAAGAAGCTTATGATCAAGGCGTCTTCTCTGGAGCATTCAGTGAGTACCCTGTCCGGCGGCAATCAGCAGAAGGTGGTGATTGCCAGGGCGCTGGCTGCTCAGTCTGAAATTTTCATCTTTGATGAGCCTACCAGGGGAATTGATGTGGGGGCCAAGCATGAGATTTACCAGATTATGACGGAACTGGCGGGGGACGGAAAGTCCATTATTATGATTTCCTCGGAAATGCCGGAACTTTTGGGAATGTCGGACCGCATTCTGGTTCTGGCGGAAGGCCGGATACGGGGAGAACTGAAGAAAGAAGAGTTTGGCCAGGAACAGGTTCTGGAGTTGGCGTCTGTATAAAGCGAGGTTGATCATGAAAATAAAAATTGATATTAAAAAATATTCTATTCTTTTTGTTTTGGCTGCCATGATAATTCTGTTTACCATTGCAAATCCGAATTTTCTGACGGCGAAAAATCTCTTTAATATTGTTGCCCAGAATACATATTTTGTTATCGCAGCCGTAGGCATGGGAATGCTGATGATTGGCGGCGGGGTAGATCTGGCTCTTGGATTTGAACTTTCCTTAATAGGAGTCGTGGTTGCGGCATTTATGACGCAGCAGGGCTGGCCTGCTCCTGCAGCTGTTGCGGCAGGAATCCTTCTGGGAGCGGTAAATGGCGCCGTTAACGGTTTTGTGGTGATTAAGCTGAGAGTTCTTCCCCTGATTGCCACGCTGGCTACCTGTTCGGTGTTTAAAGGCTTGTCTTATATTATTTCCAATGCCAAGACCATTCGCGATTTTCCCAAGGGATTCCAGGCCATCAGCAGGGCGAAGCTTCTGGGGCTGCCCTATGACGTATGGCTGATGATTGGAATTGTGGCTTTGGCAACCTTTATTTTAACGAAAACTTATTTCGGACGGTATATTTTTGCA
>CAJUMM010000082.1 GCA_910586955.1 uncultured Lachnospiraceae bacterium | reverse complement strand
ATAGTGCAGGGCTTCCGTGCCAAAGGTAAAGGGATGAATCTTCCGGTAGTCTGCCAAAACTTCCCCTCCGGGCCCCAGAATAGCGTAACAGTTGTAGGATTTCGGCTGCCGGTACTCCACATAGCCCACTCCCAGGTACAAGCCGTATTCCCTGGCCTTCTCCCGGAAATGATTCAGGGTGGCAAAACTCCCGGGCTCCTCCCCGATTTTCTCCGGGTGCATGGAAAAGCCGGTCATGCTCATCTCCGGGAAAAGCAGAAAGTCCACCCTCTCCCCGGCAGCTTCTTTCAAAAAGCCCTCCGCCTTCTCAAAACTGCCTTCCTTGTTCTCCCAAAGAGGCTCCATCTGTGCCAATCCCAGCCTCATCTTTCCACCGAATTATTGATGGCCGTCAAAAGAGCATCAATGGAAGCCCGGATAATATCCGGGTCCACGGCCGCGCCCCAGTAAAGCTTCCCGTCCGGCTTCTGGATCCCCACATAAGCGATAGCCCGGGAACTGGAGCTCTGCTCCAGAGCGTGCTCCTGATAGGTCACCAGATTATAGGTAAGGCCGAAGCATTTCTTCAGGGCATTGCTCACTGCATTCAGGCGGCCGTTTCCGGTGGCGTAGGTGACTTCCTGTTTTCCCTGGTACTCCGTGTGCACCTCCGCCGTAATGCCGTCCACCTGTTTGAAATGAACCTCCGTAATATTGTAAGGGGAGGTAATGCTCTCGAATTTCCGCTTGAAGAGCTCGAAGATCTCCTCCGGCAGCAGCTCCTTGTTCTTGTGATCCGACTCGTCCTTGGCCGCATAGCCCATGGCCTCCCGCATCTTGGGCGGCAGGTTCAGGCCAAAGTTCTGCTCTAAGATATAGCCCACGCCTCCCTTGCCGGACTGGCTGTTGATCCGGATGACATCTGCGTCATAATTGCGGTTCACGTCTCTGGGATCAATGGGAAGATAGGGAACCGTCCACTGGGCGCAGTTGTTATCCTCCCGGTAGTGCATACCCTTGGCAATGGCATCCTGGTGGGAACCGGAGAAGGCCGCAAAGACCAAGGCTCCCGCATAGGGACTTCTCTCGTCTACCTTCATGCCCGTAAATTTCTCGTAAGCCTCGCAGACAGAAGGCATATCGCTGAAATCAAGGCCCGGATCCACCCCCTGGGAATACATATTCATGGCTAAAGTCACTACGTCCACATTTCCCGTGCGCTCCCCGTTTCCAAAAAGGGTTCCTTCCACCCGCTGGGCTCCGGCCAAAAGTCCCATCTCCGTATCTGCCACGCCGCAGCCCCGGTCATTGTGAGGATGCAGGGAGACCACCACATTCTCCCGGTATTTCATATTTTCACACATATACTCAATCTGGCTGGCATATACGTGGGGCATGGAGTGCTGTACCGTCACGGGCAGGTTGATAATGGCCTTTTTCTCCGGGGTGGGCTTCCACACATCCAAAACCGCATTGCACACCTCCAGGGCGTACTCCGGCTCTGTCCCCGTAAAGCTCTCCGGGCTGTATTCAAAGAGGAAATTTCCCTCCGTCTCGTCCGCCAGCTTCTTTAAAAGAGCCGCACCGTCTACGGCAATCTTTAATATCTCTTCCTTTGACTTATGGAAAACCTGCTCCCGCTGGGACACGGAGGTGGAGTTATAGACATGGACTACCGCTTTCCTGGCTCCTTTCAGGGCCTCGAAGGTCTTGCGGATAATATGTTCCCGGGCCTGGGTCAGCACCTGGATGGTCACATCCTCCGGAATCAGATCCTGCTCAATCAAGGTCCGCAGGAATACATACTCGGTCTCGGAGGCTGCCGGAAAGCCCACCTCAATCTCCTTAAAACCTACCTGGCAGAGAAGCTTGAAGAAGCCTACCTTCTGCTCCAGGGTCATAGGAACCACCAGGGCCTGGTTGCCGTCCCTTAAGTCCACGCTGCACCATGCGGGAGCCTTCTCCACATAATCCTTCTCGGCCCATTTCATACAGGGGTAAGGGGGCATAAAATACTGTCTCTTATACTTGGTGTAATCCATCATTGCTTTCTCTCTCCTTTTCTTTTTTTGTAAAAACCCGCTTGGTTCCGCCTTCGCAGGATGCGCCTTCCCGCAAAACAAAAAACCTTCCGTCTCTCCCAGCCTGCCTGCTGTTCAGAGACGAAAGGTTCTATCTTCACCTTACGCGGTACCACTCTGTTTTGTGATCACTCACACACTCATCCGATACGGGTCTATGACCTTATATCATCCCCGCTGTAACGGTCGGGATCCGTCTGCGCCTACTCTCCCCGGAACTGCCGGAAATTTGGGACAGCCGCTCTGAGGTCAGTTCCAATCCCCTCTTCCGCTGCCTTCCACCCACCGGCAGCTCTCTGGAGTCCGAGAAAGACTGTACTACTCCCCGTCTTCGCATTTCACTGTATGCTGTTGTTAAGAATAGCAAAAAATCGAAATTCTGTCAAGCATAAAATTCGTGTCCATGGTAGGAAAAGAGCCAGGTAAGGCTCTGATCGAACCAGGCAATACTCTCGGGAGCCGCGTAAGTCCTGGATACGAAATACAGGGCTCCCATGGATTCATCCTCGCCCCTAAGGGCCCGGTCCACGGCTTCCACCGTCTCTTTAGATATCGTAACCCGGTGAATCTTTCCTGTGGCAACGGGAGAAAACTGGGCTTTCCCGTTCTTGCACTGATAGACTACCGCCTCCACACTGTTAGGAAAGACCGGGCTTTTCACACGGTTCAAAACTACGTTGGCTACCAGCATCCGGCCCAGCACATCTTCCCCGGAGGCCTCCGCCTCCACAATCCGCAAAAGGGCCTCATAGTCTGTCTCAGACAATCCCACCCTGCGGGAAGCTTCCTCCTGAGCCCGCTGTTCCTCTGCGCGGATTTCTTCCGCCCGCTCTAAAGAACTGGCCGCAAGGACCGCCTGTTCCTGCTGTCTCCCTGCCTCTTCTTCCCACTGGAAAATCACAAGTTCCAGATTAGAACAATCTGCAATCCGGCCTAAAGCAGGCTTCACGCCTCCTTCCGGACCGTTTTCACTTTCGTAAGAGATTTTCCCTGTCGCTTCTACATCCTTCGTATCGGCAGCCACCATCAAAATCATGCCTGCCAATCCCAAAACAGCTGCATAACCTCTTAACCTGTTCATAGTCTCCTATTATAAAAACCTTTCCCTTTTCCGTCAACCTGTCCGTTACAATTTTGTTACTATTTTTTGTAACTTAATTCCTTTTTTATCCACATCCGTAAGATACCTGTGATTCTGCCCAAAAATCAAGGGCTTTAAACGAAATATTTTCGGAAACATTTCCATCCTGTATTTCCTGATAATTTCAATTCTGTTACGCATAATATAGTATATGTAACAGAATCGAAACAATTCCGAAAACAGGAGACAGCCTATGAAAGCCACTTCCCGTACCAATCTCTTATGGGGTATCCTATTTACCTGCATCTTCGGCTCCCTGCTCCACTTTGTCTACAAATGGACCGGGGAGACCCCCCTTGCGGCGCTGTTCTCCCCGGTAAACGAGTCGGTCTGGGAGCATTGCAAACTGCTCTTTTTTCCGTCTCTCCTCTATACGGTTTTTGAAATCCTGGTCCTGTCCCATGGCTCCCGCCGCTTTCTTGCCGGCCGGACGGCAGGAATCCTTCTGGGGCTGCTTTTTATGGTGGCAGCCTATTACACCTATACCGGCGCCAGCGGCAGGGAATCCCTGGCCGCCGACATCCTGATTTTTATCCTGAGCGTCATCCTGGCTTTTGCCGTCTCCCGCTTCCTTGCGCTTCACTGTCCAAAATTTTCCCTTCCTCTTCCGGTGAGCTTAGGACTGCTTCTTATTTTCACCTTTCTTTTATTCCTCTTTACCTTCCGTCCTCCCGGACTTCCTATTTTCCAGCCGCCGGATCAGTCTGCCTCCTCGATGATCCGCCTGCTGCCAAGATAGGTGGCCAGAAAATATGCTCCGTAGATAAGGAGAATGAACAGGGCGGTAAAGAGAATGGATTGCTCCTGGGATTCCTGCTGCATTACCAGCAGCATCCGGTTCACAAACTGGACACCGAACAGGGAATGTACGAAGGCCAGGGCCAATGGCAGCAGGAAGAAAATCCCTATCTGCCGGAATAAGGCTTTCCGGATCATACCCTGATCCGCTCCCAGCTCCCGCAAAATCCCGTAGCGGTCCCGATTGTCGGAGCTGTCGGAGAGTTCCTTTAAGGCCAGCATGGCCGCACTGGAGATAAGGAAAATAATCCCCAGATACAGAGCGATAAAGGTTACAATAGCCCCCATGCCCACACTGCTCTCCCGAAGGGCTGTCTTTGACAATACATAGACGGGACTGCGTTTTGTCACTGCATCGATCCGCTCCTCCACAGCAGCTATCTCCGCCTCTGTCTGTCCCCGGTAATCCGCAGCCAGATAATTGCAGTAGGGCACCAAGCCGCGTTCTGTAAAAGCGCTGTCCGGCAGGACAAAAATCCCAAGAACCATCCGGGAAGTGCTCATGCTTAAGTACCCCTCCTGGCATTCCCCGTATCTGGGCCGGTATTCTTTTCCCCCCATATTCAGAGGCGCACCTGCGCGAAGCCCCGTATCACGGATAGATTTCATGGAATCAAAGGTACACAGAAGCAGGTATTCATCCTCCGCAAGCTCATAAGTGGGCATCCCGTAAAATTCCGCAATCCTGTTGTAGGCGGAAAGGGGAACCAGTTCTTCCCTCTGGCTCCAATTTAGCTGGGGAAACTGTGCCATCACCGCTTCCCGGCTGTCACCCAGGGTAGACTCCCAGGTCAGTTCCGGCAGCACATAGCTTGTAATCTCCACATATCCCTCTTCCAACTCTTCCGAAACCTCAAATCCGGCGTCTCCAAGATACTCTGCAATGCCCTTCCCGGCATCCTCCGGTGTCTGCCGCTCTCCGGCTTCCATGGACTTGGTCATGCACACGTCCCTGGGTGTCATCTCCTCAAGCTCGGCAGTCAGGGACTGATTCATGCTGACGCCGCAGGAGAGAACGCCGATGGTGAGAAAGAGCATCAGGCAGATGACGGTCATGGTACTGACCATAGTATTGATCCGGCTGTTCATCTGGCGGAACACGAAGAGATTTAAATCTTTCAGGTAAAATTTCTTTCTCCTCTGGACCAGCCGCAGCAGCAGGCCGGACAAAGACCAGAAAAAGAGAAAGGTAGCCAGGCTCCCAAGCCCGATAAGCAAAAGCGTCTTGTTCCGGTCCACGTTTCCGAAAACTCCCAGCACCGAAAGGTAGCAGTAAGCCAGAAGCCCCAGGGAAACACAAAAGACCGCCCCTGCCAGAAGGGGATTTTTCATCCGTACTTTCTCGTTTCTCCGCTCCGCCGTAAGTAAATGGAGGAGCTTATACCTGGAAACCGTCACCGCATTAAAGAGAACTACCAGCACGTACATAATGCCGAAATAGATCACGGTCTTCCCCGCCGCTTTCCCGGAAAAGACAAAGGTGTAGCCGGTCATATCGGCCTCAAACATCCGGGCTACCAGTACGGACATAAGCTGGGAGGCAAAGACTCCGATTACCAGTCCTGCCCCTAAGGAAATCAGCCCAATCACCACCGTCTCTCCGAAGAGGATCCGGGAAATGCCGCCCCGGCTCATGCCTAAGGACATGTACACTCCAAATTCCTTTTTCCGCCTCCTTATCAGGAAGTTGTTGGCGTATACAATCAGAAAGCCCAGATTGACGGAGACAAACACGGAAACCCCTGCCAGCATGGCAAGCATCAGCTCAATGATCTCCCGGGTGGAAGCGGAAACCGACTCCATAACACTCTGGGAATCCAGGGCATTGAACACATAGAAAACCGCAACGCCAAGTACCAGGGTGAGAAAGTAAACGGTGTAATCCTGAAAACTCTTTTTCAGGTTCCGCAGGGATAATTTAAATAACATCATTTAAATCACCTCCCAGCAGGGTCATTACATGAATAATCTGGTTAAAAAATTCCTTTCTGTCCGCTTTTCCTTTACGTATCTCGCTGAAGATCCGCCCGTCCTTAATAAAAAGGATCCGGGAGGCATAGCTGGCCGTAAAGGCATCGTGGGTCACCATCAGAATGGTGGCTTTGCTCTCCTCATTCATCCGCACAAAGCAGTCCAGCAGCATCCGGGAAGCCTTGGAATCCAAGGCGCCGGTGGGCTCGTCCGCCAGGATGAGGCCGGGGCCTCCCACAATGGCACGTGCAGAGGCCGTCCGCTGCTTCTCCCCGCCGGAGATCTGATAAGGATACTTGGAAAGGATCTGCGAAATTCCCAGCTTCCCTGCCGCCTCCTTTACCCGCTTCTCAATCTCCCCTGGGGAAATGCGCCGGATAGACAGGGCAAGGGCAATGTTTTCATAGACCGTCAGGGTGTCCAGCAGATGAAAATCCTGAAAGATAAAGCCAAGCTGCTCCCGCCGGAAACGGTTCAGGGCGTTTCCCTTAAGCTTCGTGATATCCTGTCCGCTTACCTCAATCCGTCCGCTGGTAATGCGGTCGATGGTGGAGACACAGTTTAAGAGGGTGGTCTTGCCGCTTCCGCTGGCTCCCATAATCCCCACAAACTCCCCCTCCTGCACCTGGAAGCTGATGCCGTCCAGGGCTTTGGTCATATTTCCTCTGGTTCCGTAATACTTTTCGATATTTGATACGTCTAAAATGGTACGCATTTCACTCCTCCATTTGATTCCAGTTCTGTTTTTGATTCTTGATACTTGTATTTTACCGGAACCGCCGCCATCGTACCATCGAACTTCCTTGCACCTTTCTTTCATTTTTGTAAGGTTTACACCTGGGTATAGCTTCCCTTGGGAAAATAGATGCGGATCTCCAAGCCCTCTCCCTCCTTGGAGACCGCCTGGATGCCGTGGCCCAGCCTGCCGCAGAGCTTCCGGCACAGGTACAGGCCAAGGCCCGTGGCCTGGGACCGGATACGTTCCCGGCTTCCTGTGAAGCCTTTCTCGAAAATCCTCTCTAAGTCTTCCTCCGGAACACCCCGGCCGTTGTCCCGGATGGACAGGCAGATCCGCTCCTTTTCACTGGTCCCCGCAAAGTGAAGCTCCAGGGCTTCCTTGTCGCAGTATTTGATGCTGTTGGAGAGAATCTGGCCCAGCATAAAGGCCAGCCACCGCTCGTCGCTGTATACGGTTAGATCCAGGCCCTCCATGTGAATCCCGGCTTTCCTGCCAATCAGCGCCTTCTTGTGGCGCTTCACCGCCTGGGTCACCAGATCTTTAAGGGAAACGGGACGGATGAGGTAATCCTTCTCCACATGGGCGCTGCGGGCATAAAAAAGGGCCTGCTCCGTGTAGGCCTCAATTTTTCCCAGCTCCTCCTCCAGATCCCCGGACAGGGCGTCCCGGTGATTCTCTACCATGAGCTTCCCTGCCGCAATGGGGGTCTTCACCTCATGAATCCACAGCTCAATATATTCTTTGTATTCTTTTTCCGCATTCTTGTAATAATTTACATGATCCGCCATGGAGTGTTCCAAATCCCGGAAAACCTCCCTCATCAGCCGCTCTTCCTGGCAGCAGGGCGGATCCAGCATCTCCGGCAGAAGGTACTTCTTGTCAAGGCCGGACAAGCTTTCCTCCAGCCTGGAAAAATAGTGCTTCTTTCTGCGGTATTCTCCCCAGGAAATCAGGAAATACACCCCGAAGGCGCAAAAAGCCGTATAAATCTGCAGTCCTTCCGCCGCCCTAAGGATGAGCAGAAAAATCTCCATCGTAGCCGTAACTCCCCCAACCAGCAAAAGCTGCCCCAACCGTTCCTTTACATAGACTGTGTACCGCATACCAGCATATACCCCATTCCTCTTTTAGTCTGTATGGCCCCTTCAATTCCGATGGATGCAAGCTTTCCCCGAAGCCTGGTGATATTTACCGTCAGGGTATTGTCGTCCACAAACAGCTCACTGTCCCACAGGTAGGAAATAAGCTCTTCCCGGGACACAATCCGGTCCCGGTTCTCTCCCAGGCAGTCCAGAATCCGCAGCTCGTTTTTCGTAAGCTCTGCACTTTGCTCTCCCAAACTTACGGTTCCTCTGGAGAGATCCAGAACGAAATCTCCCAGTTTGCGCTTCTGGGACCTGGGAGCTTCCCGGCAGGCCCTCTTTAGGACAGCCTCTATGTGGGCCAGAAGAATCTGGGGATGGAAGGGCTTGGTGACAAAATCGTCTGCCCCCTGGCTCATGCTCATAAGCTCCGCCATCTGAGTATCCTGGCTGGTAATGACGATAATGGGAAGATCCGAAACCTTCCGAAGCTCCCGGCACAGGTACAGGCCGTCCGTTCCCGGCAAGCCCAGATCCAAGAGCAGCAGATCCGCCTCTTTCCTAAGAATATCCTGCACCTGATACTCCGTCCCGGCACAGCCCGCCGCCTCATAGCCGTTGTTATTCAAAAAGGTAACCAGCTCCCGGCACAGCTTTTCGTCATCCTCCAGGATTGCGATTTTTCTCATATCCGCCCCTCCGTCTTTTTTCTGGATCCCAGTATAGCGGACCTTACCTTCTTTTGCAAGACAGGGGCTTTCGGAAGATCCGGTTCACCACAAAATAAATTCCGGAAACCGCCAGTCCCCAGAGAAACATTTTCAAAAAGAGGATGTGCCATGCCGCCTGAAGGCGGGCAAGCTGGTAGGCTTCAATCCCGCCCCTTAAGAGGGTGGAAATCCCTATGAGAATCAGGGGAAGAAAGGCTCCCAAAAGGAAGCTTGCCACGGCCCCCAGGAAAAGATTGCTCCTCTCATAACGCCGGATGCGTTTCATATAATCAACTTCTGTCTCTGCCTGTTGCTTTTCCCTCTTGCGCTCCTGCAAAAATTCCTGGGAAATAGCCTCATACTGCTCCCGGCAGCTTTCACAGGTCTCCAAATGTTCCTTAATCAGCTCTTTGGTCTCCCCGCAGACCAGCCCTTCCGCATACAGGGGGGCCAGATCCCGGACAACTGCACACGGTATCCCGTTTTTCATAATTTCCCTGCCTCCTTCACAATTTTTTCTTTTCCCCGGTAAAAATTCACCCGTGCCCAATTCTCGCTCTCCCCCATGATTTCCCCAATCTGGCGGAAGGTGAGATTTCCGATAAGACGCAGATACACCACTTCCCGCATGGGTTCTCTAAGCCCGTGGAGTATCTTAAGTACCTGCAGGCTGTCCCACTCTAAGAAAAGGGTCTCCTCCACCTCTTTCCCGGCGGGAAATTCCTCCTGAAGCCTCTCCGGTTCTCCCGCCTTCTTCTTTAGGCAGTTCCGCCAGAGATTCTTGGCAATCCCGCACAGCCAGGTGACAATACTGCTGTCCCCCTGAAACGTCTCAATCCTGCCCACGGCCTGAAAAAAGGTTTCCTGGGTCAGCTCCTCCGCCAAATCTGCATTATGGGTCCGGGAGAGTAAAAAAGCGTATACGGTCCGAGAATGTTCCTGATAGATTTTCTCCATGGGATCCATCTGTTTTTTACCTCCTTCTATCCCATTTGTGTCAAAAGGAAGGGATTCGTTACAATTTTTTTAGAAATTTAAGTCCCGGTAGCTCCATACACGAAATGCACCGTGACCGCATCTGCGTATTTCTCCATTTCCGCCAGGTACTCCTCCTCCGTAATGGTTTGGGTCTCTCCCTTTAAAGTTCTGGCGTAGGACGCATTTCCGGCGGAATCAAAAGTTTCCGCCAGTTCTTCCTCCAAAACCAGGGTGTCCGTCTCGTCGTCAATGACAAAGCGCTGCATACCGTGGCCCGACCCCGCATAGAGGCCGGAATCGTCATAGGAAATGGGATAGGCAGTTCCCAGGCTTTCTATGGTTCCCAGCTTCCGGACTTCCCCTTTCACGGGGTAATAGACAACACAGAAAATTGACGCCTGGTTTACCCCATCGTCTATGTACTGGTCCGTAACCAGCAAAACGGGAGAATCTGCCCCGATCTCCACAATGGCAAACAATTCCTCATCTTCCAGGCCGGCGATTGTTTGGCCGTACACATTGTCTTCCTTCTTTTTCCCGCAGGCTGCCAGGCACAAGACTGCGGCCATAGCCGCTGCCCGGCAAACTATTTTTTTCACAGAGATACCTGTCTTCCTTTTTATCTTCTTCATTTTCTTTTTCCTTTCGTTCTCCCTTTGATAGCTGCCCCCAAATAACACAGGCACAGCAAAACTCCTACAATCCCCGCCCCTGCAGCCGGTATAAAGAGTTTCTCGTGGTTTACCGGCACATAAGTGTACCCTCCCACCGCAATATAGCGGTAAAGCATATATTCGATACTGGTGGTGGCTGAGCTGATTGCAGACACAACAATAACGCCCAAAGCACCTACCATCATAAAAATGATGCCGCTTACAAGCAGCAGTGTCATTCTACGGTTGTGAAGGTTAATCTTCATCATATCTTCCAGGGTAATCACATCTTCTTTTTCCCTCATCCGGCCTTCCTCCTCCAAGAGCAGTTCGTCCAAAGACACCTGGAACATTCTGCTGATGCGGACCATGCTGTCCAAATCCGGGAGCGTGGTCCCTCCCTCCCATTTGGACACGGTCTGTCTGGAGACATTCAATTTCTCTGCCAGCTGTTCCTGTGTCATTCCCGCCAGTTTCCTTAATTGGTGCAGTTTTTTCCCAATTTCCACCTTTCTGATCCTCCTTTCGGAAAAATCCTATCGGAAATGCCGTTGTTTTTCCAGCAATTTGCCTTTCCATTTGTGCTCTATATGATGACATTTTTATTATATCGGCGGAAGGCCGGGATTGCAAAGCGTTTCTTTTTCACCTTGACCTGCTTATAAAATCTGTAATTATTGACGTTTACTATTTTCTTTTCAGTGACGTAGTACCGAAAGTTCCAAAATTCTATCGTCTGGGATAAGGATCTTTTTCATTAGTCAGCCCCAGAATGTAATCAACACTAGTCTCATGGTAATGAGCCAATTTTATTAATATATTAGTGGGCACATCATTTTCACCCGTTTCGTATTTTGAATAGCCGGTCTGGGACATGCCAAGAATTTTGGCTAGTTTGGTTTGGGATATATCTTTGTCTTCTCTCAAGTCTCGAATCCTGGGATACAATTTTACCACCTCCGTGAAAAATATAAACTAACCTGTTTCAGATTATTGCTTTTT
>CAJUMM010000081.1 GCA_910586955.1 uncultured Lachnospiraceae bacterium | reverse complement strand
CCTGAGTATATTGTTCATGGAGAAGATATTATGGTGAAATTTTCTGCCCTCCAAAGTGCTAAAGTATCAGATTCCAAAGCCCTAAATGTCATAAAAGATGTCACAAAGGATGTCACAATAGAAATAAAAATATTAGATTTGATTAAAGAAAATTCATCTATTACTACCACTGATATGGCCAGGCAGCTATCTGTCAATAGACGAACAATTCAGAGAGGTTTGGAGGTATTAAAGAGCAGAGGTACGATTGAGCGCAAGGGTGGTAAACGATACGGTTATTGGGAAGTTTACGAATAGTTTTTGTATTCCCATAGTACCATTACCAGATGGGAATGGGAGAACCGGGAGATTGTGGCATTCTTTGATTTTGCAAAAGTGGAAGTCTTTTTTTGCCTGGCTTCCTATAGAGACGTTAATCTATGAAAATCAAGAAGAATATTACAGAGTCTTGAATCAGTCGAATGCTGCTGGAGAATCCACTGTATTTATTGAGTTTATGCTGCGGATTATCCGGGATTCCCTGCATGAATTAACAGAAATTCAGGGAAAATCTATAGATGACTGCCCAAGGGCTTGCGGATAACCTGGGAAAGTCGAAAAGACAGATAGAAAGAATTTTGTCAGGTTTAAAGTCCGCAGGGAAATTGGAGCGGGCCGGGTCAGCGAAATCCGGCCGTTGGATAGTCACTGAAAATATTGTAATTTACGGAGAAGATAAATCATGAATCTGATAAAGCTAACACAAGAAAACATAGAGAATGAGCATATCTGCTGTGCCATATCCAACAATAAAGATGTGCAGGTCCAGTCCAAAAAGAGCTGGCTTAAGGAAAGGTTTCAGGAAGGGCTGGTATTCTTAAAGGGGGATGTCCGGGGGAAATGCTTTATAGAATATCTCCCGGCCGAATATGCCTGGGCGCCCATAGAAGCCCAGGGGTATATGTACATTGACTGCCTGTGGGTGTCCGGGCAGCTTAAGGGGCACGGATATTCCAATCTTTTGCTGAATCAATGTATCAAGGACAGCCGGGAAAAAGGAAAAAAAGGTCTTGTGATCCTTTCTTCGAAAAAGAAAATGGGATTTCTGTCGGATCCCGGGTATATGAGATACAAAGGGTTTGAAACAGCCGATACAGCCGATCCCTCTTTTGAGCTGATGTACCTTCCTTTTGACGGACATGCAGAGAAGCCCTGCTTCCGGGATACGGTTAAAAGCCGCCAAGATATGCCGGAAGGATTTGTCCTGTATTATACAAACCAATGCCCCTTTACGGCTAAATATGTGCCCCTTCTTGAAACTGCGGCCCGTACACGGGGAGCGGATCTGCATGTGGTACATATGCAGTCAAGGGAGGAAGCGCAAAATGCCCCCAGTCCCTTTACCACGTTTTCCCTGTTTTATCAGAGGGAACTGGTAACCCATGAAATACTATCGGAGAAGAAATTTGAAAAAATTCTTGAAAGCAAAGGGATGTAAAAACGGATTACAAAGGGTACACTGAGGGTAACGATTGAAAAAGGAGAAAAGCCAGATGAGAATAGGAATGGGTTACGATGTGCACAGGCTGACAGAAGGGCGGCCCCTGATCCTGGGAGGGGTGGAGATCCCTTATGAGAAGGGGCTTTTAGGCCATTCGGATGCGGACGTGCTGCTTCATGCTATTATGGATGCCCTTCTGGGGGCGGCGGCTCTGGGGGATATCGGAAAGCATTTTCCGGACACGGATCCGGCTTACAAAGGGATTTCCAGCCTCCGCCTTCTGGAACATGTGGGCCGTCTTCTGGAGGAAAAGAATTACGTAATCGGAAATATTGACGCTACCATTATCGCCCAGCGGCCCAAGATGGCGCCTCATATTCCGGCCATGCGGGAGAATGCGGCCCGGGTCCTGGGGATTTCCCTTGACCAGATTAATATCAAGGCCACCACGGAGGAAGGCCTTGGCTTTACGGGGACGGGAGAAGGGATTTCTTCCCAGGCCGTATGTGTGTTGATTCCCATTGCCAACTATGCCTACGAGGACGTAATGCAGGAAGGTTGCGGCGGCTGCCCGGGCTGCCGGAGAAAGTAATCAAAAACAGCGAAATCCCGGAGGCGCCCGGCAGAGATTACAGACGCAGAATGCGGCTGGAAGCTGTGCCAGTGAAGGGGGCGCCGAAGGGATGGAGCGGAACTGGAATAGGAGACCAGAGATGGAGATTCGTTATCTGAGCCAGGAAGAAAAAGAACAGTCCCGCACTCTCTATGAGGAAGTGTTTGTGGAGGATGAGGAGGCTTTTGTGGAGGCCTATTATCGGGTTAAGGCCCGGGACAACCGGATACTCACGGCATGGGAGGAAGGGCAGCTGGTGTCCATGCTGCACCGGAATCCTTATACCTTCCGGTTCCGGGGGAAAAGGGTCCGGGCGGATTATCTGGTAGCGGTAGCCACCAGATATGCCTTTCGCCACCGGGGGCTTATGCGGGGCCTTCTCACCCGGGCCCTTCAGGACATGGAGAGGGAAAAACTGCCTTTTACCTTTCTGATGCCTGCGGACGAGGCTATCTATTTGCCCTTTGATTTCCGGCTTATGGGAAATGTGGACGAGGAAAGCTTGGCCCGAAGGGGCGGGGACAGCCTTTCCAGGGAGTACGATCTCTTTGTGGAAAAAGATCAAGACTATGAGCGGCGGCATATTTCCTGGCCGGAATGGGAGGCTACGCCCATGATGCTGCGTCTGGTGTATCTGCCGGGCTTTGCAGCACAGATTGGCGCAGAAGAGCCTCAGAGCCTGGTAATAAGGGTAGAGGATCCCATCCTTCCTGAGAATGACGGGACCTTCCTGTGGCAGTTTGAGGAGGAGGGAAGCCGCCTGGTTCCTTCGGGGCAGGAGCCGGAGCTTCGGATTTCCGTTGCCGATCTGGGCAGTTTCCTCTGCGGGATGACCGGGACAAAGGAGCTTCCGGGTGTTCTTCAAATGAAAAATCCGGAGGCGGTTTTGGAAAAATTGGAGCGCATCCGGGTGCTTAGCGGGATTTATATCAATGAGACGGTGTGAAACACTTGACAAATCCTAGAATTTTGCATATCCTAAACCATAGAATAAAACAAAGGCTGTGAACGGAAAAGTAATTCATATCCGAAGCATCAGAGAGGAGCTGCCACCGGCTGAAAGCAGTTCCGGCCAGAGGGATGGATGAAGTGCGTCCGGGAGCCGATCCGGTGAGCGGAAATTGCGCGAGCCGGGTACGTCCGTCACACGTTACGTGAATGAGGGAAAAGGCTTTGCCTTTTAAGTAAGAGTGGAACCGCGGATTATTTCGTCTCTTGGAGAGGAAATAATCCGTTTTTTTGCGGAGGGAGACAGTTTATGGGAATGATTCGTTATATCAAGGAAGAATTTCAGGTGATTACAGAGCGGGACCCGGCTATAAAAACACCTATGGAGGTCTTGCTATACCCGAGTTTTCGTGCTATCTTAAGTTACAGGCTGGCCCATAAGTGGTATCTGAAAGGCCATTACTTCTGGGCCAGGTGGCTGTCCCAGCGGACGGTCCGGAAGACCGGCATTGAAATTCATCCGGGAGCCACCATTGGACGGGGATTGTTTATCGATCACGGCTCCGGGGTAATTATCGGGGAGACGACCATCATCGGGGACAATGTAACCCTCTACCAGGGCGTGACCTTAGGAGGAACGGGCAAGGAGCGGGGAAAGCGCCATCCTACCCTGGAGGACAATGTAATGGTCAGCGCAGGGGCCAAGATCCTGGGCTCCTTCACCATCGGGGAAAATTCCAAGATCGGGGCAGGTTCCGTAGTGCTCAAAGAAGTTCCTCCCAACTGTACGGTGGTGGGTGTTCCGGGCCGCATTGTGAAGCGGGGAGATGTGAAGGTTCCCCGGAGCGATATGAACCAGGTGGATCTTCCCGATCCCGTCATGGACAGTCTTATGAAGCTGCAGAAAGAAAACGAAGAGCTGCATGCACAGCTTTTGGAATTACAGAAAAAGAAGGAGAACCAGGATGAGAGTCTATAATACCATCTCAAAGAGAAAAGAAGAATTTATTCCCCTGGAGGAGGGGAAAGTAAAGATGTATGTGTGCGGTCCCACCGTGTACAATTTTATCCATATCGGAAATGCAAGGCCTATGATCGTCTTTGACACGGTCCGTCGGTATATGGAGTACCGGGGCTATGAGGTGAACTACGTGTCCAATTTCACAGACGTGGACGACAAAATCATTAAAAAGGCCATAGAGGAAGGGGTATCTGCCCAGGAAATTTCCAAGCGCTACATTGAGGAGTGCAAGAAAGATATGGAAATGATGAATGTAAAGCCGGCTACCACCCATCCCCTGGCAACGGAAGAGATCGGGGGTATGCTGGAAATGATTGGGCAGCTCATAGACAAAGGCTACGCCTATGAAGTCAATGGCACCGTGTATTTCCGCACCCGGAAATTTGAGGGCTACGGGAAGCTTTCCCATAAGAACCTGGACGATCTGCGAAGCGGGAACCGTTCCCTTCTGGTATCCGGGGAGGATGAGAAGGAAGATCCCTTAGATTTCGTACTGTGGAAGCCCAAGAAAGAGGGGGAGCCTGCCTGGGCTTCTCCCTGGAGCGAAGGGCGGCCCGGCTGGCATATTGAGTGCTCCGTTATGTCCAGGAAATACTTGGGGGAGCAGATTGACATTCACGCAGGGGGGGAGGATCTGGTATTTCCCCACCATGAGAACGAGATTGCCCAGAGCGAGGCCTGTAACGGGAAGGAATTTGCCAAATACTGGCTGCACAATGCCTTTTTAAATATTGACAACCGGAAAATGTCCAAGTCCCTGGGCAACTTTTTCACCGTCCGGGAAATCAGCGAGAAGTATGATTTGCAGGTACTGCGCTTCTTTATGCTCAGCGCCCACTACCGCAGTCCCTTAAATTTCAGCGTAGAGCTGATGGAGGCCTCCAAGAACAGCCTGGAGCGCATTGTGACAGCGGCGGAAAACCTAAAGCATCTCATGGGAACGGCGGCCGATAAGGGGATGACGGAGAGCGAATTTGCCCATTATGAGGCCACAGAGGAATTTGTAAAGAAATTTGAGGAGGCTATGGATGACGATTTCAATACTGCCGATGCCATTGCCGCCGTATTTGAGCTGGTGAAATACTTAAATACCCACACCGGAGCAGAGAATACAAGGGAATACCTGGAGAAATGCCTGGAACGTTTGAAAACCCTCTGCGACATCCTGGGACTGGCGGCAGAGAAGAAGGAGGAGCTGCTGGAGGGGGATATAGAAGTTCTGATCGAGGAGCGGCAGCAGGCCAGAAAGGCGAAAAATTTTGCCCGGGCGGACGAGATCCGAGAGCTCCTTCTGGAAAAAGGTATCATCCTAGAGGATACCCGGGAAGGAGTCAAATGGAAGAGGGCGTAAAAGATATGATGGGGGAGATCCGTCAGGCCTTTGGCCTTCCGGAGGTGGATGTGCGGACCTACTCTCCCCTGGTGCTGGCCTATATGGGGGACGGGATTTACGAGCTTGTGATCCGCTCCCTTCTGGTGGGAGGCGGCAATGCCCAGGCGGGCAGGCTGCACAAAAAAGCCAGCCGGCTGGTGAATGCGGGAGCCCAGGCGGCCATGCTGGAGCGAATCCGGGGAGAACTGACAGAGGAGGAGCTTCACGTATTTAAGCGGGGACGCAATGCTAACTCTCCCACTATGGCCAAACATGCCACCGTGTCGGATTACCGGAGGGCCACGGGCTTTGAGGCTTTGATGGGGTACCTTTATCTGACCGGAAACATGAAGCGTTTGACGGAGCTTATCAAGCTGGGGCTGGAGGAACTGCCATGGGATACGAAGAAATGACCATAGAGGGAAGGAATGCCGTCCTGGAGGCGTTCCGTTCCGGAAAGACCATAGACAAGCTGTACGTGCTGGACGGCTGCCAGGACGGGATTGTCAATACCATCAAGCGGGAGGCCCGCAAAGCCGATACCATTGTAAATTACGTGTCTAAAGAGCGGCTGGATCAAATGTCTGCTACGGGGCATCACCAGGGAGTCATTGCCAGCGCTGCGGCTTACGGCTATTCCACGGTGGAGGAAATCCTGGCCTCTGCCCGGGAGAAGGGGGAGGCTCCCTTTCTCTTTCTGCTGGACAATATTGAGGATCCCCACAATCTGGGGGCTATCATCCGCACCGCCAACCTGGCGGGAGCCCACGGGGTGATTATCCCCAAGCGGCGGGCGGCAGGGCTTACGGCCACGGTAGCCAGGGCTTCCGCAGGGGCCCTGAACTATACGCCAGTGGCCAAGGTGACCAATCTGGCTTCTGTGATTGAGGATTTGAAGAAAGAGGGGCTGTGGTTTGTCTGCGGGGATATGGGCGGAGAGACCATGTACGGCCTGAATCTCACCGGCCCTATAGGGCTGGTGATTGGAAACGAAGGCGAAGGGGTGGGACGCCTTGTCCGGGAGCGGTGTGATTTTGCGGCGTCCATTCCCACGGCCGGGGATATTGACTCCCTGAATGCGTCGGTGGCCGCAGGGGTGCTGGCGTTTGAGATTGTAAGGCAGAGGAAGTATGGAAAACTATCAGGAGCTGACAGATGAACAGTTGATTGCCGGGAACCGGGCCGGGGAGAAGGCCTGCATGGACGTGCTGATTGAACGGTACAAAAGCCAGGTACGCAGGCAGGCCAGGGCTTTGTATCTGATTGGAGGAGACAGCGACGATCTGATACAGGAGGGGATGCTGGGGCTCTTTAAAGCTGTCCGGGATTACCAGCCGGAGAAGGAGGCTTCCTTTGAAACCTTTGCCGGGCTTTGCATTTCCCGGCAGATCTACAGCGCCATTGAGGCCTCCAACCGGCAGAAACATGTTCCCCTAAATTCCTATGTGGAGCTTTCCCCCAGACTGGGGGAGGAGGCAGGGGATCCGAAAGAGAAAAGCCCGGAGGAGCTTCTGATTGCCCAGGAGAGCCTGGAGGGCCTCTATGAGGAGATCCGGGATGCTTTGAGTCCCTTTGAGCAGGAAATCCTGAAAGCATGCCTGAACGGCCAGAGCTACACGGAGATTGCGGCTGACCTTCATAAATCCGCCAAATCCGTGGACAACGCGATCCAGCGTATCCGCCGGAAGCTGGGACGGACAGGCAGGGGTTAAAAAATTGCTTTTGTATATCTTTATGTCCAGAAAACCTGCACAAATTTCATTAAAATTTAAGGAATTTCAGTCCCCTTTTTCTTATTCTTGTGATATACTGGAAGCGGAAGGAGGGGATTTTTGTTGAGTTTTGTCGCCGCCGCAGTGCCCTATCTTTTAGTGGGGGTTATTGTTTATCTGATTTTCCGGGCCGTAATCTGGCTTTTATATTATAACGGGGAGATGCGTGTACCGCTCTGGCATGAGCTGGGGTTTGCCCTCCTGGCATTCTGGTTTTTTGCCTTGTTCTGCTCCTCCCTGTCCCCGGCTCTGGGATTTACCCTGAAACCTTCTTTCGAAGGAGCGGATTTTATTCCTGTAAAGGGAATGATTGATATGGCAAAGAACAGCGGTGCCATTTCCCTTTTGGGTGCCGTTTTAAAGTATGCCCTGCCGGGTTTTCTGATTCCTTTTCTGTTCCGGCGCTTCCAGAATTTCGGGAAGGTGATTCTGTTTGGCGGAAGCATTTCCCTGTTTACGGAGATGTTCCAGCTGTTCCTTGCAGGAGCAGTGACCAGCCTCAATGAGTTCCTCTTAAACCTTCTGGGAATCTTTCTGGGATATTTCCTGTTCGGCCTGCTCTGCATGTATTACCCTCCGGCGGAGCGCATGGGCACGGTAAAGCGTTCCCGCAGGAAGGAAGTGTCCTTTGCGGTGAAGAAGGAGCTGGAATTTCTGGTTCTGGTGCTGCTTGCAGCCGTGATGCTCCAGGGAATCAAGGTGGAGAAGAGCCAGAATGCCGTGGCGCAGACCTTCCGCCAGGGAGCGGTTGACAAGCAGCAGGAGGCGGCGGAAGAGGCTGCCCGTGAGGAGGAGGCCAGGCGCCAGGCGGAGGAGGAGGCCAAGCGGCTTCCAGTGGCGGAGCAGATGCCGGATCTCTCGGTAGAAGCCGGTTCGGCCTGTCTTTTTTCCGTGGATGAGAATCTGATTCTCTATGAGAAAAACGGGGAAGAGCGGGTGACTCCCGCCAGCACCACTAAGCTTTTGACGGCTTTGACCGTGTTGAAATACTGCGGGCCGGAGGAGACTTTGACGGCCGGGGAGGAGATCCGCCGGATTAGTGCTGGAGCTTCTACGGCCAGCTTAAAAGTGGGAACCAAGGGAAGCGTGGAAACCTTTCTTTGCGCCCTTCTTCTGCCCTCCGGCAACGATGCGGCCTACGCTCTGGCCAATTATGCAGGACACAAGATTCTGGGAAATAA
This sequence comes from uncultured Lachnospiraceae bacterium, assembly GCA_910586955.1. Taxonomy (GTDB): domain Bacteria; phylum Bacillota; class Clostridia; order Lachnospirales; family Lachnospiraceae; genus Laedolimicola. The sequence continues at coordinate 3,003 of CAJUMM010000081.1, read as the reverse complement.
TGAGGCATCCACGGACGAGGCCGTAGGAGCCTTCGTCAATGCCATGAACGAGCTGGGGACGGAGCTTGGCCTGGAGGATTCCAATTTCGGCAGCCCGGACGGAGACGGGGACGGCAACTATACCACAGCCCGGGATATGATAAGGATTGCCAGGGCCTGCCTGGAGAATGAGACAATTATGAAGTTTGCAGGCAAGCGTACCTCCCGTGCTCTTTTTGAGACTATGGATGTGACCTATAAGAATTCCAACCTGCTGCTCCAGAGCGACAGCGAATATTATTATGAAGGGGCTATCGGCCTGAAGACAGGCAGCTTCGGTGATGAGAGGTGCCTGGTGGGAGCTTTGGAAGTGGACGGGCGCCGTTACGTGACGGCTGTGATGAGAGACAGCGAGGAAGGCCGGTGGAAAGATACCAAGACGCTTTTCGACCACGTGGCCGGAGGCGGTGAAGAGTAGGAGCTGTCAGCTCCTACTTTTTCGGTGCAGCCTTGGGCTGGTAGTGGTAGACTTCCTCATAGGAATCCCGCTCTGCCTCGGATGTGGGAGCACTGGGAATCAGCCCGGTGCAGTCCGTGACGGAGCAGGAATTTCCCAGGTAGTCGTAGCCCTCGATGATGGTTTCGTTATTTTTTTCTTTCTTTTCTTTCAAGATCGTTTCCTCCTGTTTTAATCCTATTTTTCCATATAAAACACAAAAAATACACAGGAGCGCCACAAAATTTCCATAGAAACTCCACAGATACAACACAGCTGTTTCCTATAATGAGCCTATCTAAAATAAAAAATGCAAAGGGCAGGACAGGAGGCAGATATGTTGAAAAAAGGAGCAAAGTTTACAGCCCTGGCAGTGACGTTCGGGATTCTTGCCAGCGTTGCTTTCCAGGGGAGCAATTATATGTTTAACAGGTCTTTGGGAACGGAAGGAGGGGGAAAGACAGAGCAGGCGAAGGTGAGCCTGGCAAAGGCGGTAAGCAGCCGGGAGGAAGCCGGGACAGGACAGGGCCTGGATGTATCCGGCATTGCCGCAAATGCCATGCCGTCCCTGGTGTCTATTACGAATACAGGGGTACAGGAGATGCGGAATCTCTTCGGACAGAGAGTGGCACAGGAGAGCCAGAGCAGCGGAACGGGAATTATTATCGGGCAGACGGACACGGAGCTTTTGATTGTCACCAACAACCACGTGGTAAATTCCGCCCAGGAGCTGAGCGTGGGCTTTGTGGATGAGGCAGCCTGTGAAGCGAAAGTCAAGGGAACGGACCGGGAGCGGGATCTGGCGGTGATTGCCGTGAAAATGGAGGATATTTCCCAGGAGACCCGGGAGAAGATCCGGGTGATTGAACTTGGAAAATCTTCGGAGCTTCAGGTAGGCCAGCAGATGATCGCCATTGGAAACGCTTTAGGCTACGGGCAGTCCGTGACTACCGGTATTGTCAGCGCCCTGGACCGGCAGGTGACCATTGACGACAGCACCAACACCCTGATTCAGACGGATGCGGCCATCAATCCCGGCAACAGCGGCGGAGCCCTGCTCAACCGGAACGGCCAGCTGGTGGGCATCAATTCCGCCAAATATTCCGATACCAGCGTGGAGGGCATGGGCTATGCCATTCCGGTGGATGATGTGGTGGATATTATTGAGAGCCTGATGAACCGGACCATCCGGGAGGAGAAAGCTCCGGAAGGCCAGGAGGGATTCTTAGGGATCACCGGCCAGGATGTAACTTTAGAGGTATCGGAGGCCTATGATATGCCCCGGGGAATCTATATTACGTCTGTAGAGGAAGGATCGGCGGCAGAGAAGGCGGGCCTTAAGAAGGGAAATATTATTACAAAGTTTGACGGGGCCAGCGTATCCGCTATAGAGGAACTGAAAGAACAGCTCTCTTATTATAAGGAAGGAGAAGAGGTAACGTTTACGGTCTGGGCTGCGGAAAAGGGCCAGTATGAGGAGAAGACCGTGAGAGCGGTTCTGGGGAAGCGGAATTAAGAAAGGCATCATACAGGGAAGCTTCCGGATTATGGCTCCGGAAGCTTCCCTGTATGTTTTATTTTAATTGAAAGATTACGGTATTTTCGTCCTCCAGGCACCGGGTAATTGTTTCTATGGTGTCAAAGGAACCGCCGGTTTCATGATCCGTCTCATAATTGTACAGGAATACGGTCTGTCCGTCGTAGCCGGCGGGCAGGCGGAAGGTGAACCGGATCTGGGATTTGTAGTAGTAGGTTCCGTCCTCTTTTTCCACCCACTCGGTTTCCTCATTGGTAAGCCATTCCGTTTCACAGGTACATTCCGTATAGTCTGTGCCGTTATAGTTTACAGTGAAAGAATCTTTGCTGCCGGAGCTGTTTTCCCCATCTTCGTCCGGGGCGAGATTGTAGAAATCGCAGATGCCCCACACATAGCCGCCCATGCCGTACCGGGATACATTTTCGTCGTCAAAGGTAACGGTGGCTGTGACGGTTTTCCACTCGTATCCCTCCAGGGCCGGATGTTCATTGTCGGAGGGGAAGGCCCGGTAATCGGAAAAGGTTACGGTTCCCCTGGTCAGGTCGTCGGAAGTGCCGCATTTGGTGGCAAAGGGATATTCCTGATCTGTTTCCGTCTTGTATGTAAAGTCGTAGGTTTCAAAGTCTGCTTGAAGAGGATTCCCTTGCGTTTCCCCGCATACGCTGCAGGTCTTGGGAGCGCTGTAGGTAGCCTCGGTCCAGGTATGCCCCAAAGGCTCCCCCTCGGTCTCTTCACATTCCGCACAGGTTTTTGGGGCTGTACAGGAGGCTTCCTGCCATTGGTGCTTATGACAGCCGGCAAGTGTCAGGCACACTGCCAGCATTCCTATGCTGCCGAACCATTTGCTGTAGTTCATTCCTATGTCTCCTTTATGCCGTATACAATACATGAAAACAGCGGAAACCTTGTAAATACAAAGCTTCCGCTACTTTTCAATAAGCTGCTGACGGGAATCGGACCCGTGACCTCCGCACTACCAATGCGACGCTCT
>CAJUMM010000080.1:5251-11661 GCA_910586955.1 uncultured Lachnospiraceae bacterium | reverse complement strand
GCAACTGGAAGATGAATTTTGGGTTGGAGACCGCCAGCGGTTGAGGAACCTTATCCCAGCCGGAACCCTATGAAAACGCCGGTCCTTAGCGAACACGAGCCAAAGGCGAAGTGTGAGCTTAGTACCGCTGCGTTTGAATGGAGCGAAAGCGTGTTCCGGATGGGATAAGGTTCCTTAACCGCATCCGCCTTCAGCCAAGCAGTTTTTTTGCGTTTCATACACCTTCTTGCCCTTCATGCAAGAAGTATCCCTCGCTCTAAAGAGCTCGGTCAATTCTGTATTTGCCTAGGAAGAAAAAATGTTTTATAATAAAAACCAGCAGCCCGGACAAGACAGGGTTTTGCGTTTAAAAGAAATGTTCCGCTTTCGGAAGGACTTTCCTGCAGGAGAGCGGAAAAACGGGAGATGAAATGCTGAATAAAAATAAACTGGTACAATTTTATGCGGAGCAGTATGAGCAGGAGGGAAGGAAGAAGCGGAAGAAACCTCTGAAAAATGCGAATCTTTCCGAGCGCTTTTCCATCTTGCGCAAAATGGTGAACCGTGCCAAGCCCTCCAGGATTTCCCTGGGGAATCTGGAGGATATTCACCGTCAGCTCAAAGGCCTGGCCTGGTTTGCCTATCACAAAAACCAGGAGGATATCATAAAGAAGCTGAATACGGATCTCATCCCGAAACTGGTACAGCTGGATCTGGGAATGCTGCTGCCGGAGCAGAGGGAGGGAATTGACGGAGAGTTTTTAGCCTTTCTGCGGAGGAAAAGATCCGGAGCCGTCTGTACGGAGACTCTCTTTACCCTGTATCCGGCCTATCGGCAGTATACGGTAAAAAATAAAATTCTGGAGCTGGTTCCCTCCCGGCCGGAGATGGAGTTTCCGGAGGTGCGCCAGATGCACCGCCGTTTTGTACTGCATATCGGCCCTACCAACAGCGGAAAGACCTTCCAGTCCCTGGAACGTTTGATGACGGCGCATAAAGGCGTATATCTGGGGCCTTTGCGCCTGCTGGCCCTGGAGGTGTACGAGCGGATGAACAAGGCGGGAGTTCCCTGTACCATGCTCACCGGGCAGGAGTGCATTCAGGAGGAAAACAGCCGCATAACGGCGTCTACGGTGGAGATGGCGGATTTTGACGAACAGTATGAGATTGCGGTCATTGACGAGGCACAGCTGGTGGCGGACCCGGACCGGGGCCATTCCTGGACCAAGGCGATCCTGGGGCTGCGGGCCGGGGAGATTCATATCTGTATGAGTCCTGCGGCGGAGACGGCCATCACTCATCTGATTGAGCTCTGCGGGGATAGCTGGGAGATCCGCCGGTATGAGAGAAAGACGGCCCTGATTTGCGAGGACAGGCCTTTTGTATTCCCGGATGATGTACAGCCGGGAGATGCCCTCATTGCTTTTTCCAAAAAGTCCGTGCTGGATGTGGCGGGACGCCTGGAGGAAGCAGGGGTGGATGCAAGCGTGATATACGGAAGCCTTCCGCCGGAGATCCGCCGCCGCCAGATGCAGCTTTTCAACCGGGGGAAGACCAGTGTTGTGGTGGCTACGGATGCCATTGGCATGGGGCTTAACCTTCCGGTCCGCAGGATTGTATTCCTGCAGGGAGATAAATTCGACGGAGTGAGCCGGCGTCCTCTGACCGTGTCTGAGGTGCTGCAGATTGCCGGCCGGGCCGGGCGGTATGGGATTTACGATTCGGGTTATGTGAACGCCATGGGGGAGGAGGAGCTGGCTCTGGTTCAGGATCGCCTGAGATCGGCTGATCTGCCTATTGAGAAGGTGAACCTGGGATTCCCGCAGATCCTTCTGGATATTAACGGGTCCCTGGATGAGATTTTGCGCATCTGGCATTCCGTCATACCCTCGGATCCTTTTGTAAAGGAAAATATTGACGAAGCCCTGATTTTGTATGAGCACGCCAAGAAATGGAAGGACCGCATCGACGGTTTTGACAATAAACGGACGCTGTACCGGATGATCACCTGCCCCATCGATATTAAAGATAAGAAAGTAGTGGATCTCTGGCTTTCCTACTGTAAAAATTATACGGCGGATGTATCCCTGGAGCGGCCACGGCTGGAGCGGGATAAGCGCAGGGGCATCCAGCAGTATGAAACCTATTACAAGCAGCTGGATCTTTATTACCAGTTTTCCCACCGGATGCAGAAGGTGGTGGAAGAGGAGTGGCTGCAGGCAGAGCGGGACAAGACGGAGATGATGATTATGCGGTATCTGACCAAGGGAAAGTCAGACTATATTGCCCGGTGCCGCTACTGCGGGAAACTACTTCCTCTGGCGTCTCCGTATATGGTATGCGATCGGTGTTTTCGCCGGAAATAGAAAGGAGAGAATACATATGGAACAGTTTTTAATTGCCCATGATCTGGGAACCTCAGGAAATAAGGCTACGCTTTTTACCACGAAAGGGAAACTTCTCCGCAGCGTAACCGTTTCCTATGACGTGCGTTTTTTTAACGGCAATTATGCGGAGCAGGATCCGGAAAACTGGTGGGATGCCGTGTGCGACGCCACCAAGGCAGTGCTGGAGGGGGAGGACGCCTCCCGTGTGGCCGCCATGTCTTTCAGCGCCCAGATGCAGGGGTGCCTGGTGGTGGATAAGAACGGTGTGCCTCTCAGGGACGCTATGATCTGGGCGGATCAGCGGGCCGTGGAGGAAGCAAAGCATCTGGAAAAGGAGATTGGCGCCAAGCGCATGTACCGCATTACGGGACACCGTGTAAGCCCCAGTTACAGTATTGAAAAGCTTATGTGGCTGAAAAAGCATGAGCCTGAGGTTTATGGAAAGACCTATAAGATGCTCCAGGCCAAGGACTATATCATTGCTAGGGCTACGGGGAATTTCGTGACGGATTACTCGGACGCTTCCGGAACCAACGCCTTGGATCTGCGGAAACTGGAGTGGTCAGAGGAAATCCTGAAGGCGGCGGGAATTGAGAAAGAGAAGCTGCCAAAGCTTAAAAAGTCCACGGATATTGCCGGGTATATCCAGGACCGTGTGGCGGGAGAGATCGGGCTTCCCGCAGGAACCCCGGTGGTGTGCGGCGGCGGGGACGGGCCCTGCTCGGCAGTGGGAGCAGCCTGTATCCGGGACGGGGAATTTTACCTGACCTTCGGAACCTCCGCCTGGATAGGCGGAACCACCACGGAGCCTTTTATCGATGAGGATCAAACTCTGTTCTGTTTCGCCCATGTAATTCCGGGGCGCTATATGCCCTGCGGGGCCATGCAGGCGGCAGGCAGCTCCTACTCCTATATCCGCCATGCCCTCTGTGATGGCGCATCCTACGAGGAGCTGAATAAGATGATCGAGAAATCCCCCCCAGGGGCCAAGAACCTGATTTTCCTTCCCTACCTTCTGGGTGAGCGGAGTCCCCGGTGGAATCCCGATACCAGCGGAGCTTTCCTGGGAATCAAGCCGGAGCATGAGAAGCGGGACTACGTGCGGGCGGTTATGGAGGGGATTGCCATGAATATGGAGCTGATCCTGAAAGCATACCGGAAGCAGGCGGATATCAAGACCATGTGCCTTACAGGCGGCGGGGCCAAGGGAGAAGTGGTAGCCCAGATCCTGGCGGATGTGCTTGATGTGACCCTGCGCCGGCCCGACTGCGTGGAGGAGGCTACTGCCATCGGAGCTGCGGTCATTGCAGGTGTGGGCGTAGGCGTCTTTGAGGATTTCTGGGAAGTAAAGCGCTTCCTGGAATTTCAGGACGAGGTACATCCCATTGCGGCTCATCAGGATGACTATGAGAAATTGAAGCCCATTTTCGACCAGGCCTATGACTGTATGCTGCCGCTGTATGAGAAGTTGTCGAGGCTGTGATTGGATATTGTCTTTTGGGGAAAGATAAGGTAGAATAGGGAACATAATAAAAGAGCGGCTTTTTCATGCAAAGTCAAATACCCCGCAGCAATAAGAAGGATATGGAATATGAGACTGAAAATTGATAATTTTGCCAGAATCAAACATGCAGATATCACCATTGACGGCATTACCGTGATTGCAGGAGAAAACAACACAGGGAAAAGTACCGTTGGAAAGGTTCTTTATTCTACCTTTAACGCCTTCTATGATATGGATCTGAAAATCGAGAATCGCAGACGGGATGAAATACTGGAAATCATCAGGAGAGGGGTGCGCAATACCCTTATGCGCAGCATGTCTGGAGCAAGAAACAGCGGTTCCTTGCGTATGACTTCTGATAGAATTGCCAGGGCTATGGGCAGTAAGCTGGTAGAAACAGAAGGAGACATTCTGGACGAGGTGCTTTTTCGGGATTATTTGGAACAGGCATGTGCCAGGTATGATGTGAAATTAACAGAGGAAAGCATGTCCGAACTGCTGGAAAATTCTTATGAAAAAATTCTGGCACGAAAGATGGATGATGATTACAGGGTGGCTTTGGAACTGATTGAGCGTTTTTTTAATCAGGTATTTGACGAACAGGTAGAATGCCTGCAGTCATCCGGGAAAGATACAGCGGTTTGTTTAAATATCAAGGGAAAAGAACTCTCTGTATTATTTAGGGGAAATCAATGCGTGGAATGGCAGGCGGATTATAGCATTTTGCATGAAGCGTTTTTAATTGATGATCCGTTTATCTTGGATAATGTATCCAATCATTTTTGGCTTTATGTAGGGAATGGATTCCGTAAAGAGCTTTTGAACCGTTTGAACGAGACGGATGATGATATTTTGGAGGGGATTTTTGAAGCCGTCCGTGCAAAAGAAAATCTCAAAGAGATTTACGATATTCTGGAACGTGTGGCAGAGGGACAGATCTTGCTCCAAAACGGACAATGGAGCCTGAATTCGCAGAAATTTGAAAAACCCATCCATTTTGAAAACCTGTCCGCAGGCCTGAAGTCTTTTATGTTGTTAAAGCTGCTGCTGGAAAAGGGGATTTTAAAGGAAAAGGATGTGTTAATCCTGGATGAGCCGGAAATCCATCTTCATCCCGAATGGCAGCTGGTATATGCGGAGATCATTGTACTTTTGCAGAAGAAATTTGACTTGAGCATCGTAGTCACCACCCACAGCCGGGATTTTCTGGAGGCCATAGAGCTGTATGCCAAAAAATATGAGCTGTTTCCAAAGTGCAGGTTCTATCTTTCCGGACTGGAGGAAGGATTATCCGTGTTTGAAGACGTGACGGAATCTTTGGACAAAATATACACCCAGCTGGTAACGCCGAGTATGCTTTTAGATAATCTCAGATATGAGATCGGAACGGAAGAAGATGAATAATTTTGAAATTTTCAAGGATACTGTAACACGGTATTTGTCAGGATACGGGATCTCTATTTCGTATTTGTCAACCCTGCACACGTCGTCCCTCAATGATGCCGGCGACCGTTATTTGTACAATGGAGGCCTGGATTATGAGACCGTATCTATGGATATCCTGGCAAAGCAGGGATATAAGCAGGTCAAAAGGACATTGCCTGCGGAAAACCCAATCAATACGGCAGATTCTTTTCTTGTGAATGAGGCGAACGAATGGTTTTTGATAGAATTTAAGGATTGTCCGGTGAAAGCGGAAAAGCAGAGTACAAAGGATAATATTATCAAGAAGGCCTATGCCAACTGGTACATGATTTTGGATATTTTCTATACCATGATGGAGAGAGGGGATAAAAGCAGTATCTTTGATGTCCGTAATCCCGTAAAGTTTGCGGAAGAGCATGTAACTTACATACTGGTATGCAGCAAGGACAAAAATGCCAATCTATATAACCAGGTTAAGAATCACGCTTTGATGAATCAGAATTACACGCCGCCCTTTATGCGGCGTCTGAAAGATTATATTTTTAAAGATGCCTACGTATACACGGAAGATTTCTTCGAGAGAAAATTTGTAAATACGTTTGCATATTGAAATCAGAATATGTTTTATAAGGCCTCCGGGTTTCCATGCTTTTTGGACGATTGAAGTTCGGGAAGTATACCAATGTGGAAACCCGGAGGCTTTTTTGTGAGTGATAGTATACCACTTTTGAAAAACAGATGTTAAAACTGCATAAAAACAGATTGAAAAAATATCCAAAATGTACAAAATATTAATTTTTTTAACTTTAATCTTGCCAAAATATTAATTTAATGGTATATATAAGTCAAGTGGTTCTCCATATATACCACATATACCAATTCGCGAATGGTACAGGAAAACGAAACAGCAGAAGCCGGAAGGGCGGCTGCGGAACTAAAAATAGCAGATACCCGGACAGCGCCAGAAGGAATTACGGATGCGGAGCAGCCGGAAGTCCTTCTCTAGGGAGGCGCTGGGAGGGAAGCTGCGGAACTAAAAATCAGCAGATACCCGGACAGAGCCAGAAGGAATTACGGATGCGGAGCAGCCGGAAGTCCTTCTCTAGGGAGGCGCT
>CAJUMM010000080.1:0-5151 GCA_910586955.1 uncultured Lachnospiraceae bacterium | reverse complement strand
AGCAGCCGGAAGTCCTTCTCTAGGGAGGCGCTGGGAGGGAAGCTGCGGAACTAAACATAGGAGGAAAAGTTATGAGTTTACTGCAAGCGCTTCTTGTTGCACTGGTTGCGGCAGTGAGCAGATCGGAAGGAGACTGGCTGGGCGAATGTAAGCTGCGTGAGCCGGTCGTTACAGGTTTCTTGGTAGGCTTGATTTTGGGAGACGTTAAAACAGGTTTGATAATCGGTGCAGAGCTTCAGCTCATGTGGATGGGGGCAACCGGAATCGGCCCCACAGCCCAGCTAGATATCGGAATCGGCGGCACCATCGGAACGGCGGTTGCCATTATGACGGGAACCGGCCCGGAGACAGCGATTCTTTTCGGTGTTCCTGTAGCGGTCATTATGCAGTTTTTGAACACCCTGCTGCTGTCGGCTTATTCAGGAGTTATGGTTGCGGCGGATCACAAGATTGACGCCCTGGATTTCCGGGGGATACGCATGCTGCATTACTTCTGCGGTATCTGCACCACCCTGGCGTATTTCCTGCCCACCTTCTTCGTGATGTATTTTGGAAATACGGTCATTGAATCTATCGTAGCCGGAATGCCTGCATGGGTAAACTTAGGACTCTCCGGTGTGGCGGCCATTCTTCCCTGCCTGGGCTTTGCGCTGCTTTTGAATATCATCATGGAGAAGCGGCTGATTCCCTACTTCATTCTGGGATTTATCCCGGCGGCCTTTGTGGGATTTGACCTGACCATGATCGCCATTGCGGGAGTGGCGGTAGCTATCGCATGGATTATCTTTATGCTGCGGCAGAATGAAGGCGCAAAGACGGAAACCGTTTCAAATTCGGATGACGAGTGGGAGGATTAAGCCATGGCAAAGAAAAACGAGTTAGTCAGTGCAGAAAATAATATTACAAGAAAAGATTTCCGGGGAGTATTCTGGAGAAGCTTTACCCTTCTGGGCTCCTTCAATTACGAGCGGATGGAGGGATTGGGATTCCTGTTCTCCATTATGCCGGTTTTAAGAAAGATTTATAAAGGCGACGACGAGGCCCTCAAGGCATCCATGCACCGCCACATTGCAGCCTTCAATATGACAGTTGCCCCGTCTCCTTTCGTAATGGGAACCACCATTGCCATGGAGGAGAAGGCGAAAAAGGATAAGAGCTTTGACGTGGCTTCCATCAATGCCATCAAGGTTGCCCTCATGGGCCCCTTGTCCGGTATCGGTGATACCTTCTTCTGGGGCATCATCCGCATCCTGGCCTGCGCCCTGGCCGTGGGCTTTGCCAAAGAGGGAAATGTAATCGCTCCCTTTATCCTTCTGCTGGTATTCAACATTCCCAACTTTGCCACCCGGTGGATTACCCTGTTCCTGGGCTATGAAAAGGGTTCGGCTCTTCTGTCGGATATGCAGTCCAGCGGAAAGATGCAGCTCTTTACCCACTGCGCAGGCATTATCGGAGCCATGTCCATCGGCTGCATGATAGCCATGTGGGTGAGCATTTCCTGTCCCCTGCAGTTTACCCTGGCAGGGAGCGAGATTGTGATTCAGGAGTACCTGGATCAGATTCTTCCCAAGATGCTGCCCTTAGCCTTTACCCTGGGAATCTTCAGCTTTATCAAGAAGAAATGCAAGGTGCAGAAGATTATTGCCGGTATTGTAGTAGTTGGCTTTGTGCTGGGCATCCTGGGCCTGGTATCCATGTAGGAGGAAAACAGATGGCGATTTTAGATGTGAGAATTGACGACAGGCTGATTCACGGCCAGGTGTGCGGATTCTGGATTCCCCAGTACTCCCTGGAGCGGATTGCCATTGTGGACGACGAGATTGTAAAGGACGAAGTCCGCAAGACGGCGCTGAAATTCGGATGCCCGGACAAGTGCAAGCTGTCCATCTTCAGTTCGGAGAAGGCAGCGGACAAATTTAACCGGAAGATTGACGAGGGGATCCGGGTTATGATCCTGTGCAACAGCCCGGTACCTATCCTCCGTATGGCAGAGCAGGGCTATCAGGTTCCCTACATCACAGTAGGAAACATGGCTACCAAGCCGGGAGCCGTTCAGGTAAAGAAGACGGTCTTTGTCTCCCCGGAGGAAAAGGACGCTTTCGTAAAGCTTATTGATAGGGGCGTAACCGTCTATTCCCAGATGGTTCCCAACGAGCCCCGGGAGGATATCTCCGAGATTTTGAAAAAACTTTAAAAGATGGAAAGGAAAAGGGGAGTTATGATGCAGCAGACAGTGATCGGAAATATGAAGTCCCAGCCGGAGGTATTGAAATATACCCTGGAGAACCAGAAGGTATTTGTGGAGCCTTTCGTGGAAATTTTCAAGAAGCATGATATCCGGAAAGTATTTTTCTTCGGATCTGGCACCTCCTACAACGTGTCCCAAATTGCGGCCTATTATTTCAAGCAGATTGTGGGAATCGATGCCAGCGCCCAGTACCCCACAGTCTATAAGAATTATGAGAAGCCGGACTGGACGGGAATGCTGAATAACGATCAGATTCTCTATGTGGCAATCAGCCAGTCGGGCACCAGCGTATCTACCTGTGAGGTGATGGAGTACGCGAAGGCCAACGGCTATCTGACCCTGGCCATCACCGGCAATCTGGAGAGCCGGATTGCGAAGCTGGTGGACACGGCGGTACATCTTCTGGTGGGCGAGGAACTGACCCCGCCGGAGACCAAGGGCTACACGGTATCCGTGCTGAGCGTGTACCTGTGGGCCATTGCCGTTGCCAAAGCAAAGGGCGTTTACACGGAAGCCCGGTATGAGGAAGCTCTTGGAGAGACGAAGGCTCTGGTGGATAAGTTCCAGACAGTTGTGGAGGAGAGCGAAGCCTGGTACGACAGAAACAAAGGCTCTATCCTGGGAAGCGAGCGGCTGTATGTCCTGGGGTACGGTGTGGACTACGGCTCCATGCTGGAGGGCGTCCTGAAGATTGGCGAGATGCTCCGTCTTCCCATTGCAGGCTACGAGCTGGAAGAGTTCTCCCACGGGCCCACCATGGCATTTAATACAAGACAAACCCTGTTTTTCATCGGATCCGACGATGCGGAGTATGAGCGGATGATGGAGTTCCGCCGGGCATATCTGAAATATACCCCCCGGATCCATGTGATTACCTGCAAAGACATGGACGCAGACGAGAGGGATATGGTATTTTCCGTAAAGGCCAATAAATATCTGGCGCCTTTGATGTATACGGTACCCTTCCAGTTTGTAGCGGCCAAGGGGGCTAAAGAGGTGTATATTGATACAAATATCAATCCCTTTGAGGAGCCTCTTGCCCATTATCCGGCAGAAGAAGCATAAAGACAGTGAAAACAGGGCGGACAGGACTGTTTCCCGGCATCCGGGAAGCGGTTCCGTCCGCATTTTTGGAAAGGAGACATTATGACAGGGATTATGGTAGTGGGCCATGGGCATTTTGCCACAGGCATCACCAGTGCAGCAGAATTGATCATCGGCAAGCAGGCCTGTTATGCGGCAGTGGATTTCCCGGAAGGGGATACCAAGACAGAGCTGGAGGAACATATCCGCCAGGGACTTAAATCTTTGGATGATGCGGAGGAAATTCTGGTGCTGTGCGACCTGTTAAGCGGCTCCCCCTTTAACACGGTGGTGATGGAGGCTATGAAGGATAAGCGCCTGACAGTCTATTACGGCGTAAACCTGGGGATGCTGGTGGAAACTTTGATGAACCGGGAGCTGGGCAATTCCTGTGGGGAATTGAAAGCGCGGATACCGGAGAGCGGCAAGGAGCAGATTGGCGTATTTGCACCGGAGAAATCCGGGGATGACGAGGAAGATCTTTGGGACTAGAGAGAAGGAGAACACAGGAATGGGATACCGGGCAGTGATTTTTGATATGGACGGGGTGTTGATTGACAGCGAGTTTTTCTATCTGCAGAGATTTCACAGGGAGGTTGTGAAGAGATATCCGTGGATTACCCTGGAAGATATGTACCCTACGGTGGGGATGGATGAGGGAAGGACCAAGATTTTGATCGGTAGCCTGGCGCATCGGGATCCGCAGGATTCCGCCTTCGAGGCGGAGCTTGAGGAAATCTTTTCCTCCGGGGAGGAGCTCTATTACCCGGACTATCTCTACCCGGAGGTCCCGGAGGTGCTTCGGGAATTGAAGGAGAGAGGCTTCCGGATAGCGCTGGCCTCTTCCTCGCCCATGAAGGCGATTCAGGGCATGGTCAGAGAATGCGGCCTTTGGGACTGCTTTGAGCATATCGTCAGCGGCTATGAGCTTCCGGAGAGCAAGCCCAACCCGGAGATCTATTACAGAGCCATGGAGGCTATCGGCTGCAGGCCGGAAGAATGCCTGGTAGTGGAGGATTCCACCCACGGAGTGGAGGCCGGGGCGGCAGCGGGAGCGAAGGTGGCCGCCCGGCTGGACGGGCGCTTCCCCTTCGACCAGTCCAAGGCCTCCTACTTTATACATACCTTGCGGGATTTGCGGGAAATTTTATTTTAACTACAACAGCATAAGCCGTTAAGGGCGGATGCGGAACTGGAATAGAGAGGTTAACGATGGAGCGGAAAATTAGGTTTAAAGGGGATCTTCTGATCCTGGGAACGGCTTTTTTGTGGAGCTTTTTGGGGATTGTGACAAAGACCGTGAGTTATCACGGGATGACGGTGGCGGGGGTGACTTCCCTGATGGCTGCCCTGGTGCTTGCGGCGGCTTATAAGAAAAAGGTTCTGGTGTGGAACCGGAAGACGTTTTTTACCGGCCTCGTGATGGCGGTTATGAATATTACCTTTTTGCTGGCAAACAAATACACTACGGTGGCCAATGCCATTGTGCTGCAGTACAGTTCGCCTATCTTTGTGGTTTTCTATTACCGGATTTTCCAGCACAAACGGCTGAAAAAGGTCCAGATGGGAACGGTGGCAGTCTGCTTTGGGGGACTTCTTGTGTTTTTTGCCGGCCAGCTGGGAAGCGGGAATCTGTGCGGGAACCTGCTGGCACTGACCTCCGGAGTTCTCTTTGCGGGAAGCTTTTACCTCAACGCCCTGCCGGACAACGATCCGGTCAGCAGCAACTTCTTGTCCAATGTGTTTTGCACCATAGCGGGGTTGGGCTATACCCTGTTCTGTGCGGATCAGGCCTTTGAGATGCAGCAGACGGCCCTCCT
>CAJUMM010000079.1 GCA_910586955.1 uncultured Lachnospiraceae bacterium | reverse complement strand
ATTGCCTATACTGCTCCCATATACATTCACATCCTCCACATAGGGCGGCTCTGCCTCCTCTTCCCTTGGCAGCTCTGGTTCTTCCTTCTCCTTTGCGGCGTTTTCCTCCTCCGGCGGCTTCTCCGGCGCACCGGATTCCACAAGCTCCCCGATTGATTTCACCGGCTTTTTCCCACAGCCCGCCATGACAGCCGCGCACAAAAGCAGCGCCAACACAGCCGCCTTCCTTTTCCTCATATTCCTCATCCCCTTTTCGCAGACCATCTCTTCCCTTCCTGTTCTATGGATTTCCAGGTCCCGCCACTTTTCTCATTATACTCAATATATTAAGTATAGTCAATAGATTAAATATGATAATGTTAATAGGGAAAGAGAGGTTTCCTGCTTGATATCTTATAAGCCCTTTTACAACACCTTGTTTCAAAAAGGCATCACCGAATATGAATTAATTTTTAAGCACGGCATGTCCGCCAATACCCTCTACCGCATGAAAAAAGGTGAAGCCATCACCACCAAAACCCTGGATACGCTTTGCTTTATTCTGGACTGCCCTGTTTCTGATATTCTGGAATATGTAAAGCCTGTTTAAAAGAAATCTTCAAAAATTGATCCCAAAACAAAAAAGCTGTCCGCATACCACCTATGCAAACAGCTTTTCTTTCCTTTCGGCAAAAATAATATGAATTTTATATAGCAGGCGCTCACGTCTCCGCCGTAAAATTGCGGATAAAGCTCCTCCTGTGAATAGCGCAGGGCCCCATCTCCCTCAATGCGGCAATATGCGCCGCCGAGCCATACCCCTTGTTGGAGGCAAAGCCGTACCCGGGAAATAGCTTATCATACTCCGCCATCATCCGGTCCCTGGTCACTTTGGCAATAACGCTGGCCGCCGCAATGGATACGCTTTTGGCGTCCCCTTTTACGATAGGGACCTGGGGAATCTCCACCAGGGGAATGGTCACCGCATCGTTCAGCAGCAGATCCGGCTCTATTTTCAGCTGCCCGATGGCCATCCGCATGGCCTCGTAGGTGGCCTGAAGGATGTTGATCTCATCGATCCGCTCAGGCCCCACCACGCCGATTCCCGTGGCTTTGGCCTTCTCCATAATCTCGTCGTAAAGCAGCTCCCGGCGCTTTTCCGTCAATTTCTTAGAATCATTCAGATAGAGGATCTCGCAGTCCTCCGGCAGAATCACCGCTCCGGCCACCACAGGGCCCGCTAAGGGTCCCCGGCCCACCTCGTCAATGCCGCAGAGCAGTCCCCGGTCCCCGTAGAGACGCTCGTATTCTCTCATAATCTCCAGGCGCTCCCGCTCTGCCTTAAGCTTCTGTTTCTTTCTCTCTTCCCGCTGTTCCTTCAGGATCTGGGCTTTCGTCACTGTTCTTCCCCGTTTCCCGGCAGTCTTTACTGGTGCTTGAGAATGCCGAATTTATTCAAAGGCCAGATGCGAAGCCATGCCCGGCCTACAATCTCATCCCTGTGTATCACACCTACACTTGGATCCCGGCTGTCCGAGCTCTCGTTGCGGTTGTCCCCCAGGACGAAATACTCGTCTTCCCCAAGCTCTATGGGGCTCTCGGCTATGCCCGGATCCCGGATGACCTCCCGGCCGTAGGACTCTATTAAAACCTCCCCGTCAATATAGATCTCCCCGCCGGCAATCTGTACTGTCTCCCCGGGAAGGCCGATGATACGTTTAATATAGAAGGTATTGTCCTTATACCGGTAGGGAAACACAATAATGTCATAGCGGACCGGCTCCCGCATCCGGTAAGTAATCTTATCTACAATCAGGTGATCCCCGTCATTCAGGGTATTTTTCATGGAATCCCCGCTCACATGGGTTCTCTGTCCCACATAGGTGATAATCAGGAAGGTCACGCCCAGGACAATCCCGATATAAACCACCATCCCTAAGGCCTCCCTCAGGGGGCTTCTGGGCTTCTCCTCTTCCAAGCCTTCCAGAAAATCGTCTTCCAAAGCCTCCGGCTCTTTCTTTCCTTTTCTGCCCATACCTGCTCCTCGCATGTTTCTTTCTCTCTATCTTAACCCTCTCACCCGGGAATTTCAAGTGTCATTCTTCCCAGCTTCCCGCTACGGAACTCTTCCAGGAGAATAGCCGCCGCCTTCCCGGGATCCGGCTGGTTTCCCTTTAAGAGGCAGCCCCGCTTTCCGGCAATTCCGTACAAAATTTCCGGTTCCTCCAAAGACTCATCCACTTTGTAGCGCTCCGGAATCACCCCCGGGTATTCCTTTTTCAAAAAGCCCAGAAGCTCCAAGGCCAAGTCCTCCCCGTTGAGAATCTCGTCTTTCACGGAGCCGACCAAGGCCAGCCGCAGCCCCACCTTCGGATCCTCAAATTTGGGCCAGAGAATCCCCGGCGTGTCCAGAAGCTCCACCTGTTTATTCAGGCGGACCCACTGGGCGCCTTTGGTGACGCCGGGCTTATTCCCCGTCTTTGCACAGGCACGCCCTGCAAAGCTGTTGATAAAGGTAGACTTTCCCACATTGGGAATCCCTGCTACCATGGCCCGCACCGGACGGTTTAAGATTCCCCGCTTCCGGTCCCGCTGGATCTTCTCCCTGCAGGCCTCCTGGACCACGCCGGATATGGCCTTCACCCCGGCCCCGGTTCTGGAATTGATCTTTACCACATGAAAACCCTGGTCCTGGAAATACCGGCTCCAGTCTTCCGTCTTTTTCTCATCTGCTAGATCCCACTTGTTCAGCAGCAGAATGCGGGCCTTGTTCTTTCCCAGCTCATCGATATCCGGGTTGCGGCTGCTCATGGGGATACGGGCATCCACAAGCTCCATCACCAGATCCACCAGTTTTATATTTTCCTGCATCATCCGCTTGGCCTTGGTCATATGGCCCGGATACCATTGTATATTCATAACCTGTCTCTCCTGCTGTTTTACTGCAGCCAGCCGAACCGTTCCCTGGGGGAAATGAGGAACCAGGCCTCTCCCAGAATATCCTCCCGCCGCACGTTTCCGATATCGGCGCTCCGGCTGTCCTCGCTGTTATTGCGGTTGTCTCCCAGGACGAAAAACTCGTCTGTCCCCAGGGTGATGCCACCCTCTGCCACGCCGGCTTCTTCCATCTTTTCCGTGAGGACTTTTTCCTCCAGAAGCTCCCCGTTGATAAACACCCGGCCGCTCTCTATGGTCACCGTATCCCCGGGGCGTCCTACCACCCGCTTAATATGATAGTGGGCATTTTCATTTCCGTGGGGTTTAAAGACAATCAGATCCCCGTATCCCGGAGCCTTCACCCGGTAGGCCAGCCGGTTCACCAGCACCTTGTCGCCGCTGTAAATTCCCGGCTCCATAGACTGGCCCACATTGCTTAAAGCCAGGCCGAAAAAATAGACCAGAATGCAGGCCAGTCCGAAGGCAAGCACCACTTCCCCAATCCAGATAAACGCTCCCTGGAGCGCCGCCATATTGATCCTCTTTTTCCGCCGCCGAAAACTTAAACCGCTCATTGTCTCTCTCCAAATTTCCCCAAGGTAACAAAAAGGGAGAATTTTCATTCTCCCCCTCCACCCGATAGTTTTGTCAGGTTTCCTTATTTCACTAATTCTTTTACCTTCGCACGCTTACCCACACGGCCTCTCAAGTAGGTCAGTTTCGCACGGCGGACTTTACCTCTGCGCACCACTTCTACTTTTTCCACATTGGGAGAATGCAGGGGCCATGTCTTCTCTACGCCTACGCCGTTGGAGTTCTTCCGCACCGTAAAGGTCTCTCTGGCTCCGCCGCCCTGTCTTTTCAGCACAACTCCCTCAAAAACCTGGATTCTCTCCCGGTTCCCCTCTTTGATTTTTCCGTATACCTTTACGGTATCTCCTACCCGGAACTGGGGTACTTCTGCCTTCAGCTGGGCATCCTCAATGCTCTTAATAATCTCATTCATGTTCGTTGTCTCCTCCTTTTATCCCGGATGTTCTTACCGCAAGGCCCGGAAGACTTTGAAAGCCCCGCCGGAGGCCGGCGCGTTCCTGCTCTCTTGGCACCCCAGGTGCCTCTCCCTGCCTGCTGCAGCAGCGGACCATCTCCTTCTATCACAACGCATATTATTTTACCATAGGGCTATTTAAAATGCAAGCAGTATTTTTTCTCCCGGACTACATGCTCCGCAGCAATGCCATGCCCTCCAGAAAATCCGAAATCTGCCGGAAGCAAGCCTCCGGCTTATCCCCAGAGGCTCCCTTCCGGGAAATCCAAACTATGCGCATTCCCGCCTCCCGGGCTTTCTGAAATCCCTCCGCGGAAGACACAAAAGCCAGCACCTTTTTTCCCGGCAGCTGTTCCTCTTTTAGAAATTCCATATAGGGATTCTCCGAAATATTTCCCCCAAACACCCGCTCAAAGGAAGCTCCCTCTCCCAGAAAACGCAAAATTCCTTCCGTCTCCTCTGCCGAAGAACCGCCCGCCAGACAGCGCCGGAAGCCCAGCTCCCCTGCAAGGCTTAAGATTTCTTCCAAGCAGGGCATTACAAAAAGCCCTTTTTCTCCGCTGTCCAAATCCACACAGGCAGCAAGTTCAAATACCAGGGCCTTAATCTTTCTTTTCCCGGCTGGACAAAGCTTTTCCCCTTCCCTTCGGTCCTTCTCATAGGCCTCGTAAAGATCCGGCCTCCGCTGCCGGGTGCGCAAAAGGGACTGCTCCCTTCGCCACGCCTCTACCCGGCTGTGATCCCCGGAGAGAAGCACCGGGGGGACCTGCCTTCCCCGCCACTCTTCCGGACGGCTGTACTGGGGATACTCCAGAAGCCCTCCCTCAAAGCTCTCAAACTGGGCGGACTCCTCATTGCTCAGGACGCCGGGAACCAGCCGGGATACGGCATCCATCATCACCATGGCCGCCAGCTCCCCGCCGGTGAGCACATAATCCCCAATGGACACGTAATCCGTCACCGTTTCCTCCAGCACCCGCTCGTCAATGCCCTCATAGTGGCCGCAGAGAAAGACCAAATCTTCCTCCCTGGCCATCTCCCCGGCCATTTTCTGGGAAAAAACCGCCCCCTGGGGTGTGACATAGATCACCCGGGCCTTCCGGCCGGTCCGGTCTTTGATCCGCTCCTGCAGGGCTTCCCAGGCCCGGTATACAGGCTCCGCCTGCATCACCATTCCCGCACCTCCGCCATAGGGGTAATCGTCCACCTTGTGGTGCTTATTGTCCGCATAATCCCGGATATTAACTGTATCCAGGGTGAGAACGCCTTTCTCCAGTGCCCTCCCCAGGATACTTGTATGGAGTCCCTGCTCAATCATTTCCGGGAACAGGGTCAAAACGTGATAGTTCATTATTCCAGCAGTCCTTCCGGTACATGTACGGTCATCCGGGCCTCTTCCGTGTCTACTTCCAGAATGCAGGAGGGAATGGCCGGAAGAAGAATTTCCTTCTTATCCTCCGTCTCCACCACATAGACATCATTGGCTCCCGTCTTCAGAACATCCGTCAGGATACCAAGCCGCTCTCCCTCCTCGGTAAAGACTTCCATACCCTCCAGATCCGCAATAAAATTTTCGTTTTCCTCCAAGGGCACTGCATCCTCCCTGGAAACCAGGAGATCCCGTCCCTTGTAGGGTTCCACCTCATTAATATCCTGAAATTCCCGGAATTTTAAAATCACCTGGTTTTTAAAATATTTCACTCCGGCCACTTTAAGAAGCCGGTACTCCTTTCCCGTATCCAGAAATACCTGCTTTAAATCCGAAAAACGCTTGGGATCGTCTGTGGTGGGATATACCTTTACTTCCCCCTTCAGGCCATGGGTAGAGGCGATTACGCCAACTCTCAAATATGGTTCCATTTGAACTCTCCCTCTGTAAAAACAGCGGGTGTTTCCACCCGCCTGCTTTCTACTGTAATATTTCTACTACAACTTTCTTTTCTTCCTTTGATGCTGCCGCTTTTACGACACAGCGTATGGCTTTTGCGATACGGCCTTGTTTCCCGATCACTTTTCCCATATCAGACGGCGCTACGCGAAGCTCAACGAGAATCGACTTTTCGTTCTCCGTCTCTGTCACAGCAACTTCTTCCGGATGTTCTACCAGCGATTTTGCAATCACTTCTACCAATTCTTTCATCTTCTACCTCCGAATAAGGCTGCCAGGAAAAACGGCTGTCCTACTTCTCTACGCCGGCGGCTTTCAGGATCTTGCCTACCACTTCCGTGGGCTGCGCACCGTTTGCCAGCCACTTCTTAGCTGCTTCCACGTCTACGTTGAATGTACTGGGATCAGTGCTGGGATCGTAGGTTCCGATTTCCTCGATGAATCTGCCATCTCTGGGGGATCTGGAATCTGCTACGATAATTCTATAGAAAGGAGCTTTCTTCTGACCCATTCTTCTCAACCGAATCTTTACTGCCATTGTTTTTCACCTCCGTTATTTTCCTTCATTTATTGTTAAAAGGGCATCCGAAAACGTCCCCTTTTACCGAATTTACCGCCCATCATGCCGGGCATCTGTTTCATCATCTTGCGCATCTGCTCAAACTGCTTTACCAGACGGTTAACCTCTGCAATATCCACACCTGCCCCCCTGGCAATCCGCCCTTTCCGGGAAAGATTCAAAATCTCGGGATTGGTGCGCTCCTTGGGGGTCATGGACAGAATAATGGCTTCAATCTGGGCCATCTTCTTTTCGTCAATGGCCGACTCAATATCCTTCATCTGGCTTCCCAGTCCGGGCATCATAGACAGAATGCTTGCCATGCCGCCCATCTTCTTCATCTGGTTCATACTCTCCAGATAGTCGTCAAATCCAAACTGGGCCTTCTTAAGCTTCTGGGTCATGGCCTTTGCTTTTTCCTCGTCCACGCTCTCCTGGGCTTTCTCAATCAGGGTCAGCACATCACCCATGCCCAGAATCCGGGAAGCCATGCGGTCCGGATAAAACTGCTCCAGATCCGAAAGCTTCTCCCCCATACCGATATAGAGAATGGGTTTTCCTGTGACGGCTTTGATGGAAAGCGCCGCCCCGCCCCGGGTATCACCGTCCAGTTTGGTGAGAATCACCCCGTCGATCCCGATCTTCTCCTCAAAGACACCGGCCACATTCACCGCATCCTGTCCCGTCATGGCATCCACCGTGAGAAGAGCCTGGTCAATGGTGAGGTTTTCCTTAATCTCCTGAAGCTCTGCCATCATATCTTCATCCACATGGAGACGGCCCGCCGTATCCAGAATCAGAACGTTGCACCCGGTCTTCCTGGCATGCTCATAGGCTCCCTTGGCAATATTCACAGGCTTCTGGTTTTCCCCCATGGTGAAAACCTCCACCCCCTGCTTCTCTCCGTTTACCTGGAGCTGCTTGATGGCTGCAGGCCGGTACACGTCGCAGGCTGCCAGAAGGGGTTTTCTCCCCTTTGCCTTGAGCTTTCCCGCAATCTTCGCCGCCGTGGTGGTTTTGCCCGCACCCTGGAGGCCCATCATCATCAGGACCGTAACCTCGTTCCCGCCTTTCAGCTTCAGATCCGTGGTCTCGCTTCCCATAAGCTTGATCAGCTCTTCGTGGACGATCTTTACCACCATCTGGCCCGGCGTCAGGCTGTTCATCACATCAGTCCCAACCGCCCGCTCTTCCACGGACTTGATAAACTGCTTCACAACCTTGAAGCTTACATCCGCTTCCAGAAGGGCCATCTTTACTTCCTTCAAAGAAGCCTTCACATCCGCCTCGGAAAGCCTTCCCTTGCCCCGCAGATTCTTAAATACATTCTGTAATTTATCGGATAAACTTTCAAATGCCATCTACAAATTCTCCAATATATCCTGAAGCTGCCCGATGAGCTGCTCCCTGTCCAGGCTTTCCGCCTCCCGGAGGGAGGCTTCCATGTGCTCCACTTTTTCCTTAATCGCCAGGAACCGCTCTACCAGATGCAGTTTGGACTCGTACTCCCCGAGAATGCGGCCGCACCGTTTGATCAGGTCGTGAACCCCCTGGCGGCTGATCCCCTGCTCCGACGCCACCTCGCTGAAGGAATAGTCATTGAGGACCACATCTTCATAGATCTGCTTCTGATGCTCCGTCAAAAGCTCTCCATAGAAATCATAGAGCAGTGTCTGTTCCAGAATTTTTTCCATGTTTTTCACCCGCCTGCTTATTATATACACAAAAGGGGTGGGGTGTCAAGTGTTTTTTCTTGACGCCCCTCCCCTTTTCATTCTGGCAATCAATCCAAAGATCCAATCAACACTTTTTTCCCCTGGAAAGCAAACCCATACTTCCGTATGCGTTCTTTTCCAATTCCCTTGTCCACAAGCAGCGCTTCATAGTTTTTCTCCTCAATCTGTCTAAGGGCTGCATGTACCGTATCGGAAAGGACCTTTTCCTCCTCCTCATCCTGCACCTTGAACTCGAAGATCATGGCGTCATCCCGGACACTTTTCGGCTCCAGCATCACATCATACCGTCCAAAGCCGCTCTCCCGGTTGGAAGTCAGCACATAGCGGTCCCCAAGCTCCACCATCAACCCCAGCACAAAGCCATGATAAAAGCGTTCCGGTTCTGCCCCGGAAGGTCTTCTTCCTGTATCAAAGCAGCTAAATGTTGTCAAAGCCACACGGTTCATATAAGCATTCATAGCTTTTAAATCATTTTTCAGTAAAGCCCGGATAAACTCATTATAGCTGCCGTCCAAATCAGAAAACCAGCCCCGGATCATATTGGCAAACATAACTCCCACTTCTTTATTAGTCAGCACCAAGCTGTAATTCCAACGCCCTGTCTCCTCCGTAAACTCTACCTGAAGGGTTTTTAAATAACCGCTGGCAAGCAGCAGACTCCAGACGGCATTTCTCGTTCTGTACAGCTCTCCGTATACAATCTGCTCGTCAATTTCCACCTGGATTGTTCCGCCTTTCAGGAGATTCTCAAATTCCTGCTTGATTTCTTTGGTGCCCTCCTGAATCAGTTTTCCGGCCAAACTGTTAGAGCTGGAGTTAGCCCAGTAGACACCAAGCTTCTTTGTATCCAGATAATTCAAAATTGACCAGGGGTTATAAATATCTGTCTGCCTCCCGAAAGTAAAGCCGTCATACCACCTCTTTACCTCCTGTTTCCGCTCCGGCAGTTCAAATTCCTCCAATGCTGCAAAAACCTCTTCTTCTGTAAAACCGAAACAATCTGCATACTCGTTTGAAGTTGTTGTCACAACTTTGAGATTATTCAAATCCGAAAAAATGGATTCCCTGCTTACCCGCGTAATGCCGGTCATAATAGCCCGTTCCAGAGAGGGATTCGTCTTAAAAGTGGCATGAAAGAAGCCTCTGGTAAAAGATACCAGTTCTTCCCAATACCCGTTTACATAGGCTTCCTGCATAGGAGTGTCATATTCGTCCAGAAGGATAATTACTTTCTTTCCATAATAACGTTTCAAATAAGATGACAGAGACTTTAAAGTATAAGAAGCCACTGTATCCGACATACCAGGTGCCACTTTGCGGAAAAACTCTGCCTCTCCGTCCTTTAAAAATCCTTCTGTCAAAAGGAAATCATGCTGTATATAGACATTCTGCAAAATCTGGCAGATCTTTTCCCTTACATCTGCAAAAGTCCTCTCTTTCACATCCGCAAAGCTCAGTGCAATCACCGGATAGGTTCCTTGAAGCTCTCTATACGGCTCCCGCTCCCAGATAGAAAGTCCCCGGAAGAGTTCTTCTCCCCGGCCTGCATATTTTGTAGAAAAAAACTGCTCCGTCATACTCAAATTTAGGGTCTTCCCAAAACGCCTGGGACGGGTAATGAGAGTTACACTGTCTCCGCCCTCCCACCATTCCGAAAGAAACGAAGTCTTATCAATATAAAAGTAGTTTCCTCTGCGGATTGTCCCAAAATCCTGGCATCCAATGCTGATCGTCCTAGCCACACCATGCACCTCCCTGTCTGTTATTGATATCTTACCATAGTTCCGGCATGCTATCCAGTATCAAATTTCCCGCATATCACGCCAGATATTCCTCCGCAAAATGAACGGCCATCGCCCCGTCCGCCACGGCAGTTACAATCTGCCGCAGGGCTTTGGCCCGCACATCCCCTGCTGCAAACACCCCGGGCAGGCTGGAGCGGGTGGACTCATCCGCTTCCACATATCCCGCCGGATCAAGGGAAAGCTGTCCTTTCACCAGTTCCGTGGCCGGTTTTCTGCCCACTGCAATAAAGACGCCGTCGCAGGAAACCTCCTGCTCTTTCCCGGTGCGGGTATCCTTTAACCGGATGCCCCTCACCCGCTCCTCAGGGATCAGCTTCGTCACGGTACTGTTCCAGATAAACTCCACATTTGCCGCCTCCTGCAGGGGAGCCCGGTAAATTTTCTCCGCCCGGAGGGTATCCCGGCGGTGGACCAGAATAACCTTTTCACAAATGCGGGACAAAAGCAGGGCATCGGCGGCAGCCGTATTTCCCCCTCCTATCACTGCCACGGTTCTGCCTTTGTAGAACATGCCGTCGCAGGCAGCGCAGTAGTGGATCCCCTTTCCTGCAAGCTCTTTCTCTCCTTCCACTCCAAGCTCCCTGGGACCTGCCCCCGTAGCCAGAACTACCGTCCGCCCCTGATAGAGCCCGTCTCTGGCTGACACCTGTTTGACTGCTCCTGAAAGCTCCGCAGAGAGCACCTCCGTAAAACGGCTTACCGCCCCGAACCGCTGGGCGCCTTTCCGCATTTTTTCACCTAAGGTAAAGCCGTCAATCCCTTCCTCAAAACCCGGGTAATTGTCGATCTGCCCTGTGAGGGCCATCTGTCCTCCCGCCGAAAGTTTCTCCAGCACTACCGCATCAAGCCCCGCCCGGAGGGCATAGAGGGCTGCCGTGTACCCCGCCGGGCCGCCTCCGATGATAATCATGTCGTAAATGTGGCCTCCTGCCTCCTCTTTTGTCTTGCCTTTTGTAGAAAAATTTCTCTCCTGATTCAAAGTCATCCTGATTCACAGCTCCTTTTCTTCTCAAATTCACCCTTTAGTATTCGCATTTTTCTTCCCGGCAAACATACGAAGCCGGACAAACCGGAAGATCTCATAATCCGGACGCTGCCAGGTCAGGGAAAGGCACCGGAAAACGGGGTAGAGACTGCGGTGAGCTAGCTCTTAAGACGCACTAAGCTCATCAGCAATGGCTTCTTCGCTAAGTGCTTTCTAAAGAGCGGATCTCACCTCCGTCTCTGGCAACCCCCGCATTGTTTTCCGGTGCCTTTCCCTGACCCGACAGCTGTTGATGTATGATGCTTTTCGTATTTGTCAGCAGGAAGGGACAAAGTACCCCCCTCCAAGTGTTTGAGGAGAATACTTTATTTCTTCCGACTGGCGTATATTAGAGTCAGCTTTAGTACCTAGCAGCCATCAGGGCAGAAAAGACTTGCAAGCTAAGCGGAGGCTTTCTCCAACTACTGGGGGTTGCTGTACGTAAGTGCTTTTATAGCTGACAGCCAAAATAGAGAAACCTTCCCCCTCAAACACTTGGAGGCGTTAAGAGGCGGCGGGAAGATCCATCCCTTAGAAAGCACTTAAACTGGGAGGCCACTGCCGAGCAGTTTTCTAGTGCGTCTTAGGGATTAGCTTCTCAGAGCCTCTGCCTCCGTTTGAGGGGGAAGGTTTCTCTATTTTGGCGTCCGGCTTTATATACCTTAACGGACATTTCGTATGAATGCCCGAAAAAAAAAAAAAAAAACACCGCAGAACCAGCCAAACGCTGTATTCTGCGGCATTTCTTCCTCT
>CAJUMM010000078.1 GCA_910586955.1 uncultured Lachnospiraceae bacterium | reverse complement strand
CGAGATTTGTGTGCGTGACTGGAGTTCAGACGTGTGCTCTTCCGATCTCTGGGAGAGAGCCGGCACCTCTTTTCCCTGTGCCTCCCGGAGGGCCCGGTAGCCGTAATAAGCCCCAAGAGAGGTCCAGTGGTGATCCGTGCGGTAATACAGCTGGTTTTCCTCACCCTGGGGAAGCTCTTCCCAGGCCTTCCGAAGAGCCGGCCTTGCACTCACAAACCCCGGAATCTTCTCTTCCAGCTCCATGAAAAGCGCCTCCTGGTCAAGCTCCGGCGCATAGCGGGGCCGTTTCTCTTCCATCACCCAGGCTCCCGTGGGAACCATCAGGAAATGGACGGTCCGTCCCTCCTCCTCCATGCGCTCTAAGAAGCCGGCGGCTTTTTCCACATTTCTATTCCATTTTTCCTCATCGATTTCCGTAAACATCTCCAGAAGATATCCGTCTTGGCCCAGATAGACACCACCCATGTCTCCCCTGCCAAGGACCTGATCTGCGGAAGCTTTCAAAGATACGAAACCGTCCCGGAGAATCAGCTGATCCGTCATCCACTTCTCATATTCTTCCATATAAGAGCCCCTTAAGACTGCCTTCCGATGGAACTCCGGCTTCTGCGCAAGGTAGCGGTTCTCCGCCTCAGAGAAGACGCGCTTGGGAGCCAGGAAGTTAAAGAGGGCAAAGAGGACCCAGGCTGTGCATAGTATCCAAACTTTTATTTTCATATTTTATTCCAGTCCCGTCATATTCCTTCCGGCGCCTCCGAAATTTGACTGTTTTTATTTATTCCAGTCCCGTCATTAAAATCGAAAATACAAAAAGGGGTTATAGCTTCCCGCCGCAAGCCCCGCAAAGCTTAAAATTCCCACCGCCAGAAGGCCCGCCGTCTGCCAGGCCGGGGAGCGCAGATACTTTCTGCCCAGATTCCTGCATAAGGGTGTGCTAAAAAGCATGCCTGACAGAAGCAAGAGCCCGTAGGAGCGAAGCTCATACAGATCCACTGTGCTCCAAAGGGGAGCACCGGAAAGGCCCGTCATCAGCCCCAGCCACCTCACCCCCTGGGGAAGGGAGTCAAAGGCAAAAATCACCCAGCCTGCCAGAATGGCCAGAAGGGCATACACATGGGAAAAGGCTTCCGGAAGTTTCTCTAAAATCTCCAGGAGCAGCACCTTTTCTGCAATCAAAATCACTGCAAAATAAAGGCCCCAGACCAGGAAGTTCCATCCGGCCCCGTGCCAGATACCTGTGAGCATCCACACAACCAGGATATTGCGGAGCTGTATAAGACGCCCTCTGCGGCTTCCTCCCAGAGGAATGTACACATACTCCCGGAACCAGCCTCCCAAAGTCATATGCCAGCGCCGCCAAAATTCCGTAATGCTTCTGGAAATATAGGGATAGTTGAAATTTTCCGGGAAGGTAAAGCCCAGCATTCTTCCAAGCCCTACAGCCATATCGGAGTAGCCGGAAAAATCAAAGTAAATCTGCAGGGCAAAGGCCAAAATCCCAATCCAGGCTCCCAGGACGCTTGGGGATGTTCCCTGGCTGTACTTCAGCCACAGCTCCCCGAAAGAGTTTGCCAGAAGCACCTTCTTCCCAAGGCCCAAGAGGAAACGATCCAGTCCGGCGCTCATGTCCTTAAGGCCTGTCTTTCTCTCATCCAATTCCTTTTGAATTTCCGCATAGCGGACAATGGGGCCGGCAATGAGCTGGGGAAACATGGCCACATAAGCTCCAAAGGCGATGATATTTCTCTGTACAGGCGTCCTCCCCCGGCAGACATCTATGGTGTAGGACATGGTCTGAAAGGTATAGAAGGAAATCCCAATGGGAAGGGGGGCGAGGCCGCTGTATTTAAAAAATGCTAGAAGCCCTAAATTCACTGCCACCGAAGAGCAGAGAACCGCCCTGCTTTTCCAAGTGCCCCGGAAGCGCCCTGCCAGCAGTCCATGTACATAGTCCACCAGGGTGGAAAAAAGCATCAGCAGCACATAGACCGGCTCCCCCCAGGCATAAAAGAACAGGCTTCCCAGAAAGAGAACGCCGTTTCGGAACTTAGGAGGAGCCAGAAAATAGACCGCCAGCATCACCGGCAGAAAGGCAAGTAAAAAGGTAAAGCTGCTGAATACCATTTAAAAACAAGCCTCAAAAGCATCAACGGCCTTCTGGGTCTCCTCTTTGGCAAAATCAAGAGCTTCCTCCTCTGTGGGATCCGGACGTTCATCCAGAGCTCCCACCAGAAAGAGAGCCGCATAGTCCCCGTGACGCACTACCTGGCAGGCCTGGGTCTTTGCCATATTCATGGGGTAAATCATGGTATCCTCCACCAGAGCCGTGCGCATCTTCGTAAGCTCCGCTTCCAAATCATCTCCTCTGCCCTCCTTGGCCTTGGCAATGATCACCCGGTCCGGGTGGGCGCCGATCATAGGCATCTGGGCCGCAAAGGACTCCACGGAATCCAGATCCATTCCCAGCATCTGGGAAAGAGCGGCCTCATCCAGATCCATATCCGGCAGATAATTCTCCCCGTAAGCCTCCTGGACCGCCTTCAAAATCTCTCCCACCTCCGGCTGCTTCTCTTCTTTACCTTTCCCGCAGCCTGCAAGAAACAGCAGGGAAAACCCGAAAAGTACCATGGAAATAAATGTTCTGTTCTTCATTGTTTTATGAATCCTCCTGTGATTGTTTTACGGTTACCGTTAAATAATACCCAACCCGGTTAAATCCTGCCTCGATTCCCACCGGTGTGTAAAAGGCCAGATTGTTCCACTCATCCGTGAAGTAATACCGGTAGATGGACTCCGGCGTCTCCAGCTCCATGCTGCTCCGTCTGGGATTTTTTTCTTTTTGTTCTTCCAAAAGCTCCAGGAACCGGCCGGCAAAGGCTGTGTCCATAGGAAGAATCTCAAGCTTGGGAATTTCTTTTCCCTCCTTTAAATCAAAGGTGACGCTGTAGAGACGCCCAAGCTCCTCCCAGATCCCCTCCAGGTTACAATGATACGTATACTCGCAAACCACAATGCTGATAACCTCTTCATCCATATAGGTCACATAGGAAATGGTTTCCACTCCGTCCGGAGCCCCGAGACGTGGTTCTTCACTGTAAATCCAGGCTATTTCCCGGATGCGCTCATTGATCTCCTCCAGATTGGGAATCTCTCCCCCTGCAAGCTGGGGATAATAGAAATAGTACCGGCCCGTCTCGTCTTCATAATTGCGGACCTGAAATTCCACCTGGTAGCTCAGATCCTCCCGGAGGGCATTCACAAGTCTTTTGTAATAAGCATCCTCCGGCGAAGGTTCATAATCCGGCTCCTCCAGGAAATACCGGTAAAAAGGCAGGGAATGCTCCCGGTTCACCGTAGCCGTAATATAGCCCCCTTCATCATAAAAACCAATCTCCAGCCCCACCGGCGTGTAAAAACAAATTGCCTCTTCCCCGGAAAGCTTCTCTGCCAAACCCTCTATCCCCAGCTCCTCAAAGGTTTTAAGAATGCCGGCATTGGGATTCTGCCAGCAGCACAAAGACCAGAACCGGGCGGCCATAGCCGGCGTTATCTCAAGCATGTCTTCGGCCCAAAGCCTCTCTCCTGTTTCCATATTATAATTAACCGTCCGAAGAAGCTTGGGGTATTCCATGTAAGTGACGCCTGCATACTCCTGCTGGGTGGAAGGATCCGGAACTCCCAGTTCCAGTACGGCGCTGAAACGCTCCTCACTCATGCGGGTCACATAAAAGGTAATCTGGGGCAGATATTCCCCTTTCAGATCCTCTGGTAAAATCATCTCCCGAATTTCGGAATTCATACGCTTGTCCAGCTCCGGATTTTCCGATTCCACCTTAGGAATCTCAAAGGTACCTTTGTCTGTGCCGTTTTCCAGAGCAATTTCCTCCTTTTCCCAGGCAACAGAATAACCCAGTCCCTCCTCACCCTCTGCATTGGCAAGGCACCGGTAAAAATCGTCCTCCGGATCCGGATGATAGGATTTTGGATCTACCTCCGGCTGATAGGGCAAGACCGGCCGTCCCCCAAAGAGACCTCCGTTTCCGGCCAGGGGCTCCCCGTAGGCGATTGGGTCCTCCGTAACCAGGGTCCCGTCAAAATAGTATTCCTGGCTTTGGCCGTAGGAGGTTCCTTCTTCCTCCGAAGCTTCCTCCTCTTCCTCCAAAGAAGTTTCTCCCCTGTTCCACAGAGAAGTCCCCAGAACCATGCCGCAGAGAACAACGACTGCCAGAACCAGCCACAGGGGGCCCTTTCCCGCACTTTGAGAGCCGGATTTTTTCCCGGCCCTGGCGGCCCCTTTTTTCATTGTTTTCCCGTATCCGCACCCCGGGCACAGGCCGTCACGCATCAGGGCTCCGCATTTCGGGCAAAAACCATAGCCTCCCGGTTCCTTCATACAGCATCCCTCCTCACAAATTTCCTGTCCTTAAGGTCTCTCCCTCTTATTATATTTCACCTTCCCTCCAATCGCAATCTCCAAATCACAATTTTCCCCGGAACCTTCCAAAATAGCCGGAATTACGGAAAAAACACTTGCAAAATCGGCATTTTTCTGTAAAATAGGAAGGGATTATAACAACCACAATGAGGAGCGAAATCTATGATTAGTGCAAATAATGTAACCCTCCGGATTGGAAAAAAGGCTCTGTTCGAAGACGTAAATATTAAATTTACCGAGGGCAACTGCTACGGCCTTATCGGCGCCAACGGGGCAGGAAAATCCACCTTCTTGAAAATCCTCTCCGGGGAGCTGGACTCCACCAACGGGGACATTGCCATTACTCCCGGCCAGCGGCTTTCCTTTTTAAAGCAGGATCACTTCCAGTACGATGAGTACACAGTTCTGGATACGGTGATCATGGGCAATGCCCGCCTGTACCAGATTATGAAGGAGAAAGACGCCATCTACGCCAAGGAGGACTTTACCGATGAGGACGGCATCCGTGCCAGCGAGCTGGAGGCGGAATTTGCCGATATGGACGGCTGGGAGGCAGAATCCGACGCCGCCACCCTTTTAAACGGCTTGGGAATCGAAACAGACCTCCACTACAGCCTTATGAAGGATCTCTTGGGAGCCCAGAAGGTAAAGGTGCTGCTGGCCCAGGCCCTCTTTGGCAACCCGGATATCCTTCTCTTAGACGAGCCCACCAACCATCTGGATCTGGACGCCATCGCCTGGCTGGAGGAATTTCTTATCAATTTCAGCAACACGGTAATTGTGGTCTCCCACGACCGCTATTTCCTGAACAAGGTCTGCACCCATATTGCGGATATTGACTACGGCAAAATCCAGCTCTATGCCGGAAACTACGATTTCTGGTACGAGTCAAGCCAGCTCCTGATCCGCCAGATGAAGGAGGCCAATAAGAAGAAGGAAGAAAAGATCAAGGAGCTGCAGGAATTTATCTCCCGTTTCAGCGCCAACGCTTCCAAATCCAAGCAGGCCACTTCCCGGAAGCGGGCACTGGAAAAAATCGAACTGGACGAGATCAAACCCTCCAGCCGGAAATATCCCTACATTGATTTCCGTCCCAACCGGGAGATCGGGAACGAAGTGCTGACTGTGGAGGGGATCTCCAAGACCATTGACGGGGTAAAGATCTTAGACAATATCTCCTTTATCCTGGGACATGACGACAAGGTAGCCTTCGTGGGAAGCAATGAATTTGCCAAGACCACTCTGTTCCGCATTCTGGCCGGAGAACTGGAGCCGGACGAGGGCACCTACAAATGGGGTGTCACCACCAGCCAGTCCTATTTCCCCAAGGACAATTCCTCGGAATTTGACAACGACGACATTATCGTAGACTGGCTGACCCAGTACTCCGAGATTAAGGATGCCACCTATGTCCGGGGCTTCCTGGGACGGATGCTCTTTGCCGGAGAGGACGGGGTGAAGAAAGTCCGGGTTCTCTCGGGAGGAGAAAAGGTCCGCTGTATGCTTTCCAAGCTGATGATCTCCGGAGCCAACATCCTGATTCTCGACGAACCCACCGACCATCTGGACATGGAAGCCATCACGGCCTTAAACAACGGTCTCATTAAATTCCCCGGCGTGCTGCTCTTCTCTTCCCGGGATCACCAGATTGTCCAGACCACCGCCAACCGGATTATCGAGCTTTTGCCAAATGGCAGCATGATCGACAAGATCACCACCTACGACGAGTATCTGGAGAGCGACGTCATGGCCAGAAAGCGGACGGTTTACACCAAGACCGTAAACGACGAGGAGGACAACTAGACCTGTACAACAAGCAAGGGCAAGGCCTGAAAACGGCCTTGCCCTGTTCCTTTCAACCTTCACTCCAATGTACGATGCACCTCTTCTATCGAAACTTCGCAGATTTTTGCAATTTCCTCCTCGGATTTTCCCTGTATATGCAGCTTGAAAATCCTTTTTGTCCTTTCTCTACCTTCTTCTCTACCTTTTTCTCTACCTTTTTCCGTGCCTTCCTCCCAGCCTTTTTTTCGGCCTTCTTCTCGGCCCTCTTTAAGGCCTATCTGAAAGCCTTCCTCTCTCGCTTCCTCCCGATCATAATAGCGCTCTTCCCATGCCTGCATATATTTGATGCCCACCTCCTCGTTCGCCTTTACCTTACATACACGCTTATGAATCCGCCTGATATATTCACTGTTTGACTTTCCTGCCATTTTATCCGTCGTATGCTCCAGATACTCTAAAAACTCTACCAGCTCAGAGGAAACCTCCTCCGGGTTTTTGCCGCGGGTGTTGAGAAAAATCCGTACAGCTCCGTCCTCCAGCCCACACTCCGGTACTTCTTTGCAGACCGGGTAAAAGGTATAGCGGTATTTCCCATAGCCAAACAAATCAAACGGCATAATCATAATAATGTAAGACTGATTGAGAAGGTTGTAATTGGGAATTCCCGGTTCCAGCAGGGAAATATCCACAAGGGCCTGATAGTACCTGCTTCGTTTTGCCAAATCGTTTTTCCGTTTCTGCTGCATCTCCGTATTGTAAACTACATGCTCCTCGTCAACGGAAAAAACATCCAGACGAATGCTGCGGATCCTCCATAACCTCATCAAACAGAAATCGATCTGTAAGGTTCAGATCTTTTAACGGTTTCATTTTAATATCCTCCTTTATTTTAGCATACTTTTTCGTCTTTTCAAAGGCCATCTCCACATCTTTTGAAGCAGAAGAACCAGCAATTTTCGTTTTGGAAATCAAGGGAAAGAATTTTTCCCAAAGAACATTTTGACAAAAATATCATTGTGGATACTCTTTCTCAACCACCTACGCCCCTGTCAAGAAAAGGTATTTTCAGCATAGCATATTGTCTAAAAGGATACAATAAGCTTTCCGTAATTTATGATCTTTTAAGAATTACGACACAATTTTCACAAATTCCCTAAACAACCGCCGCCCCAAAGGGCATCAGCGCAAGTCTACTCATCTATCAACGTATACCCTACGGCACCCCGTATGACAGGTCCTTCGGACCGTCCGTTAAGGTATACTTTTCCAGCTCTCCTTTACGCTCCCTCCAGTCCGGCATCCATTCCGTGAGAAGGCTATAAAACGCCCGCGAATGGTTGGGGTGGACAAAGTGCGCCAGCTCGTGCAGCACGACATATTCAATACAGCCTGCCGGCATCTCCAGCAGACGCCTGTTGAGGGTAATGCTGCCCTTCTTTGGATGGCAGACACCCCAACAGGAGGTCATAGTCCGTATCCGGATCTCCGGATACGGTGTGCCGTAGGGGCTAAGGAGGGGATAGAACTCCTGGCAGATCCGGGAAAAGATCTCCTCTTTGTGATGCTCCCTGGGTGCCCTCTCCCCTTCCCTTCTCTTCTCCGCAAAACGTTTCCGGGCGCTGAGGATAAAGCCCTCTTTTTCCTTCACGAAGGCGTCAATCCGCTCTACGGGGACGGACAGGTGGGCCGAAACACAGATCCGCCCATCCGGATGAACCCGCAGATTCAGATTTTTGACCGGCTTTCTAGTCAGCTCATATTCCAATATACAGTCTTTACCGGCCAGCCGCCGAATCTCTGTCTCCTGCCTCACGCCTGTTTCACCCTTTCTTGTCAGAAGAGAATATCCCCTCGCAAATCCCCTGTAAACTCACACCCACTTTTCCTTGCCGGCAGCTTCCCAGCGCTCCTTTTGTTCCTCGTATGCCTGGTTCAGCCATTCCACCGCCGCGTCAAAGCCTTCTTCCGTAAAGGGAAACTCCCGGAACTCCTTCTCCTCCTCTGCCGTTACCTCAAAGCAGAAAGGCTCCGGATAGATTACTGTTTCCAGATATTTTCCCCCTTCTTCCCTCTCCTTCTTGCACATCCGGTAGCGCATCCCCCGGTAACTTCCTGTATACACCCCACGGTTTACATAGGGAAGCCCTGCCTGGCCGTGAAGATCAATCATGTTCCTTCCCCTCCGGATGACGGCTGCGCACCACCTCAAAGGCTTCCTCCGCTACAGCCAGGGTTTCGGCAATATCCTCATCCGTCAAGGAGGCATTGATAAAATGATTGTGATGGTTGGTAAAGAATACCCCCCGCAGCACGCATTCCGCCACCCACTCCTGGTGAAGCTGCAGGGTGGGGTCGTCCGCTATCCGCAGGTAGAACAGGGAAGGCATTCCCGTTACCCTCAGATCAAAGCCAAACTTCTCAGCTGCGGCAGTCAGGCCCTCTTTCACTTTCGTTCCCTTTTCATTTAAAAGCCTGGCAATATCCAGCTTTTTCATTTTTTCGATACAGGCAATCCCTGCCGCAAAAGGCACGGCGCTCATCCAGTAGCTTCCCGTAAAGGACAGGCTGCTGACTGCATTTTTCAAGAAATCTTTTCCGCAGAGAGCGGACACATTGTAGCCGTTTGCCAAAGCTTTACAGAAGCAGATAAGGTCCGCCTCAAAACCGAAATAGTGATCCGAGCCTGCCAGATCCATACGGAAACCGGCCCGCACATCGTCAATCACCAGCACCGTGTCGTTATCTGTGCAGAGCTTTCGCACTTTGGCCCAGAATCCTTCCTCCGGAAACTCGTTGTCCTTAAAATTCCCGTGCATATAGGGCTGGCTGATAAGGGCTGCAATTTCCCCTTTGTTTTCCTCAAAGACCCGCTCCAGGGCTTCATAATCATTCCAGTCCACGTAGATATTGTTGCAGACATCCTCCTCCAGAATACCCGCATAATCAACCTTCTGGGTCCAGGGGGAAACCCCGTGATAGTAGCCCTTAAAAAATACAATCTTCTTTCTGTGGGTGTAGGCCCTGGCCGTCATCACTGCAAGGGTGGTCACATCATTGCCGTTTTTGGCGAAGAAGGCCCAGTCTGCCGAGTGTACCGTATCCACCAGAAGCTCCGCAAAATCAATCATTTTCGTGGAAGGCGATGTCATGCAGTTGCCAAGCTCCATCTGGGCCCGGGCCGCCTGGTCCACATCCGGATCGCAGTATCCCAGCACATTGGGACCGTAGGCACACATATAGTCAATAAAGCGGTTGCCGTCCACATCCCAGAGGTAACTGCCCTTGGCCCGCTCCCCAAACATGGGAAATGCCTCAATGGGAATAAAGCACCCTTCCGCCGGACCCAGATGCCCATAGACCCCGGAGGGAATCACCTTCGCCGCCCTGGCAAAGGCCTCTCTGCTCTTTGTATAAGTATGTAATGTTCTCATGATGCGCCTCCTTTAAGCAAGATACAGACCAACCCGGTCCAGAATCCGGTTCATATTGTCCAGCATAGAGATCATGCCGCCCATGCGGATATCTCCCGTTCCGATGCAGGCCAGGGAGTTGATTTTCCCCTCAAAGAGATCCCGTGCAATGGAAATGCTCCCGAACTCCATCCGTGCATCCGGTACCTTGGGCTCCTTTTTCACTGTCCGTAGCCGGTGATCCTTCACGCAGATGGAAGCCGTGGGACCGTTTTTTATAGAAAGCCGGATAATCCCGTCATTCATATAGGAAGCACTTGTCCGGCTAATCCTGTCATGGTTTCCTATCTGGCTGATGGCCCCGGCTATGGTATAAAACATCAAGGCCGTGCTCTTCTCAAAAAATACCGGATCCTGTAAGTCCTCCGGGGACGCCTTCAGATACCGGGTGAGAATATCCGTCAGCCTGGTGAAGCGTTTCAGCAAAAAGGGAAGTTTCGTAAATCCTTTGGAGGGAATGGGAGTCACCGTCCCGTCCATCATACCGTTGAACTTTTCCGCACAGGAAAAGGGGATGCGGATATCACAGTGATCCGCCCCGCTTTTTAAGGTACAGGTTCCGTGGTCAAAATACAGGGTAGCCGCCGGCCCTCCCTGGACTGCAAAGCCGATGCTGACCTTCCGATCTGCAATCAGGGCCTTGGCCTCCTCATCCAGCCGGCAGAGATTTTCCAGGGTTCCCAGAACCCCGTAGAGATTGATATAGGCCAGTGTTGTCTGGTCTGTGCCGTGTTGTCCTATCATATAATTCTTCTTCCTTTCCCACATTCTTTCCGGCCCTCATCTTGTCTTCCTGTCCGGCTTTTGCCTTTTAGTATACGTTTTTGCTGGGCAAAAGTCAATTCCGGTGCTATACTAAAATGCAGAGAAACCAGCAGAAACCCCGGAGAACGGATACAAGATTAAAAAAGGAGAACCGATTTTGAAAATCACAGAAAAACTTTATGATACGGACAGCCATCTGCAGGAATTTACAGCCACAGTAACGGCTTGCGAAGCGGCGCCAAAGGGCTGGCGCATTGCCCTTGACCGGACTGCCTTCTTCCCGGAGGGCGGCGGACAGGGCGGGGATCTGGGATTTTTGAATGACACAGCAGTCTATGACACCCGGGAAAAAGAGGGCGTTATCTGGCACTATACCGGACAGGCACTGTCTTGCGGCACTGCAGTCACCGGAAAGCTTGACTGGGAAACACGCTTTTCCCGCATGCAGCAGCATTCCGGGGAGCATATTGTCTCCGGCCTGGTCCATCAGCGCTTTGGCTATGACAATGTAGGCTTTCATCTGGGTGAGAAGGAAGTGACCCTGGACTTTAACGGCAATATTTCCAGGGAAGAACTGGCGGAAATTGAAAGGGAAGCCAACCGGGCAGTCTTCGCCAACCTGCCCCTCCGGATTTCTTTCCCGGACCGGGAGACGCTTAACACCCTGGAGTACCGCAGCAAGATCGAGATCCGGGGACAGGTGCGGATTGTAACTATTCCCGGCGTGGATACCTGCGCCTGCTGCGCTCCCCACGTTGCCTTCACCGGGGAAATCGGCCTTATCAAACTCACCAGTGTCCAGGCACACCGGGGCGGTGTCCGGGTCAGCCTCCTGGCTGGAGACCGGGCCCTTTTAGACTACCGGGAAAAAGAAGCATCCGTCAAAGCCGTCTCCGTGCTGCTCTCCGCCAAGGAAGAGCGCATTGGGGAAGCGGTGGAACATTTGAAGGAAGAAAATTATGCCCTCACAGGGCGTATTATGGAATTTCAAAAAACCATGATTCAGAGGAAAGCTGCCGCTGTACCGGAAGGAACTGGAAATATTGCCTTTTTTGAAGAAAGCCTGGATGCCTCCGCCATGCGGGAATTTGTTAACCTCCTGACTCGGCGCTTAAAGGGCATCGCCTGCGTCTTCACCGGAAATGATAGGGAAGGCTACCGCTATGTCCTGGGAAGCGCTGCCTGGGACGTGCGCCCCCTATGCCAAAAGCTAAACGCCGCCTTTTCCGGCAAAGGCGGAGGGAAGCCGGAGATGGTGCAGGGCTCCCTGCATGGAACCGAGGCGGAAATC